>CANQNU010000118.1 GCA_947625295.1 uncultured Clostridia bacterium | reverse complement strand
TGCTATCGAGTTCGCGACAAATACGCCTCTTGGGACTTTCACCCTAGATTTATGACATGCCCGTCATACTAAAAAAAAGCATATTGTATTATATGCTTTTTTTTAATATTTAGACCTATTAATTTTTATTAATAACTATTCTATATACTATTCCTGAATCTGAATCTTTTTCACATTCAACTTTAAAGCTGTCTTCAACTGATATTTCACTTTTTATTAATGTAATATTTTGTTCTGTTACTTCATATTCTTCTCCATTAAAATTAATTTCTGTAATTTTATATTTTCTATCATCAGAATTTAAATTATTACTTTGAATTGTAGTTAACAATCCCTTCACTGTTACTCCTTGCAAATTTGATGATTCATAGTTTTCAAATTTAGCATTATGTGTTTGAACTTCTACCTCAGATAAAGATTCATCTCCTATCATATTTGTTGATTCAGAATACATAGACATCAATGGTATTGCATATATTAAAGGATTTGTTGAATCAGCTATTCCTAATGATTCCATTTGTTTTGTATTTACTTCTTGTAATCTTTGCATAACTGCTAAAATAAAGTCAGATACTTGTGATTGTTCATAATTAGAAAGATTTAATGAATTTTCTTCTGTGAAATCTTCTATTGATATTCCTTCATCGAAATCTACATTATGGTTCCAATAATATATATATTGATTCTCATTGTCTAATTGAATTCCTAATTCGTAATCTTCTGCTATACTCTGCAATCCTTGTAATCCAGAGTATCTCATGTTTAAATATGCAGTTACTGTTTGATTGTCTTCATTAGCTTCAATTGATAAATTGTATTCCGTACTATTCCCTGTTTCTATTTTTTCAATTTTAACTTTATTTTGATTAAATACAAATTCTATTTTATTTAATTTTCTATCTTGTTGATATACTAATACTTCTAAAGTTTCATCGGCAGTTTGTGTACTATTATTAAGTTCCGTTATTTCATTTTGTATGTCATTTGCTGTTATTTTACTAGAAGTTAATTCGTTAATTTTTTCTAATGTAAAACTATCATTTTGTAGTGTTTCTAATAGTTTTATTAATATATTTTTTATTTGTTCACTATTTAAAGTTAATTTATATCCTACATTTTCTCCTTCAATTTTACTAAAATTGTTATCAGTTAATTCTTGATCTAATACATTAAAATAAATATTTTTTATATATTCTATATCTTCATTTGATAATTTTTTTTCAGGATTACTTAATAATTCCTCTGCTTTATTTATACTATCATCTGATATTTCAGTTATTTCGTCTAATTGATTTAATTGTATAGCAATAAATTTCTTTCCAACATATTCCGTTTTTAATCCAATAACATCATCTGACTGCAAATAAGATATTGGAAATTTTACATCATTTGAGTAATTTATATCAATATCTTGACTTGTTTTTGAATTCTTTTTATCGACTTTTCCAGTATAAGTAATTGTTGTATCATTTGTCCTTTCTAATTGATCTTCATCAATAGATGACGTTATATTAAAACGAATTGTTCCATTATTCTCATATGGTGTATTTTGCTTTTTTTCAAAATATTGTTTTACATATTCATTTACAAAACCATCTTCAGTATCATTTAATTGTGAAATATATTTAAAAAATAGCTTTTTATCACTTTTAAATAAATCTGTTTCAATATATGCATATGTAATTCCTGAAATTAATATTAAAATTAATACAATAATAATTGCTAAAATTATTATTATTTTTTTTCTCTTTTGATTCATTCTTTATCTCCTCTAATTATTATTCTTCCCAATTATGATAGATATTAGACACATCGTCTAAATCTTCTAATTTTTCAA
This sequence comes from uncultured Clostridia bacterium, assembly GCA_947625295.1. Classification (GTDB taxonomy): domain Bacteria; phylum Bacillota; class Clostridia; order TANB77; family CAG-508; genus CAG-269. The sequence continues at coordinate 680 of CANQNU010000118.1, read as the reverse complement.
TTAACCTTTCCATTTTTTCAGCACCGTTTTCATCTAATTGAACAGTTGTTGTTGGAATCATTTGTACTTCTGCTTCAAGAAATGTTAGCTCTGCCGCTTCTAAAGCTTCTCTTACATTAGTAAAGTCAGATGGATCAGTTGTTATTTCATAAATTTCATCTGTTGACTCAAAGTCTTCTGCTCCTGCATCTAAAGCAAGCATCATAAGTTCTTCTTCATCCATTGACGTAGATGCTTTTTCGATTACAATAATTCCTTTTTTATTAAACATATATGATACACATCCTGTAGTTCCTAAATTTCCTCCTGCTTTATCAAATACATGTCTTACATCTGCTGCTGTTCTATTTTTATTGTCTGTTGATGCTTCTACTATAACAGCTACTCCGTTTGGTCCGTATCCTTCATATACCATTTCTTCATAATTTTCATTACTTGTTGATGCTTTTTTGATTGCATTATTAATTGTATCATTTGGCATATTTGCTGCTTTACATTTTGCAATTACATTTTTTAATTTTGAATTTCCTGCTGGGTCTGGTCCTCCTTCTTTTACTGCAATTAATAATTCTCTTCCTAATTTTGTGAATACTTTTCCTCTTGCTGCATCTGCCTTTCCTTTTTTTGCTTGTATGTTATGCCATTTGCTGTGTCCGTGACATTTTTATCTCTCCTTTCTT
>CANQNU010000117.1 GCA_947625295.1 uncultured Clostridia bacterium | reverse complement strand
TTAACCCAAAAGGGTTAAACTTGTCAACAGGAATTGGCTATCCTCATAGGTGAAATGAGGTGGCAAAGATGAATGTTGGAGAAGCAGTAGCGGAACGAATTTTGGAACTGTGCCGGGAGCGGAACATCTCGGTCAACCGGCTGTGTACGCTCAGCGGCGTCACGCAGTCCACGGTGAACAACATCGTCAGCCTCCGCAACAACAGCGCGACGGTAGCCACGGTGAAGAAGCTGTGCGACGGCCTGGACATCGGCATTTCTGAGTTCTTTGCTTCTCCGCTCTTTGACGATCTGGAGCAGGAGATAAAATGAGTCTTATGGGAGAATCACGGATGGACAATATCAGTGCGCTGATCGAAATGCTGAAAGCCAAGTAAAGTGCACTGCCTACGAGTTATCCATTTCATAATTAAAGGGACTGCTTTTGGTATAATGAGGCCACTTCAATGCCGGATAGCAGCTCTATAAGCATTAAACACCATTATAGTTCTCCCAGCGCCATCTAAGGAAATCCCTGTTTGTGAATTCTGGAATAACAATTCTTGGCGGAATCGTTGCTCCATAATCCATTCTTGCCCGTGTTGAGAGTTCAACTGTTCCAGTTTCTGATATACGAAGATGACCTGCGTCAAACAGAATATGAATATCCGTTCTCATGGCAAAACCATTTGCAACAGTGTCTTCACCTTTGTACTTATAGGGCTTTATATGAGCAGCTTCTAAGACTTCTGGCATGGTGACATTCGTAATGACGCAACGTTGGCACGCCGTCAGAACATCATGACGAAACCGAGCCTGATTAGGTCTGCTAATGCGGAAGTTTTGAACCCTTTTTCTCTCAACTTCAGACGCTACTTCTGTTGACCGAATTTGATCCAAGACTATTTGCAAAGAACTATCCGTGATCGGAGTAGCCAGTATGTCAGCAATTTCTGCTTCAATGACGGTATTCAAATAATACTGTTCCGACTCTCGTGTCGGTGCATCAACTCTTTCCAGATAACCATAGTTTGACAAGAATAACAAGTATTCTCGTGCTATACGAAAGTCATTAGCACCCTCACAACAGTTCGGCCAATTAGCGATTGAAATCTCTCCTGTTCGGTGCCAAAGAATGAAATTGACATAGTCGTCGATTTGAGCATGGCAGCCGGACAGGGGAATAATTATTTTTGTCAGTTCCTCCGTTGTGATATATCCTTGTCCCCGGCGACTCAGTTCCAACACAGTTGACAGGATGATCCTAAGCGGAAAGATAATCAAACTATGGCTCTCCCAACGCAAGCACTCCTCATGCGGCTGAATATGTATATTGGGGAGTTTGAATGTTTGAACGGTAATTGCTGAAAACTCTGTTTGGGAAATGTCATGATCTGCAACTCGTCGACCAAACTCCGTTAAAGTAATTTTCCCGCGACGATCTCCAGGTGGGATTAGTCCGACCGCACGCCAGTATTGCCCGGAGTTCCGAATGATATTTCGCGTTCCGGTCCTGCGGGCAAGATCTATATCGACTGAGCCTTTTACATCTTCTGATAATTCTACAAGCTCTCGTGCAAATTCTTCAGAGCTGTATTTAAGACCCTTTCCCTCCAGCTTCCGCATACGGAATAGGACGCCAAGCAGAACAACGGGATCATTGATTCCTTCTGTGCATTGTAAGCATGCCCATTTCCACTTAAAATCAGGGAAGGGCTTTTCCGGAATAAAATCTTTAGCGAACATCGCTGGAACTCCCTTCATATTGATTAAACACATTGGCAACAGCAAAACCTAATAGCGGAGGTACAGCATTACCAATTTGGCGATATACGGATGAACGAGTACCATAGAATTCATATTCTAGAGGAAAGCCTTGCACGGTGGCAAGCTCGCGACAGGACATTCTCCTCGTCGCGTTGGGATGGGGGAGGATTACTACGCCGCCCTTATCATCACCACGGGCAGTTACAGTAGGAGCTGGCTTTTCCGGGTCTAATGCACGATGCCCTAAATAGCCGTTGAATTGCAGCTTGTATTTTGAATATTCGTGGTTAGGTAAGTCATTTGGCAAATCAGGATCAGGAATGGATGATAAAGCATCTGCTACTCCAATCCACTTGGGTAACCCATTGTCTCCATTTTTGTTGTGCGTTGGCTGAGGGTAAATGTAATCAAACTGTATGTCGCTTCGCACACCAACAATTATCACTCGTTCTCTGGTTTGAGGAACACCATAATCTGCAGCATTAAGAACTTTGTATTTTACAACATATCCAAGGCTAGTAAAATCACTCAAAATGATTTTAAGTACGTTCCCTTTCGCCATCTGAGTAAGCCCTTTAACATTTTCAGCTAAAAAGAACTTTGGTTTTTTTGCCTTTATCACACGGATAAGTTGTTTGTACAATTCGTTGCGTTCATCGGATTCATTTCGCTTTACATTAGCTACAGAAAAACCCTGACAGGGAAAGCCGCCAATGACAATATCACAGTCAGGAATCGAATTTGTACTGATTTCTTTAATGTCTTTGCAACAAATATGATTTCCCAAGTT
>CANQNU010000116.1 GCA_947625295.1 uncultured Clostridia bacterium | reverse complement strand
ATTTTAGAAGTAATTAGAGAATTATATCCATTTGAAGTAGGAAAAACATTTGCACAAGTAATGTTTAATGCAAAAAGCAAAGGAATAAGTTTTGAAAGTATTACAAGAGCAAGAAGGCAAGTACAAAAGAAATACCCAGAATTAAAAAACAATGAAGTAGCGGAAATTAGAGATAAGGAGCAAGATGAGTATATAGAATTTGCAAAGGAGAAATAAAAATGGATTTAGATGATGAAGAATTGAAAGCAACTAGAATATTGAATGGTGCAGAGAAGGTAAAAAATAGGTGTAAATATTGCGGAGATATAATAGAACAACCTAAAAGAGGTAGAAGAAGAGATTATTGCAAGAAGTCAGAGTGTATAAGGAGAATGAAAAATGAAGTTCAAAGAAAATGGTATGCTAAAAAAATGGAAACGCTGAAAGGTGTAAGAAGTAGAATAATTGAGCAGAAAGAGGAAAAGAAGGTAATATACTCTAGTACTGATAAAGCAATACATAGTGTTAAGACAGAAGATTTTACTGATGTAATAGAACTGGCAAGAGAATTAGGTGCAATTAGATTTAAAATAGTAGAAGAAATAAACAAATTGTCTCCAGCTCAAAGCAAATATGACAAACAAGATCAAATATTTTTACATAATATAGAAAATGAGATGAAAAAAGATGTTATCTATGAAGAAGATATGCTAAAAATTATAAAAGAATATATTAACAATAGACCAGACAGAAGAATTGTTAAGGATAAACAAGAAATGTTAAGGCATTTAATTCAAGGATTAATATCAAACCCTAATCAATATGTAGTTGAATTTATTAAAAACAGAGATAAAAGACAATATAATCCAAGTAAGGAGGGATTAGTACGGACGAACAAAATAAAAAAGAAAAAGCAAACATTAAGCGAAAAGAAACATTAGATTCTAAAAAAATAAAACAAAAAAAAGAACAAGAAAAATTATCAAAAGCAAAAACAGAACTAGTAAAGAAAGAATATCAAGACAATTTAAAAGAAGTTATGGAACAAAAAATGTTTGATTTAGCGTACAAATTAAAACATATGGAAGAAGGAAAAACTTTATCTGTAATAGAATTAAAGTCACTATTAAGTCAAAAAAATACAATAGGAGTTTCTCCAAAATATAGTACGACAGAACTTGCAATATTATTTGAATATTACAAACATTTTATAGAAGAGATAAATAAAAAGACATCTTATATTCCAACAAAAGAAGATTTTTGTAGTTTTGCTGGAGTAAGTACAGTTACATATAATAATTGGAAACAAAGTAATGATGCTGAACGTAGAGAAATAATACAGAAAATAGATGATTATTTGGTAGATATACATTTATCAATGGCACAAAGAGGAGATGTAAGAGAAATTTCAACAATATTTAGAGCAAAAGCGGAATTTGGAATGGTAGAAGCACAAGCACCTCAGGTTATAAAACACGAGATGGAAAGTGACATGAAACAAATTCTCGCAAATATTGATGCAATAAACCAAGGTAAAAGCCTTAAGACAATAGAAAGTGTTAAAGGTGAAGATGGAGTTTATAGACCAAAGGAGGATTAAGTATGAACCCTTTATTTGATGCAATATTCAATACAGAAGATTGGATAGAAGAAAATATAAAAGTGGGTGAACTTAGCATTGAGATATTAGAGGATATTAAAAATGTATTTATAAAAAATCAGGAAAAAATAGCAACTTTATATACAGAATTAAAAACAGAAAATACAAAACAATTACTAAGCAATCAAATGAATGAGTCATATTTACAATTATTAGATATAGATGAAGAAATAGAAGACGCTAAGAAAAATCTAAAATATTGTAAAGATATGAAAGATAAATTGTTGTAGGAGGCACAAATGAAATTGATAGAGTGTATTCCAATAGGAAAACAAAATAAAGAAACAAGAGATAATTTAATGCGAAAAGCTAAAATAACAGATGTGAGAACATTTAGAAAAGAATTAGCAAAACTAAAAGATAAATATATAATAATAAATGACAATGGCTATTATTTGCCAGCTAACAAAGAAGAATATGAAGAATTTATAGAGAAGCAAAATGAAAGATATTGCGAAATAAAGAAAACAATAGATTTGGCATATAAGGAGATGAAAGAACATGAATAAAGAAGAAATAGAAAAAGCAAAAGATGTATTAAATAATTATAAATTTCTTTTTTCAAAAAATATAAAAGAAAATACAGATACTTATATTTGCAATTATTATACTAAGATTTTTAAAGATAACATAGAAATACTTTTACAATACATAAATTTATTAGAACAAGAAAATATTAAGCAAAATAAAATAATAGATGAAATGTCAAAAGAAATGAATAGAGCATATTTTGATGAAAATAATTTTTGTTTATGGTTTGAAAAATATATTACAAAAGAAAAATCAAGTTGTTTATCAGATAGAATTAAAATTATAAAACAATATTTTGAAAAGAAAGTAGAGGAAAATTAAATGGAAGAATATCATAAAATACAAACATTATTTAAAAGAGATGAAAAGACAAAGA
>CANQNU010000115.1 GCA_947625295.1 uncultured Clostridia bacterium | reverse complement strand
ATCAAATCTTAGAAACTGGCTAAATATAGGCTTTTCTTTTTTTGATTTTTGTTAGATTTTGGTTAGATGGAAAAAAGGTAGTTTATGAGCTGATTGTAAATTCTAGAGCATAAAAAATAATAGAATTTAAAAGAAGTTCTTAAATCCTATTATTTTTATATAAATTTCTCAATATTATTTTTTATTGTTATAGTTAAATATGCTATTATATACTTATGTCTTCTAAAATCTATTCTTTCTAGTGCAAGAACAAACCTTTATAATTCAATTCCTTCTCTTTGTATATTCATGTAAAAAGGAATGATATTTACTCTTGCATTATATTTATCAATATTTTTTATAATTGGAGAGATATGTATATCTTCTTCTAATTCAATATCAAATATAATGTCACATATTTTTTCTCTATATTCTTCTATTTCTTCTTCATTTAAATCAGTTAAAAGTAATATATCTATATCAGAATTTTTATGAAAATCTCCTCTAGCATATGAACCATATAAAATTACTTTTATTAATCGATTTTTTAAAACTTTTTTTATTTCTTTAACAAATTTATTTATTGTTTCTTCTACGTTGTTTGGCATTGTTATCACTTTCTTTCTATATTTACCTTAAGTATAGAATTTAAAATTTTTTTTAAAATTATTACATCAAAAGCTATAAACTTAAGTTGTATACTACATTTTTAGTCTATCATATTTTTTTTATTTTATCAACTTTTTATAAAACGAAGTATAAACTACAACAATACTTTTAATATTTTTTACATTTTATAAATTCAATCTTGTTATATTTTTATATTTAATTATATTCTTATTTATTCTTAGCACTTATAAAATCTATTTTTTTGACTTTTGTGAAACAAATTGCATAAAAAAAATTAAAAAAGTTTCACATTTTTTATTTTTTGTGGTATAATAATAATGTGAAACAAATTATATAAAAAAAATTAAAAAAGTTTCACACTTTTAAATTTAAAGGGAGATATATTATGGAAGAAAAAATGGAAATGATTAATCTTCTTCAGCAAAAGCAATTATTAGAACATGAATTAAGTACATTAGCATATGGAGCCATTGAGATTCGAGAAAAAGATATGAATAAATATATCTATGTTCATTATAGAGATCATGGAGTTGCTTTGACAAAATATGTTGGAGAATATACAGATGAATTATATCAAGTTATATTAAATAATAGTATAAAAGCAAAAGAAATAAAAAAACAAATTAGAGAGATTACTAAAAAATTAAAACAATTAAATTATGTTGAAGAAGATTTAGACGAAAAAATACAACAGAATATAGATTTTGCCAAAAGACATCTTGTTGATACCATATATAAACAGGCTATTTTAGAAGGTGTTGCTACTACTTTTGCAGATACGGAAAGTATTATTGAAGGTGGAAAAGTAAATAACATGACATCTGAAGACATTTTAAAAATTGTTAATTTAAAACATGCTTGGGAATTTATATTAAATAAAAACGTTATTTTATCTAAAACTAATTTTGCTTTATTATGTGAAATAAATAAAATTGTAGAAGAAGGATTTTATTATACTGCAGGAAAAATAAGAAGTGTTCCAGTTAGTATTGGTGGAACATCATGGACACCAGAATTGCCAATTGAAAGTATTGTTAAAGAAGAATTAATTGAAATATTTAATAAAAAAATAAATGATATTGATAAAGCCATTGAACTTTTACTATATATTATGAAAAAACAGATTTTTATTGATGGAAATAAAAGAACAGCCATTATTTATATAAATCATTATCTTATTGCACAAGGAAAAGGAATTATTGTAATTCCTGCAGATTTGACAGAAGAATTTAAACGTTTATTAATTTTGTATTATGAAGGAAAAGACAGTAATCAAATAAAAACATTTATAAAGGAAAAATGCTATATGAAAATATAGCATTTTTCAATTTGTGATATACGTTAAGTTTTTAATTTATTTTTTTCTATTTATATTATATTTTATTAATTCTATGACGTAAATTTTGTTCACAGACTGGGATTTTTTCCATCTAACCAAAATCTAACAAAAATCAAAAAAAGAAAAGCCTATATTTAGCCAGTTTCTAAGATTTGATTAAAATTAGTAACATTCTTTTTCTCAAAATTTTAAAAAAGCATTTTTAAAATTAGCTCTACACCTATATTCCAGCAAACCATATTTAAATTGCGCTTTAAAGATATATTGTTTCTTTAATTATGGTTAGATTTTGGTTAGATACAAAAAATTTAATCATGCAAAATCATAACAGTATCATACATAAGCTGTCTTGGTTTTACTACAGTGCACATGTGGCTAAATATGCATGGATGGGTTCAGTAACAGCAACAGGAGATGAAAACACACCTATTGCAGGAACAGTAGGAGAATCAAAATTAGCAGATGCTTTCAAAATTGACCTACAAGGAATTGAAGGTGTTGAGCTAGAATATTCTGTTCATAACAGAACAATCGGATGGTCTGATTGGATGACAGAAGGAGAAGTAGCAGGATATGTACAACCAGATGATAAATTTTCAAGCGG
>CANQNU010000114.1 GCA_947625295.1 uncultured Clostridia bacterium | reverse complement strand
TAATAAAAGATGAGTATATTTTATATACCCACCCAAAGTTTATATTTTTTATTCAAATTTTAAAATTCAACCTCAGCAACAACTTACTATTCGTTGTTAAGATTATATTTTATTATTAATCTTCTTTTATTTTTTGTTTTAGTAACAATAATGGAAAAACGATAAAACATATTGCAACCAATATTAATATATATGAAATATGATAAACCTCACTTTTTGATGGATTATTTATATTGTAATATATTTCTATTTTATCTCCAACATTTACATTTTTATCAGTTCTTTTATACCATAGTTTATCTTGCCCAATATATCGTTTATTGTCTGCAAAGTAATTATATTTTATTACTCTTACAGTTGAAGACATTGTTTGTCCATACTATCTGTATCATCTATTTCAGAGTAATATATTTCTGCAATTTCTTTTTTATAATTTTTTAGTATATTAACATTTATAAAACCTTTTGTTGCAAGATATATCATAACTATACCAATTAAGATTGCACCAAATGTAATTATAACAAAAGCTTTTTTTGATATATTTTTATTTACAATAATATTCATATAAATACATCCCTTACAAATTATTATTTGATTTTAAACTATGATAACACAAAAGCGAATGAATTTCAATTACTTTACTTTCTGCTCCAACCATAACACAATTTCCAAGGTAACGAAAAAATATAAAAATATTATTATCTAAAATCTTATATTTATAATAAAAAGATTCACTTAAAATAATTGACATCAAAAACTTTTTTCGATAAAATGTGCTCATAAAAATAAAGGAGGAATTATTATGTCTGATATTATGTCATATTTATTTAAAACAAATGCAATAAGATTTTGCGAAGAAAACAAGCCATTTTGGTATACTTCTGGAAAAATAGGTCCATATTTTATAAATACTCATTTCGTATTTGGAAATGAAGGAGATGCTGTTAGTTTTTTAAGTTTTATTGATGAATGTCTTAGTGATAAAATAACTTTACCTAAAAAAGTATTTGAAAGAGCCTTAGAACAATACAATAACAACGAAATTTACAAAAATGTAATTGATACTATGAAAAAATATATTGAAGATAATATCAATGTATCAGAGATTGATTATGTATCTGGTGGTGAAAGAAGAGATTGGTTTTTCTCTAATATCATAGCATACCTTCTAGATAAACCTCATATTTCTATTTACAAAGATTTATCTACAGTAGTAAGTAATAGTGATTTTTCTAATACTACTAATGTTAGTAATTTAGATGGTAAAAAAGTTTTACATGTTGCTGATTTAGTTACAGTTGCATCAAGCTATTTAAGAGCATGGATACCTGCTATTAAAAACTTAGGTGCTAAAATGTGTTGGTCTTGTGTTGTAGTTGATAGAATGCAAGGTGGAACTGCTAAAATTGAGGCTGAAGGTGTTAAAGCTTTATCTCTAGTAAATGTTGATAATAGTCTTTTTGAAAAAGCTTTAGATTTATCTATAATTAATGATTCCCAATATCAAATGCTTTGTGAATTTTTTAAAGACCCTGATAAAACAATGAAAGAATTTCTAATAAATCATCCTGAATTTTTAGAAAATTCATTAAAATCAGATGAGAAAACTAAAAAAAGAGCTCAATTATTAATTGATAATAATTTATATGGTTTAAACTAAAACTTAGCAATATTAAATAAATATTAAATAAATATAAAATAACTTAAAACTAAAATAAATTATAACAAATAAAAATATACATTTTCAAAAAAGCGAATTGAAAAAATTTCTTTAATAATATTTTTTTCAAATAAGCATTTTTCTAAATGTATATTTTTATTTTTCTTTACAAGACTTAATGTCATAATCTTATATATTAAATTACAAATAATATTTTTTATCTTTCATTTTCATGTTCTTTATCAATAATTTTTATTCTAACTAAAGAATATATTGCTACTATTTAATATTATTTATATATTCACTTAAAGCTAATGGCATATATCTAGGACCTCTAATTGCATTTATTCCAAAATCTTTTAACTTACTAAATGATAATTTTCCTTTTTCGTATTTTGTTAACAAATCTATTTTCATAACTTTTTGTATTTTTATATTTTTATCTTTATATTCATAAGGAATATTTACTTCTATTACCTTAAATTTATACATAATTGATGAATAAGGCTCTGCAACATATAAATACACAATATCATTTATTTTAATATTTGTACTTTGTTTCCATGTTATTGTATTATTTTCTTTTAATGCTTTCTCTATATCAAAATATTTTGGATTTGCAGGTACTATCCATTCATTTTTAGCACTGTTTTTATTTATAACCGTATATGAATAACTTTTTTCAATTAAGTTCATTATTTTTTCATCTGATATAGTATTATTTAGTATAATTGTAATCCAACTTTTCTTATTCATATGATATGCAGGATAAAAACCATCCTGTTCTAGTAAACACTCTATTTCATTTTGTTCTAGTTTTATATCAATTATTTCTACTTCGCCAATAGACTTTTCTTGAAAACTTTCTAACTTTGCCAAACTTTCTATAGTTCTTGAACTGTCTTTTTGCCAAGTAA
>CANQNU010000113.1 GCA_947625295.1 uncultured Clostridia bacterium | reverse complement strand
TTATAAAGAAATGAATATTGGGACAGCTAAGCCAACAATCCAAGAAATGCAAGGAATAAAACACTATATGATAGATTTTATTTCTCCAGATGAAAGATATAGTGTAGCAGATTATAAGAAACAAGCTAAACAAGCTATTAGAGAAATAATTAATAATGGAAAAATACCTATAATAGTTGGAGGTACAGGATTATATGTTGATAGTTTAATATATGAAATTGAATATCAAGATATAGAATTTGACGAACAATATAGGAATGAATTGGAGAAAAGAGAAAAGTTAGAAGGAATAAAAAGCTTATATAAAGAAGCTAAGAAGATTGATCCACAAGCACTAGAGAAGATTAGCGAAAATGACAAAAAAAGAATTATGAGAATTTTAGAAATTTATCATGCAACAGGAAAAAATAAAACAGAGCAAGAAAAAAAGTCAAGAGAAAAAGAAGTAGAGTTTGATTATAAAGTTTATGCTATTTCTTGGGACAGAGAGATTCTTTATGATAGAATTAACAGAAGAGTAGATATAATGATACAACAAGGATTAATAGAAGAAGTAGAAAAAATTTATAAAAAGTATAAAAAATTTCCAACAGCAATGCAAGGATTAGGATATAAGGAAGTAGTTCAATATTTAGAAAATAAAATCACAAAAGAAGAAATGATTGAAAAAATAAAGATGGAAACAAGAAGATATGCAAAAAGACAGTTGACATGGTTTAGAAAGAATAAACAAACAATATGGTTAAACGGAAAAGATGAAATACAAAATAATATCAAAATTATTTTGGAGGGTTAAAATTGGAAATGAAACAAAAAACAAAAAAACAAAATAAAAAAGCTAATACAATGCAAATAAATAAGAAAAAAGTGGTATTATATTTGGCTTTACTATTACTAATAATGTATATTTTATATACTATATATTTATTGATTAAACAACCAACAGATATATTTACTATTGAAGAAGGAAAATTATATCAAGAAGAAACAGATATAGGATATGTAATAAGAAGCGAAAAAGTAATAAAAGGGCAAAACTATAAAAATGGAATGGAACAAATTAAGCTAGAAGGAGAAAAAGTAGCGAAAAACGAGAATGTTTTTAGATATTATAGCGCTAATGAAGAAAGTTTAAAACAAAAAGTTGCAGAATTAGATAACAAAATACAAGAAGTTATGAAAAGTGATACAAGTTTATTTTCATCTGATATGAAACTATTAGAAAATCAAATAGATGAGAAAGTAGCTAATATCAATAAAATTACCGATTCAACCAAATTAGAAGAATATAAAAAAGAAATAGATGATTTAGTAAGGAAAAAATCAAAAATAGCGGGAGACTCAAGTCCTAAAGGTTCTTATTTAAATCAATTAATAGAAGAAAGAAAAAATTACGAAAATCAGCTTAATTCAGGAGCAGAATATGTTGTGGCACCAATGAGTGGTATTACTTCATATAAAGTAGACGGATTAGAAGAAACGTTAACACCTGATAATTTTGGAGCATTAAGTAAGGATTATCTTGAAAAATTAGACTTAAAAACTGGTAAAGTAGTAGCAACAAGTGAAGAATGTGGAAAAATAATTGATAATTTTTATTGTTATATAGCAACTGTAACTTCTTCAGAGGAAGCTAAACAAGCAAAGATAGAAGATAAAATAAAAATAAGATTATCTAATAATTCTGAGATAACAGCAGAAATTACAAATATAATTAAAGAAGATAGTGACGATATTGTATTAATATTAAAGATAGATAAGCAAGTAGAAGAATTAATTAATTATAGAAAAATTTCATTTCAATTAATTTGGTGGAGTGAATCAGGATTAAAAATACCAAATCAAGCAATTATAGAAGAAGATGGGAAAAATTATGTTATACGAAATAGAGCTGGATATCTAAGCAAAATTTTAATAAAAGTGAAAAAACACGGAGAAAAATATTCTATTATAGAGGCATATTCAACAGAAGAGCTAAAAAAAGCAGGATTATCAAATGAAGAAATTGCAAAATATAAGAGAATTTCTATATATGATGAGATTATAGTCAACCCGAATTTACAAAACATAAAGTAATATTACGAAAATATTACAAAAAGATTAAAAATTAATAACATTGTCAAAAAATATTGACAAGAAGCAAAAAAAAGTAGATACTTAATACATACAAAATTGAAAGTAATTTAGGAGGTTTTTTTATGTCAGGAGCTTTAATGAATAAAGTATGGGATCTATTTGGAATGGATTCACAAGAAGTAGAAGAATATGATGATGAAAATGTATATGAATATGAAGAGGAAGAAGAACCAGAAGTAGAAGATAGAAAACTATTTGGTAGAAAGAACAAAGTGGTATCAATGCCTCAAACAAATAATTCAATTAGAATGGTAATATCACAACCAACTACATTTGAACAATCAGATGAAATATGTTCTTTTATAAAAGAAAAGAAATCTGTAATTGTTAATTTAGAATATGTGAATAAAGATGTAGCTAGAAGAATAGTAGATTTTATTAGTGGTGGAGTTTATGCACTAGATGGATATATTCAAAAAGTATCTAATTCTATCTTTTTAGTTGCACCATCAAATTATGAAATTACAAATGAAATGGCAAGAGAAGAAATGAAAAGCAAACTTTCTGTTTCTTG
>CANQNU010000112.1 GCA_947625295.1 uncultured Clostridia bacterium | reverse complement strand
ATTTGTATGGATACCATGTAAAGGAGAAAATTATCAAAAATATAAGTGGGGAGATAAGTATAAAAATAATACATGGGGTGAAAACACTCCAGAAGAAGAAAAAGCAAAAGTTGCAAAATATGGCGGATTTTATGTAGCAAGATATGAGGCAGGAACAAGTGAAGTAAGGCTAACAGAAGGAAACAAAAAAATAGGAGATGAATTGCTAACAACAGGTTGGGGAAGTAATAAATATATAGTATCAAACACAACTACAAGCAGTAAACCAACAAGTAAAGCAGGAGAAATACCATATTATCATGCAGATTATGAAACAGCAAACCAAATGTCAAAAAGAATGTATAGCAATTCAAATTATGTAAGTAGTGGATTAATAACAGGAACACAATGGGACGTAATGTTAAACTATATGAGTAATGAAACACAAACAAATAAAAATAAAGAAAATGCAAGTATAGATAGCTATTATACAGATTTAAAAGCAAATTGTGATTGGGGAAATTATAACAATAAAAGTTTAACAAATTGTGATGGTAAATATTGTACAATATGTAGTGTAGCTTATGATGAAAATACAGTAGGTTCAATGACATCACTATGGCAAAATAATACTGAAGGAACAAATAAGCATAATGAGAGTAATAATTGGACATTGCTAACAACAGGCTCAACAGAAGAAGTAAAAAAGAAAAATCTATATGATATAGCAGGAAATTTATGGGAATGGACAGAAGAAAAAGCTAATATTAATGCTGATAGTGGTTCATATTATATGCTTCGAGGGGGTTCTTTCTACAACGCGTATGCGAGTTACCCTGCATGCTACCGTGTTTACGACACGGCTACTGATACCAACACGAACCACGGGTTCCGTGTCACACTTTATATTAAGTAGAATTGAACACTTATGCCAATAATTCCGGGTTTAAATGGCAACCTTTTTATAGGTCGCCATTTAGATTCGGAAATTTTATTTTATGTAAAAAAGTTATTATCTAAAACCTTAGTAATTCTTGAACGTAGAAAAGTAATTAGATAGAATAAAAATATATCTAATATATAAAATTTAATATGCAAAAAAAGTAAAAAGCAAAAGAAAAACGGAGGAAAAAAGAGAATGGAAAAGGTAGTAGAAAGAACAGAAAAAAAATCGATGAAAGCTAAATTAGAAAAAACAAAAGGAATCACACTAATAGCGCTAGTAATAACGATAATAGTTCTATTAATATTAGCAGGAATAACAATAGCAAGTATAACAGGAGAAAATGGAATACTTCGGAAGAGCACAAAGTGCAGTAGAAAAAAATAAATATGCAGAAGCAGAAGAAAAAGTAAACTTAGCGGTATTAGGATCATATGGAGCAGATGGAGAAATAGATGAAGAATTGTTAAAAGAAAATATAAATAAAATAGACGGAATATATGAACCAGTAGGAGAAGAAGTGTCAAGTGAATCCTTTGAAATAATAGTAGATGGATATGCATTTAAAATACAGAGAAATGGAAAAGTAGAAGGAGATACAGAACTAGCAACTCCGGAAGAATTACCAGAAAATACAGCAGATATAGAAGCAGGAGCAAGAGTACAACTAGAAGAAAGTTGGGAAGGAGCAACACAAGCCAAAACAACAGTATATGCAATATCAGATGGAAAGAATCACACAATCCCAATCCCAAAAGGGTTTTACTATGTAGGAGGGACAGAAGAAACAGGAGTAGTAATATCAGATAGTTCAGCAGATAAGAATAAAGGAGAATATTCATCAAACGGAAATGTAACAAAAGACTTAGTAGGAAACCAATTTGTATGGATACCATGTGAGGCTGATAATTATCAAAAATATGATTGGGGAAACAAATACAAAGCTAACGATGTTACATGGGACACAGAAACTTCACAAGAAGAAAAAGAAAAGGTTGCAAAATACGGAGGATTTTATGTAGCAAGATATGAAGCAGGAACAAGTCAAGTTACATTAGAAAGTGGTAAGAAGATAGGTCAAGAAAATTACCAAGATGATAGTTATATAGTATCAAAAACAACAACAAATAGTAAACCAACAAGCAAGGCAGGAGAAATACCATATTATCATGCAGATTATGAAACATCAAAAGAAATGTCAGAAAGAATGTATAATAATTCAAATTATGTAAGTAGCCAATTAATAACAGGAACACAATGGGATGTAATGTTAAATTATATCAGTAATGAAACAAATAAAAGTGTGGGAAATGCAAATGATGATACAAGATATACAGATTTAAAGGAAAATTGTAATTGGGGAAATTACAGCAATGTGCCTCTAGATGATTGTGAAGGAAGATATTGTATAATTAATCTAAGTGACGGAGCAATGAAATCATTATGGCTAAATAATACAGAAAAATCTAATAAACATGAAGAAAATGATAGAAGATTACTAACAACAGGTTCAACAGAAAAAGTAAAAAAGAAGAACTTATATGATGTTGCAGGAAATTTGTGGGAATGGACACAAGAAAAAGTTAATATTAGTAGTGATTCAAACTATAATTATACGATTCGTGGACGGCGCTTATAACGATAATATCGGAATCACTCCTGCTTGTTATCGTTTTTATGGCACATCTGGATTTAGGTCAAGTTTTTAGACACATTTTTCTACGAATTTTTATAAATTATTCCAGCTTTGCTGGAGCAGTT
>CANQNU010000111.1 GCA_947625295.1 uncultured Clostridia bacterium | reverse complement strand
CGATAATTATCAAAAATATGACTGGGGAGCAAATTATAAAAATAACGAATATGACACAACAACACCAGCTGATGAAAAAGAAAAGGCTACAAAATATGGTGGATTTTATGTAGGAAGATATGAAGCAGGAACAAGTAAAGTAGCATTAACAAGCGGGAAAAAAATAGGAGATGAACAATTAACAACAGGTTGGGGAACTAAAAAATATATATTATCAGAAACGACAGCAAATAGTAAACCAACAAGTAAAGCAGGAGAAATACCATATTATTTTGCAGATTGGGAAACGTCAAAACAAATGTCAGAAAGAATGTATAACAATTCAAATTATGTAAGTAGCCAATTAATAACAGGAACGCAATGGGATGTAATGCTAAATTATATAAGTAATGAAACAGATAAAAGTGTAGAAAATGCAAGCAATATAGATAAATATAAAGATTTAAAAACGGATTGTAAATGGGGAAATTATAGTGATGTACCTCTAAATAATTGTGATGGGAAATATTCTATATTTTCAACATCAGGTCCAATGACAACGTTATGGTTAGATAATACTAACAAATCTAATACTCACGAAGAAAAGTATAGTGCATTATTAACAACTGGTTCAACGGAAGACGTAAAAAAGAAAAATATATATGATGTAGCAGGAAATCTATGGGAATGGACACAAGAAAATGCTGTCATTGCTGATACTTCAAGTACATGCCATACTCTTCGTGGGTGCCGGATTTATGCAAAATGTAGGAGGTCATCCTGCATGCTTCCGCCATTGCGATAAAAGTGTTCCATTCAGTGGACCTGACTCTGGATTTCGTGTAACACTATATATTAAGTAAAAATTTTTGTGTTTTGACATTTTGTTTCAAGTCATAAGCATAGTTTTTGGCTAATAAAATTTTAATAATATAAAAGATGAGCATATGTAATGTATGCTCTTTTTTGTTTTTTATCTGTAATTTTATGTAAAAAAGTTATTATCTAAAACCTTCATAATTCTTGAACGCAGAAAAGTAATTAGATAAAATAAAAACATATAAAAATTCTAACAAAAAATTAGTGTACAAGATAAAAAAGATTTTATAAAACAAGTGAATAGAAATACTATCAATAAGAAAAAATAAAGAAAACAGAAAAATAAAATTAATATGGAGGAACACAAATGAAGAATGAATGCATAAAAAACAAAGAAAAAACATATAAAACAAGAAATCAAGGAATCACTTTAATAGCACTAGTAATTACTATAATAGTACTATTAATATTAGCCGGAGTAACAATAGCAAGTATAACAGGTGAAAACGGAATACTTCGGGAGAGCACAAAGCGCAGTAGAAAAAAATAAATATGCAGAAGCAGAAGAAAAGGTAAACTTAGCAGTATTAGGGTCATATGGAGCAGATGGAGAAATAGATGAACAACTGTTACAAGAAAATATAAATAAGATAGATGGGATATACGAACCAGTGGGGGAGGAAGAAGTAACAAGTGAATTTTTTGAGATAATAGTAGATGGATATGCATTTACAATACAAAAAAATGGAAAAGTAGAAGGAGATGAAGAGCTGGCAACTCCGGAGGAACTACCAGAAAATACAGAAAGTACAGAATCAGGAACAAGAGTGCAACTTAAAGAAGGTTGGGAACAAACAACGCAAGCAAAAACAGCAGTATATGCAGTATCAGATGGAGAAGGAAACACAATACCAATCCCAAAAGGATTTTACTATGTAGGAGGAACATTAGAAACAGGAGTAGTAATATCAGATAGTTCATTAGACAAAAATAAGGGGAAAGGACAGACAGATATAACCAAAAAATTAGTAGGAAACCAATTTGTATGGATACCATGTGAAGAGAAAGATTATCAAAAATATAACTGGGGAGATAAATATAATAATAATTGTGAATGGGATGAAGAAACGCCAGAAGAAGAAAAAGAACAAATAAAAAAATATGGAGGATTTTATGTAGGAAGATATGAAGCAGGATCAAGTGAAGTTACATTAAAAGATGGAAAGAAGATAGGTCAAGAGAAATTAGAAGCAGTTAATTGGCAAAATGATGATGAGAATTATATAGTATCAAAAACAACCTCAAGTAGTAAACCAACAAGTAAAGCAGGAGAAATACCATATTATTGTGTAAATTATGAAACATCAAAACAAATGTCAGAAAGAATGTATAATAATTCAAATTATGTAAGTAGTAAGTTAATAACAGGAACACAATGGGATGTAATGTTGAATTATATCAGTAATGAAACAGATAAAAGTGTAGACAATGCAAAAGATGAAAATAAGTATTTAGATTTAAAAGCAAATTGTGATTGGGGAAATTATAGCGATGTACCTCTAAATAATTGTGATGGAAAATATTGTGAACTAGATAAAATTAGTGGTTCGATGTTAACGTTATGGAAAGAAAATAACGACTCTACAAATAAGTCTGAAAATAGTTTAAGACTACTTTCAACAGGCTCAACAGAAGAAGTAAAAAAGAAGAACTTATATGATGTTGCAGGAAATTTAAGGGAACATACAGAAGAAAAAGATTTAACAACTTCACAATATATACTTCGTTCAGGATCTTTATATTATGAAGTGCGGTGTAAATCCTACATGTAATCGCTTTGCCAGTCCTGCTTCCAATCCAGCCTTCGGATTCCGTGTTACCCTATATATTAAATAGAAAGCATAAGCATTTTTTCTTTCAATAATTTATTTTAAGTTATAGACTAGTTTTA
>CANQNU010000110.1 GCA_947625295.1 uncultured Clostridia bacterium | reverse complement strand
AACACATAATCAAGTAGAAGGAGGGGCACAAAAATCAGCAGCAACGTGTACAAGTGCAGCAGTATATTATTATAAATGTAGTAGATGTAATACTCAATTAAGTACAACCTATACATCGGGAACAGCAAGTGGACATACAAAAGTTCAAGGGGGAAATTTAAAAACAGCAGCAACGTGTACAAAAGCAGCAGAATATTATTATAAATGTAGTGTATGTAATGCACAATTAACTGAAACATATACATCAGGAAGTCCAGCAGGGCATAAAAAAACAACAGGAGGAAATTTAAAAACAGCAGCAACATGTACAAAAGCAGCAGAATATTATTATAAATGTAGTGTATGTAATACACAATTAACTGAAACGTATACATCAGGAAGTCCAGCAGGACATAAATATACTGTAGGTGTTGAGTTAAAAGATGCAAGTACTGAAATCAAAAATAAATATAATTTTAAAACATATAGTTTAAGTAAAGTTGCATATGGAGATGGGACTTTCGCACATGTAGATGGAATGAGTAAAGGTCAGATTATTTGGAATGATCAAAGTTTGAATCATCCTGCTTATCCATATGCTATAGGTTACTATCAGTTAAATGAACAGAAGAGTTCTGGTTTCTTGTATTGGACGACTAACTACCTTGGTGCTTCATATATAGTAGGACAAAAATGTTCAGTATGCGGAGCAGAAAAATAAAATTAAACAATTAAATTGAAATAAGTTTATAATAGATAAAAAAATCGTATGTAAATTATATAAAGAACTAAGCAAAAATTATCAAGTGAATTTGGTAATTTGCTTAGTTTTTTTATTTTTTATCTATTTTTTCCAATTTATATTAAGAGAAATGTTTTAGATATAAAATGATTATGTAAAAAAGTTATTATCTAAAACTTTCATAATTCTTGAACACAAAAAAGTAATTAGATAGAATAAAAATATGAAAAATATATGCAATTTTACTTAAAAAAGCGTATTAAATATTCTGCAATAAATAGAAGTAAAAGCAAAATAAAAAATCAAAAGAAAAAACGGAGGAAAAAACAATGGGAAAAGCGATAAAAAATACAGAACAAAAATCGATAAAACCTAAATTAGAAAAAAGTAAAGGAATTACACTAATAGCACTAGTAATAACAATAATAGTATTATTAATATTAGTAGGAATAACAATAGCAAGTATAACAGGAGAAAACGGAATACTTCGGAAGAGCACAAAGTGCAGTAGAAAAAAATAAATATGCAGAAGCAGAAGAAAAAGTAAACCTAGCAGTATTAGGGTCATATGGAGCAGACGGAGAAATAGATGAACAACTGTTACAAGAAAATATAAATAAGATAGACGGTATATATGAACCAGTGGGAGAGGAAGAAGTAACAAGTGAATCTTTTGAAATAATAGTAGATGGATATGCTTTTACAATACAAAAAAGTGGAAAAATAGATGGAGATAAAGAAATAGCAACTCCAGAGGAACTACCAGAAAATACAGGAAGTACAGAATCAGGAACAAGAGTGCAACTTAAAGAAGGTTGGGAACAAACAACACAAGCAAAAACAACAGTATATGCAGTATCAGATGGAGAAGGAAACACAATCCCAATCCCAAAAGGATTCTATTATGTAGGAGGAACAGAAGAAACAGGAGTAGTAATATCAGATAGTTCATCAGATAAGAATAAAGGAAAAGATGCATTAAAAGGAGATATAACAAAGGATTTAGTAGGAAACCAATTTGTATGGATACCATGTAAGGAAGAAGATTATCACAAATATAATTGGGGAGACAAATACAAAGAACTTGATGCGTCATGGAGTGAAACAACACCAACTGAAGAAAAAGCAAAAGTTGCAAAATATGGCGGATTTTATATAGCAAGATATGAAGCAGGAACAAGTCAAGTTACATTAACAAATAGAAAAAAGATAGGCCAAGAACAATTAGAAGCAAATAACTGGAATAATGATAGTTATATGGTATCAAAAACAACAACAAGTAGTAAGCCAACAAGTAAAGCTAATGAAATACCATATTATTGTGCAGATTATGAAACAGCAGAAAAAATGTCAGAAAGGATGTATAATAATTCAAATTATGTAAGTAGCCAATTAATAACAGGGACACAATGGGATGTAATGTTAAATTATATTAGTAGCGAAGAAAATAAAAGTATAGATAATGCACAAAATGAAGATAATTATACAGATTTAAAGGAAAATTGTAATTGGGGAAATTATTATGACGTAAATTTAGATGAGTGTAATGGAAAGTATTGTGTAGTATCTAATGTTGAAGGAGATAAGAGAGGCTCAATAAAGTCATTATGGTTAGATAATCAAGATAAATCTAATAAACAAGAAGGGGAAGATATTGATTGGAGATTACTAACAACAGCTTCAACAGAAAAAGTAAAAAAGAAAAATCTGTATGATATATCAGGTAATTTGTGGGAATGGACACAAGAACAAGATACTGATGGTTTAAATAGTGTAGTTCGAGGAGGATCTTACGCCGACCCATGTGTACGAAGTACTGCATGTAGTGGAGCTGTAGTTCCATGTAATGCAACTAGCACAAATTATGGATTTCGTGTAATACTTTATATTAAATAGAATTAATTTTATTTGTTTAAATTATATAAAAAACTAAGCAAAAGTTCTCAAGTAAATTGAGTAAATTTGCTTAGTTTTATTAGTACGACAGGCATGTCGTTTAGCTAATCGGTGAAAGTCCGAAGTGGAGGTACATATCGCCAACCACATAGAGAA
>CANQNU010000109.1 GCA_947625295.1 uncultured Clostridia bacterium | reverse complement strand
TATTATGCCTATTTTTATATCAAAAAAATTTTTAATTTTTTTCATATATCTATTGACTTTTTATAGTTGGTCTTTCTTAAGCTGTAAACAGAATAAATTTTGGCAATAATAAATGCATTTTAAAAAGCCAAAATTATAACTATCTTTCAACATTATTTTTAAGTAAATCGCTCAAAATGTATTTATTTCAATGCATATATTATGTCATAAAGCATAAAATCTGTCAATATTTTTTGTCTATGTACTTGCACTTTTATTCTTTATATGCTAATATAAATTTAAATTAATAATGGAGGTAACTCTAATGGAAGATAAAAAAAATATTGAAGTAATTTCTGGAGATGGTTCTAATTTAAATATATCACCTGTTTATGATCACTTAAATAATGCTACTCCAAAAACTTCTCAAAATAAGCCTAAAAATATTGTTGTTCCAAAAGAACTAAAAAAATCTGATAAAGATAAAAAAGATAAAGATTAAACAACTAAATAATAAAATATGAACAACAAAATAGAATAATTAACATAAAAATTTATTGACAAATTTTAAAATGCCAAAAGTTATATATCTTTTGGCATTTTATATTTTAATTTTTTTATAATTATATTTAGTCTTCTACTTTTTCAAATAAATCTTTACTTACTCCACATAAAGGACATGTCCAATCCTCTGGTAAATCTTCAAATTTTACTCCTTCTTTTTCTTCATCATAAATATAACCACATACTGTACATTTATATTTCATTTTATTCACCTCCACTCTTTAGATATTCTTTTAATTTTTCAAATAATCTGAAAATTTGTTTTTCACAGTTTATTTTGCACTATCTAAAATGCTATCTGCTAATTTTTCCATAGCTTCAATATCTTTTTCTTTCATAGTTGATTTTATTGTAACTGTTTCTTCTAGTATATTGATATCTTTCATTCCTGATAAAATTTCTTTTATTGTTTTTTCTGCTGATGGTGCCCATGAACCATTTTGCATAATTCCTATTGTTCTATTTTGATAATTTCTTTCTTTCAAATGGTATAATAATTGTTCCATTGGTGTAAATACACCTGCATTGTAGCTCGCAGCAGCTAATATAATTTTGTCATAACGAAAAGCATCTTCTATTGCTTCTGCCATATCTTCTCTTGCTAAATCTGTTAGTACTACTTTTTTTGCTCCTTTTTCTTTTAATATTTCTGCTAATTTTTCTGCTGCTCTATATGTATTTCCATGAATTGATGCACAAGCTATAAAAACTCCATCACTTTCTGGTTGGTAACTACTCCAAATATCATATTGTTTAATGTAATGTTCTAAATTTTCTTTCAAAATTGGTCCATGTAAAGGACAAATCGTTTTAATTTCTAAGGTCGCTGCCTTTTTTAATAAGTCTTGAACTTGTTTTCCATATTTTCCTACAATTCCAAAATAATATCTTCTTGCTTCACAGTCCCAATCTTCATCGGTATCTAATGTTCCAAATTTTCCAAATCCATCGGCTGAAAATAATATTTTTTCTGTTTGCTCATAAGTTACCATTACTTCTGGCCAATGAACCATTGGTGCCATAAAGAATTGTAATGTATGTTTACCTATATTTATTGTATCTCCTTCTTTTACTACTATTTTTCTACTTTCTACATCAATGTCAAAAAAGTTTGGTAGCATATTAAATGTAAGGGTATTTCCAATTAGCTTCATTTTTGGATATTTTTCTGCTAGTAAACCGATGTTATATGCATGATCTGGCTCTAAATGTGATATTACTAAATAATCTATATCCTCTCCATTTAATTCCTTTTCTAGATTTTCTAACCATGTTTCTGTTGCTCTTGTGTCTACAGTATCCATTACTACATTTTTTTCGTCTTTAATTAAATATGAATTGTATGATATCCCATTTGGTACATGATATTGACTTTCAAATAGTCTTATGTCTTTGTCATCTACTCCAATATAGTAGATTGAATCTGAAATTTTTGTTTTTTCCATTTTCTCTATCTTTCCCTTCATTGTTTTATTTAATTTATACTTTTCTGACTATTTTGTCAATATGTTTTTATATATATTTTGTTATTTAATTTAGTAACCACAGGTTGTTGTATAATATGTGTATTGTCTAGTATTGGCACTACATGTTCCACTTGAGTTATAGATTGTTCCACATGTGTTACATTTATAGCCATATAATCTTGTTGTATTTCCACAACCATATGTCCTTTTTATATAATCGGAAGCCATAGCTGCACCTAATTTAGCTTCTTCTCCTCCATTATATTTAGTTGTTGTCACAGAGTAAGATGATCCGCATTTATCACATACATAATAACATATACTCCAAATCTTTCTAGGATTTTCTGATGACATAGCAGTACTAGAGGAATATCTCATAGTTCCACCACATGTTTCGGTTCCTATTGTAGTATACGATATAGTTCCTCCACATGTTGTATATCCTGTATGGCTTTGTGTATAACATCCTCCATATGATGATGAACTTCCTGAATGCACATGTGAATAAATCGTATATGTTGCACTTCCTCCAGTTGATCCTCTTACTGTAATAGTTGTTGTCTGCGTTCCTGCTGTCTTACTTGTTCCTGTTATTGTTAATGTTTTTGTGCTTGCATTTATACTTGCTGTTGCTATATTACTATTAGCTGATGAACAACTTAATGTTCCATAATCTGACCCACTTATTGCAACATTTATTGAATTTCCTGATAATACCTTTCCACTTGTCTGTGCTAATGATATCGTTCCTGGGTTCGTTTTTACTGTTATACTACCTTGCGTTGTATTTC
>CANQNU010000108.1 GCA_947625295.1 uncultured Clostridia bacterium | reverse complement strand
TATAACAGATGAACAATTTGATTTAACAATGAAAACAAATATATATTCAATGTTTTATCTAACAAAAAGAGCATTAAAACATATGGCACCTGGTAGTAGTATTATTAATGTTACATCAATAACTACATTTAAAGGTGAACCAGAATTGATAGACTATGTAACAAGTAAAGGGGCAATTGTAGGATTTACGAGGTCACTTGCAACTAATTTAGCAGCAAAAAATATAAGAGTAAATGCAGTGTCTCCACGGTGTATTTTGGACTCCTCTACAACCTGCTTGTTGGGAAGCAGAAAAAATACCAACACTAGGTTCAGATGCACCAATGGGAAGAGCCGGTCATCCATATGAAATAGCGCCATTATTCATATATTTGGCAAGTGCAGATTCTTCTTATGTTACAGGCCAAGTTATGCATATTAATGGTGGTGAATATAAAGGATAGTAATTTTGAATATTAATTTAAATTAAATAACTAATAAGGAGCTTTCAGTAATTTAATACACTATCAAAAGAAATAAATCTGTGAAAATGAAAAATTATTTATAAAAATATAAATGTGAATAACAAACTAATTTGTGGATAAAATAATCATAAAAAATATTATTAATTTAATAATAATAAAACTTAAAATAAACAGAGATATCAAAAAAGATAACTATATTTAGAGAGGAGAAAAACTTTATGATTAATATAAAACCAGTATCAGATTTAAGAAACAAATACCAAGACATAGAAAACATTGTTTTACAAGAAGATGAAAATGTATATTTAACTAAAAATGGTTATGGCGCAATGGTTTTAATTAGCTTAGAAAAATATACGAAAATGGTGGATAAATTACAAAATAATAAAGAGAATAAGGGAAAAGAGAAAAACGTCAATTATGAAATTTTAGATGAGATAAGTAAAGAGGAAGAATTAGAAAATGAATCTAATGGAAACGATGAATCATATCCTAAAATTAAAAGGAAAGCATAATAAAATAGACACTAAATTCTAGAAATGGACTTAATTTTAAAAATTAGTTTATGTACTTGTAATTTTATGTAAAATGTGGTAAAATTTTAAAGATACACGTTGATACAGCGAACTATAAAAATTTAGTGCGCTATGCTTTATAGTTATGAAAACTATAAGAAGTGAAAGGTGGTTATGAAATGGAGCAGAAAGGAAAAAAGCAACAAAAAGGAAAAAAGCAAAAGAAGGAAATGCGGCAAGAACAATGCATGAAGCAAATGCAACAGGTGCTGAAAGAGCAGCAAGAGCAGCAAGAACAACAAATGCAACAAGTGCTGAAAGAGCAACAAGAGCAACAAGAACAACAAATGCATCAAGAAGTAAAAAGAAATCGGAGAGTATGTTTTATTAATGTATTAAATATATTGATATTGTGTATATTAGTGTGGCAGATTTCAATTCTCGTTAAGAGACCTACGCAAACTAAGTCAGATGATACTTTAAACAATCAGTATGAAAAAGAGTATCAGAAACTTAGTGAAGAGTATAAGAAGTTAAATGGAGACTATCAAAAGCTAAGTGAAGAGTACCAGAAGCTTGAAAATTTACCTGACATACAGTTGTCATTAGAATTTGATAGCAAAATGAAGGAACTCCCACTATATACATCAATGGAAGCAGCAAGAAGAAATATAACATACTTAGATTATGACAAAAATGAGTTTATTTTTGACATTGGATGCACATGTACATTTAACAGAAACGAACCAAAAAAAATTACAAAAATATCAGTGCGGAATGAAGAGAGATTCGTAACCGAATACATTCTAGAAGAAGATGCACAACAAATTGCATCTAAGTCGTATCTTTTTAAACTCAGTATTTGTAGCGATGAAATTGTAACTCTTGCTGTAGCGACTGACAAAAAAACTGTTTATACATCAGTTGCAGTCAATGTAAAGGAGTAACTACTTTTTCAAATCAAAGAGGGGCGAGCCTAATTGTTTAGGCTTGCTTCGTTTCTTTTATACATTAATTCTTTCAAAAATGAAACAATTAATTTGTAATAGTAAAATATTTTGATATTTAGATTTGCTTTAATTTTATATTAAACTTGAAGTTGGAATTTACTATCATAAATGGAAACAAAAAATTAAAGAATTCAATCTTATAATGTTGATAAAAAAAAGGAAATATTGTATAATAAATATTGTATATGGGGATGTAATGGTTTCGACATTACACCAGAAGTATAAATTGCAAGTAGTGGATGGTCGCTTTGGCCACTTAAAAAAAGCGAGAATAAAAATAAACGCTGATAACGAAGAATTAGCATTAGCTGCCTAATTGCGGCTACGCTTTACTAAATAGTCCCACCTATTTAGATAAAGTGTCATAAATTGTGGGAAACAAATCTACTTTTGCTTCTAAAGTAGAGGGTATTTAAAAAAGCTATATTTTATTTTAACCTGTTTGTCGGTGAGAATAAGACGAATTTAAAAGATAAACTAAACTTGTAGAGGTTTATATGAAAAGTGTTATGGACAGGAGTTCAACTCTCCTCATCTCCACCAAAGTTCACAAAAAAGAACTTAATATGTTTTGCTGGTAAATTTTAAATAAATGCAAAGCTATAATTTAAAATAGAAAAACTAAAATATGCGGGTATAATTTAGTGGTAGAATGCCATGCTTCCGACCTGGTCGCGCGAGTTCGATTCTCGCTATCCGCTCCAAAAAGTAAAATCGTCGCACCAGACGAAAATGGTTAATTGACTGTAAAAGGTCAATTTTTTTGTTGCCTTTTTTTTTAACCAGAAAGACCAACTATAAAAAGTCAATAGATATATGAAAAAAATTAAAAATTTTTTTGATATAAAAATAGGCATAATA
>CANQNU010000107.1 GCA_947625295.1 uncultured Clostridia bacterium | reverse complement strand
ACAGTTAGTTCTTTTAAGAATGCTAGAGCAAGTGGATTAAGCTTAGGAAAATCTTTCATTTCAGCAGGTAAAGATGCGATGAGCTTAATTCCAACAAGTGTAAAAGTAGCTGGAGGATTGGCTGGTTTAGCAGTTAGCGTAGGAGTTGCTTATTCTTCAATGAAAGAACTAAAGGAAGGAAGTATAGGAACAACAGAAGCACTTTTAAAAGCAGGAAGTAGTATAGCTGGAGCAGCAGCATCAGGGGCATTATTAGGAAGTGTAATTCCTCGGAATAGGAACCGCATTGGGAGCATTAATTGGTGCAATAGGAGCAACAATATCATCAATGATAGGGTTGTCAACTGCAAATAATAATTTTAAATATAATACTTCGGAATTAAGAAAAGAAATCGACAGCTTATCAAGTAGTTATGCAAATTCTAAAAAAAGCATAGAAGATAGTGCTGAGAGTAAAAAAACAGAACTGACTTATGCTGAAAACTTAAAGAATATTTTATCAGAGATGATAGATGTTAATGGAAGAGTAAAAGATGGTTATCAGGAAAGAGCAAAAATAATATTAGGACAGTTAAGCGATGCTTTAGGTCAAGAATATAAATTAACAGAAAATGGCATAAGTATAAATGGAAAATTAGTAGGAAGTTATGAAGAAATAGAAAAAGCCATAGATGATAAAATACAGGCTATGAAAAAAGAAATAGAATTAGAAGCATCTAAGACTTTGTTGACAGAAGCGATTAGCCAAGAAGCAAAAGCCAGAAGAGAAGTTGCAAAAGCACAAGAAAACTTAAACGAAAAAATAGCAAAGTATAATGAAAACCCTTGGAATATCATAGATGCTCAAGCCGTAAATGAAGCTAATGATGCATTAAAACAAGCACAACAAAACTTAAGTGAAGCTAGTGATGATGTACAGGAATTTAATAAGGAATTTACAGATAAAATGGTTCAATCAACAGGAGAATTTTCAGCACAAATGATTGAACAAGGACAAATTTCAAAAGATACATTAATAACTATGGCAAGAGAACAAAGTAATACATTTTTAGCAGAATTAGACAAGATGGACGAAGGAAACCAAGCATTATATTTGGGAATGGTTACAACTGCTGATACAATGTCTCCTCAAATTATAGAAAAATGGAAAGAATTAGCAAGTAAGTCAGAAGGAGAATATTTAGGTAATCTTTCTATGGTAGATGCAGACACCAAAGCAACAATATTAAGTGCCATAACAACAACTGAAAATATGACAGAGAACATGGCGATGACATGGTCTAGTTTGGCTACTGAAAGTAAAGATGATTTTAACAAGGCATTAGCACCATTACCAGATGATGTAAAAAGTGAATTACTAGCAAGTATAGCAAATGTAACAGGGCTTGATACTACATCAAGAGAAGCATATAAAAATTTATCAGCAAATGCAAAAGCAGAATTTAATAAAGCAATGGAAAGTTTACCAGAAGATGCAAAAGCAAAAGTCTTAGCAGAAATAATAGCAGTAGATGGATTAACTGAAAATAATAGAAGAACTTATGAAAGCCTTTCTTTAAAAGGAAAACAAGCATTTAATACTGCAATGAATGGGATGGATACAGATGCAAGGAATAAGATTCAATCTGCAATAAATGCAATTAATGGACAATCAGGACAAATGTATAATGCAGGTTATAATGATGGAAAGTCAGTAAAAGATGGTGCAAACGATGGACAAAATAGCAATGGAGGATCAAGGCAAATAGGTAATTGGTTTGTTCAAGGACTTTTAAATGCACTTACTGGAGGAAGAAGTAGTATTTGGCAAGCAGGTTATAATTTAGTTAAATCTGCTATAAATGGTGGTAATAAAGCTCAAAGAACAGGTTCTCCTGCAAAAGAAACTATTAAAATGGGTAATTTCTTTACAGAAGGATATATTGTAGGATTAAAGAAAAAGCAAGAAGAAGTAAGAAAAACAACAAGTGGATTAGTAGGGATTGCATTAAATGAGTTTAAAGAACTAAATGAAGGTATCAAAATAAATACAAAAGATTTCGAGATAAATACAAACCAACATGTAAATTACAGTGCAATTAAAGGACAAATATTGACACAAAGTCAAGTTAATATCAATGAAAATATTGCAAATAAAATTGCAGAGGCAGTTACACAATCTATGAAAAATGCAGAAGTGAATGTAAATATAGAAGCTAGAACAGATGAAGGAGTTATTTTTAAAAAAGTTCAAAATTCTGCAAGAGAATATACAATGCAAACAGGAGAACCAGCATTTGGATTCTAAAAAAATAAAGCCGTTAAGACTTTATTTATACATACTAGCAAATATAAAATAAATATTAAAGATATTTATAAGCATAAAAATTATACAACATATTTTTATTGCAAGATTTTGTTTTATTTTAACAATACATACGATGGAGAAAATAATTGCTATTATACTTAATAATCCATACGGATTTATAAAAAATGCTATGACAGTTACAATCATTGAAATAATAGCAAATATTAAATAAGTATTTTGTTCTTGTTTTTTATTTGCAGTTTCTGTTTTAGCCCCACAATTTGGACAAGTTGTCGCTTGATCTGATATATCTTTTCCACATTCCTTGCATTTAATTAGTGCCATAGTAACACCCCCTTATTGCAATAATTATATAATACATGTAAAAATTTGTAAAGAAAAAGTGAAAGGAGATATAAAATAGGTATGTAGAAAATCTTATAATAGTAGATGGAAAAGATTTAAGTAAATTTCTAAAAGATGAAGGGTATGATGTAGAATGGTATGACTTATCTTATGATAGTGGAAGAAATGCAAAAGGATATATGCACTATAATCCAATAGCACAAAAGTACAAGATAATACTACATACCAAATATCTTACACAAGAGGAATTTCAAGAATTTTTTAGTACAATAAGACCTTTAAAACAATATACTGTAAAGTTTTTGA
>CANQNU010000106.1 GCA_947625295.1 uncultured Clostridia bacterium | reverse complement strand
TATAGGAAATGAATTTGCTGGATGCAGTCCTCCAAATTCATTTCCTATATTAAACCCAAAATCTATCCATACGACATTTCCTCTCTTTAGTAATATCTTCTTTACTAATAACATTATATCTTTTTTAGAAATATCCATATTATTGAATACATAATTATTGTTTTTCCAAATATAATTATTATCAATTATGTTTCTTAATTGAATGTTTAGTCTTTCATAATTATATTTATCAATTCTATAATTAGGTAATGTATATTTTACTATATTTTTATAAATATAGTTTTTATCTTTCTCATTTATTATTTTTTCTGTTTTATCTTTAATCCAAGTAAAATACAGTTTACCTCTTTTTATATCATTTTGTGAGTTTAAACATTTTCTAAATTCTCGTAATTTTTTCAAACAATTTATATAGGCTTCTTTCATTAAATCACACTCCTTATAAATCTTGTTGGCTTCTATATTGTACCAAACTTATGTTCTTATAGTAAGTGCTTTTAATAAAATAATTAAATAGTTTTTAAAATTAAACAATTGTTGATAAATTATGGAAACTATGCTATAATTTAATTAATGCTTTTGCATTGTAGAAAAAAACACGAAAACCGTATTAATTAAGTAAGGAGGAAAGCATCATGAAGAAACCCTATGAGTGTTCCATTTGTGGAAGGCAGAATGTAAAACTGTGGCGTCCATATATGGACACAGAACCTCTTATCTGTGCAACCTGTGCAGAAGAACGGCAAAGTCCGAAAGAATACGTTGTGTGCGTTTGGAAGGAGCAGGGGGATTACCATGTAGGAACACATACTGAAAGAAAACTTCCATTGCCCAAGTGGGAAGTCAATGTCGAAGGTAAAGTACCTTCATATTTTGGACCTGGTCCTGATGGATTTCCTATGGGAATGACTGACCAACTTATCGTTAATCTTAAGGATGTATCCCAAGCATATTCATCTGGAGAAACCACTATGGTTCCTGCAGTTCCAGATGAAGATGGTGAATATACTTCTGTTCCTGAAAATCGTTGCAAATGGTGGGAAGAGTTACCTACGAAATAACAGGTAACGAAAGTGTTTTCAAGAAACGAGAATGATAAGATTTATTTATATCATTCTCGTTTCTTGTATTATAACTATTATTCAATACTTGATAGAGTAGCAGTAGGAGTACAAAAATCATTTCAAGCAAAATTTTTCCTATTACTTTTTTCATTTTTACTACTTATTATTGCACCAATCTTATAATTTTCTTTTTTATTTTTTTAAAATAATTCATAATATTCTACTTCAAATTCTTTGTTTAATTTTTTCATATAATCATCTAATTGTTTATCATTTATATTGACACTTGTTCTTATATATTTTTCTTCTCCATCTACTTCAATAGGAGCATAAACATCAAAAATTCCACTATCAAAAAATTTAGTTAATTGTTCAATATAATTTCTTCTGAAATTTATACTTTCAATTTTTAATTCGCCATTTTTGTCTTTTATTAGTACAACTAACAACTTTCTAAAATCTTTTTAAATATTTCTAAATGAGTTTTCTCATCTAAAATAATTCTCTCATAAACTTTTCTTAAATAAACATTATTTGTATATTGCATTAATCTCCTATATCCAGCTATTGCTAATTCTTCAGAAGAAATATTAATTCTCATTGCTTCAGATAAATCATTTATTTGATATTTTACATTATTTGCACTCCACTCTTTTTGATTAGCATTTACAAAAAATGGTTTTGCTCCTAGTTTAACTAAAATTTCTCCTAATATATCAATATGATGCATTTCTTCTATCGCTATTTTTAATAAAATTTTGCTAACTTCTTCTTTTCCTTTAAAATCAATATGTTCATAAATATATTGTGTAATAGCAGTTAACTCACCATCTTTTCCTGCAAAACTTTCATAAATTAAACTTACATATCTTTTATTTGCATATAAATTCGGAATTGGCGGATATGGAATACTTTTGTTTTTTTCTAACATTTTTATCAATTCTTCATATTTTATCATAATAACACCTCTAGTTTATCTTATGTATAAACTTAAAATCTTGATACTTTATAAAAAAAAATAAACTACCTGATTTTTCAATCAAGTAGTTTGTTGGTTAGGATTATTTTATTATTTGAATTCTTGCAGTTCTTTAACATAAAAAGTATATTCTTTTTTTTCAGTTTGAACTTCTTTTGCTAAAGACCACCAGTGATTAGCTTTAGCTTTTGTTGTTATCACTAACTTAGGATCTTCTTTGCAATATTTTACATTTACCTTGCACTTATCCAGCTTTTTAAGCTTAATATGAACTATTTTATTTCCATTTTCTTTATAATAAATATCCTTGCCGTCAGTTAAAGTTACAATTAGTAGTGAATCATTGTCTGATAAATCTACTATTGTTTCCTCCTTCTCCCAAGAGTATAGTGGTGGGATACCTAAAAAGAATATAAAAACAGTTACGATTATTATAAGACACTTAATGATACCAAAAAGGTTACTCAGTATCTCTTGTTTATTAACTACTAAATGCCGCTCTATTTTCGTAAGAATCATACAGAGAACTATTCCTATCAATATAGTAATCATATTTTATCTCCTTTCTTCAATTGAAGAACGTTGTTTACGAGTTTCTATATATTAATCCAGCCTAACCTCTGGAAATAAAGAAAATATAACAAACTATAAATAACTTTAATAGTTTGTTTAAAAAAATAAACTTTACATGGGGGTATTATAACACTAAATTATTATCAATGCAAATCACTTAATTTTCATATAAATTTTGTACTTAAATCAATAAATTATTTCATTGTTGACTGGTTTATTATACTATGTTAATATATTTATATATATTTATAAAATTAGGGGAGACTAACTATATGAATGTCAAGTCTTTTTATGAAAAAAATTAAATTTTTTTAAAATTAATTAGTACATTGAAAATTGCATGACAAATAAGCGTTTTTAAGCAACGCATTTAGTATTATGTA
>CANQNU010000105.1 GCA_947625295.1 uncultured Clostridia bacterium | reverse complement strand
ATTTTACGTTCTCCACACAAAGACAAAGATTCAAGAGAACAATTTGAAATGAGAACACATAAAAGAGTAATCGACATTTTATATCCAACACAAAAAACAGTTGACAATCTAATGAAATTAGAATTACCAGCTGGTGTTGATATCGAAATTAAATTATAAATTATTTAAAAGTATAATTTACTTAAAATATAATTTATAAAAACTAATTTATAAAAACGAAGAATTAGTTCGTAAGTAAAAATATTTAGCCAAGCTGATATAAAAAAGAAAACAAACAATTAAAAACTAAAATATCAGCCAATAGTTAAGTTAGCCGTTCGAACGAACGTTAAAGTCACCTGTACGAACAAAATACAGATGCTTATGAAAAAGTAACGGATAACTTATGCGGTGAAACGTATAGGAGGAAATAAAAAAATGAAAAAAGGAATTATCGGAAAGAAAATTGGTATGACACAAATATTTGACGAAAAAGGAAATGTTATACCAGTAACTGTTATTGAAACAGCAGGAAATATTGTAACACAAATTAAAACAACAGAAACAGATGGATATAATGCAATTCAATTAGGATATGGAGAAGTAAAAGATAAACATATCAACAAACCACAAGCAGGACATTTTGCAAAAGCAAAATTAGAAAACAAAAAACATTTAAGAGAATTCAGATTAGAAGATATATCATCTTATAAAGTAGGAGATGAAGTAAAAGCAGATATCTTTGAGGCTGGAGAAAAAGTAGATGTACAAGGAACAACAAAAGGAAAAGGATTCCAAGGTGTTATCAAAAGACATGGACAACACAGAGGACCAATGGGACATGGTTCAATGTATCATAGAAGACCAGGTTCAATGGGAGCTACATCTACACCAGGTAGAGTATATAAAGGTAAAAAATTACCAGGACACATGGGAAGAGCTACAGTTACAATACAAAACTTAGATGTTGTAAGAGTTGACATGGATAAAAATGTATTATTAATAAAAGGTAGTGTTCCAGGAGCAAAAGGAGCTATCTTAAAAGTAAAATCAACAGTAAAGGCTAGTAAATAGAAGGAAGGAGGAATACGAAAATGCCAAAAGTAGATGTATACGATATAAAAGGTAAAAAAGTTAGTGATATAGAATTAGCAGATAGTGTATTTGGAATTGAACCAAATGAAAACATCGTACATGCTGTACTTGTTAACTATTTAGCTAATCAAAGACAAGGTACACAAAGTACAAAAACAAGAGCAGAAGTTAGTGGTGGTGGTAAAAAACCATGGAGACAAAAAGGAACAGGTAGAGCAAGACAAGGTTCAACAAGAAGCCCACAATGGATTAAAGGTGGTATTGCTTTAGGACCAAAACCTCGTTCATACAGATACACAGTTAATAAAAAAGAAAGAAGATTAGCAATCAAATCAATCTTAAGTTCTAAAGTATCAGAAAAAGAATTAACAGTTGTTGATAAATTAGAAGTAAAAGAAATCAAAACAAAAACAATGGTAAAAGCATTAGCTGATTTAAAAGTAGAAGGAAAAACATTAATAGTTCTTCCAGAAAACAATAAAAATGTTTTAATGTCATCAAGAAACATTGAAGGTGTTAAGACAATAACAGCTAACAACATAAACGTATTTGATTTATTAAAATATACAAATCTAATTTTACCAGTTGATACTGTTAAGAAATTAGAGGAGGTGTACGCATAATGTTACCAGAAGAAATTATAATTGCACCAGTTGTTACTGAAAAAAGTAATGATGAATTACAAGAAGGTAAATATACTTTCAAAGTAAATAAAAAAGCAACAAAAGTTGAAATAGCAAAAGCAGTTGAAAAACTATTTCAAGTAAAAGTATTAAAAGTAAATACAATGAATGTAAGTGGAAAGAAAAAAAGAGTTGGATACCATGTAGGTAAAACTTCAGATTGGAAAAAAGCTATTGTAACAATAGATACAAATCCACAAGAAGTTTCATACTTAGCTAAAGGTGGTAAAGAAACTAAAGTTTCTGTTAAATATAAGGATTCAATTGATGAATTCATGGGAGCTTAAAATTAATCAATTTTATTAATAAGACACTACACAGAGATAAAATATCTGGAAAACACCAGGAAAATAAAGAATATCTGTTATGCGGAGCAGGAAAAAATCCGTAAATATATAAAGTAGAAAAGAAAAACGAGCAAAAGCGAGCAGTACTAGGCAAATTTTAAAATATTGATGAGATAATACATAAGTATATCGAAGAAATATTTTAAAATTTAACGAAGTAATGCGAAGATTTTCATCGTTTTGAGAGGAGAGAAAGAAAAAATGGGAATGAAACACTTCAAACCATACACACCATCAAGAAGAAACATGACTGTATCTACATTTGAAGAAATAACAAAGAAAACACCTGAAAAATCTTTGTTAGCAAAGAAAAAGAAAAATGCAGGAAGAAACTCATATGGTAGAATCACAGTAAGACATCAAGGTGGTGGAAACAGACAAAAATATAGAATAGTAGATTTTAAAAGAAACAAAGATGATATGCCAGCAACTGTAATTGGAATCGAATATGATCCAAACAGAAGTGCAAACATAGCATTAATACAATATGAAGATGGAGAAAAAGCATATATATTAGCACCACAAGGATTAACAGATGGAGACAAAGTAATATCAGGAGAATCAGTTGACATCAAACCAGGAAATGCAATGCCAATTAGTTCAATTCCAGTAGGTACTTTAATTCATAACATTGAGTTAAATCCAAAGCAAGGTGGAAAATTAGTAAAAGCAGCTGGACAAAGTGCACAATTAATGGCTAAAGAAGGAAAATATGCACACGTAAGACTTCCATCAGGAGAAATGAGATTAATATTAGCAAGATGTAGAGCAACAATAGGAGTAATTGGAAACAGTGATCACGAAAATGTAAAACTTGGTAAAGCTGGTAGAAAAAGACATATGGGAATTAGACCAACAGTAAGAGGATCTGTTATGAACCCAGTAGATCACCCACATGGTGGTGGTGAAGGTAGAGCACCAGTAGGACACGCAGGACCAATGACACCTTGGGGCAAACCAGCACTTGGATA
>CANQNU010000104.1 GCA_947625295.1 uncultured Clostridia bacterium | reverse complement strand
GAAAAGTATATATCTACTAGAAAAAGAAAAAATACATATTATAGAATTTATGTAAAAAATTATACAATATTTTATACGGTAAAAGATAATACTATGGAAGTCAGAAGAATTTTGTATTCAAGAAGGAATTTTGATAAATTATTCTAAAAACAGCAAAGTTTTGTAGTTAAGGTGTTACAAGACGTTTTGCAAACTGGTTGGTATATTTTTAAATCCACACCATTAATATTTGCTTTCCAACCATCAGGAAAAGGAATATTAGAAAATTCAGAAGCAATATTTTGTGCATTAAGATAAGCAAAAGAATTAGTAGACAAATTTCCAGTAACTAAATCAACTCCATCAGGATTTACCATAGGCATAATAAAAATAGAACATGTATTAAATAGATTTCTAACAGAACGATTATATAAAGTATCATTATTGACATAAGCTTCAGCATAATCTTCAATAAACTTCATAAGTACAACAGAAGTAATCCATTCATTAGCGTGAATACTAGCAGAATAGAACACACTTTTAGGCCCATTACCAAGCTTTACAACATAAATGGGCTTACCCAAAACACTATTTCCAACTGTTTGCATATTTAAAAAAGGATAAGACTGAATTAAAGAAACGAGATTTTGTCTTAAAACAGAAGAATTATAAGAAACATTTGTAGAAACTATATTTTTACTCATAATTATCACCTAAAGTAGTATATGAGATTTTAAAAAATTGTTTCCTATTTATTAAAATAATAAAAGATAAGTATAAAATAATAATAAAAATTACAAATATATATGTATTAATTTTATTAAATATAAAACATATTAAAAAATTAATAGATATATATTTTTTTTTATGATAATATAACATTATAAAAAAGTAATGAGGGGTATAGGTTATGAGTAAAAGAAGAAAAAATAAAAAACAGAATATATGGGAAGGTATAGCAGGGATAATTGTAGTTATGTGTATTTTAATTTATACATATATAAATCAAAATACACAGCCTGAGGAAAACATAAATCAAAATAATATAGAAAATACCACTATAAAGCAAAAAGTTTCATTTAATTTATCTACAATTCCAGAGTATTCATCAGACCCTTATGTAGAGATAAATAATAATATTCCATATTTCAGTTCAGAAGATTACACAACTCAAAGCTTTGAAAAATATAGTGAGTGGGATATCTTAGGAAGAAGTGGTGTGGCATATGCAAATATTTGCAAAGAGATAATGCCAAGAGCTGATGAAGAACGAGGTGAAATAGGAAATATTAAAGATCTCTCAGGATGGGTACAGAAAAGGTATGATAATTTAATTAAAGATAAATATTTATATAATAGATGCCATTTAATTGGTTGGCAACTTGCTGGAGAAAATGCAAATAAAAATAATTTAATTACAGGAACGAGATATTTAAATACTGAAGGTATGTTACCATTTGAAAACAAAGTAGCAGATTACATTGATAATAATAAAAGCAATCATGTATTATATAGAGTAACTCCTATTTATAAGGAAAATAATCTTTTAGCAAGTGGTGTACAAATGGAAGCATGGTCAGTAGAAGATAATGGAAAAGGAGTTTGCTTTAATGTTTATTGTTATAATGTACAACCTGGAATTGTTATTGACTATGCAACAGGAGATAGTCATGAACAATAATTATAAGTTATTATAGAATATACAAGAAATGCTTTAAAACTATTGTAAAATTTTGTAAAATAGTATATAATCACTTCTAATTTAATTCTTAATACTATTTATCAATAGTAGACTTCCAAATATAAATACAAAAAACAAAGGAGTGAAAGCATATTGAATCTAAACATAGCAAATGATATATTCAATAATTTAAAGGAGAATAAATTTGTGCAAAATTTTATCAAGGAATTATCAAATTATTTAGAAAATAATTTAAATAAGAATTCTAATCTATCTAATAACAATTGTTTATGGAATAACTTGAATTCAGAAGATTTAACAATTGATAATACAAAAATAATTACAAAAATAAAAAATGAAATATTAACAGAAAGAAATAACATTTTACAAAATTATGCTAAAGATACAATAGAAAATGGAGAAATGTACTATATATATGGTATGAGTGCAAACAAAAATAATTCTTATAATCTATGTATTTGCGAAGAAGGTAAAAGTCATGAAGTAATTACAAAAGCAATGGAAGAACTACCAAAGGAGACAACTTTAGGGAGTGTTTTAAGAAAACAAGATAATGATTTTATAATAGATACTGAAGCAACAAAAACTATTGAAAAACAAATAGATAAAATGATTCAAGAAAAAATAGAAGAACAAAAAGAATATTTGGATAGTAGAAGAATTGATGGACATATCTATGAGGTAGGTGAAAAATATTCAGGTAGGATATGGTTATATGACTCAAATAATTCTATCGGTGGTGGAATAGAAGGAATTGAAGAAATAGAATTTCCAGATGATTTATATAAAAATGCTAAAATGGGTGACTTGTTTATATATCAAAATAGAAACTATGAAAAATATATACAACAATAATAAAAAAACAATTAAGATAATTCACAAAATTTTTTTTAAGGAATATAAATAGAACAGGTAAAAGGTTGAAAAAATAATTGAAAAGTTGATTTTTTCAACCAATTTTATGCCTTGAAAGGAATGATATTAAAAATGAATTA
Organism: uncultured Clostridia bacterium; assembly: GCA_947625295.1. Taxonomy (GTDB): domain Bacteria; phylum Bacillota; class Clostridia; order TANB77; family CAG-508; genus CAG-269. Next base: position 572 of record CANQNU010000104.1, on the reverse strand, counting down.
TCAATATTATACTTCAAATAATAATGGGCAAGATGATTATGGACTAAAATACATAGATGATCAAGGGTATGGACTAATATGCAAAGATTATAGAATAGAATTTCCACCACAACATCAAGATGTACAACCAGGAATGGAGTATTTAATGCGTCCGAGACCAATATTTAACAATCCATATTATAGAGGATCTGGAAAACTAATGAATAAGGTAGCAATTATAACAGGAGGAGATTCTGGAATAGGAAGAGCTGTTGCAGTTGGTTTTGTAAAAGAAGGAGCAACAGTAGTAATTGCATATTACAACGAACATAAAGATGCCGAAGAAACAAAAGAATTCATTGAAAAGCTTGGAGGAAGATGTTTATTACTTGCAGGAGACATTAAAGACACAAATTTTTGTGATAAAATTGTAGAAGAAACAATAAATACATTTGGAAGAATAGATATCCTAGTAAATAATAGTGCTGTACAATATCAGCAAAAAAGCCTATTAGATATAACAGATGAACAATTTGATTTAACAATGAAAACAAATATATATTCAATGTTTTATCTAACAAAAAGAGCATTAA
>CANQNU010000103.1 GCA_947625295.1 uncultured Clostridia bacterium | reverse complement strand
TTTTTCTTGTATTTCAGTATAATATGCTTGTCTTTCGCTTTCAGCTTCTATACGGCTATCTTCGTTTGTTTTACGAGCATCTTCACTTGCTTTTCTTTCCTCTTCGTTTGTTTGCCTCATTTCTTCATTTACAATACGTTCTTGTTCTGCTGTATCTCTTGCTAATTCTGATGTTTCTCTAGCATTTTCTGCTTCTTTTCTTTCTTGTTCTTTTACAATTCTTTCTTGCTCTGCTGTGTCTCTAATGCCTTCATTCTCTATTCTTGAATCTTCGGCACTTCTTCTTACTTCTTCATTCGTTTGCCTTGTTTCTTCTGCTTTTTTGCGATCCTCCTCAGAAGCTGTTCTTAAATTTTCTGCCTCTTGTCTTGTAATCTCATCAAGTTTTCTTTGTGTCTCATTTGCTATACGTGTTTTTTCGTTTTCTTCTCTTGTTGCTTCTTGCTTTGTTACATATTCATCTATTTTATCCCAATTCTCATTTAACGATTTTGCAACATCAAATAAACTCTGGTTTGTTGCTGGATTATCATGTTTAAATAATTTTATATTTGTTGTTTCACTCATTATTTGCTCCTTTCTCAAGAGCTTCTACTCTTTTTCGTAAGTCTTGTAACATTTCATCTTTTTGTTTATCTTTTTCTCGTAATTCTTTAATTTCTAATTCTTGTACTTTTGCTTTTAATATTAAAAATTGCTCATAATTAACTCCATAATATATTGTGTCATCATCTATTCTATATTTAGTTTTATATACTATTTCATACTCAAACGGATTTATATCATATTTCTCAAATACTTCTATTAAATCTTGTGCCAAAATACCAAATGTAATTAATCCCCCTCTGTTTGCAACTTTAAACTGTTTCATTTCCACTTCTTTTATTGCTTTAATAAAACTTTCATTAATATTTTTAATATTTTTCTTTAGTCTTTTATCTGACAATGTCACTACATTAGCAGAATCTACATAAAATTGCAATTGAGAACCTGTCCAATGACACATATATGCGTGTTCTTTTGTCATTCCATACATTACGGTACCTGCGTCAGTAACACTATAAATGGGTGCTGTAATTGTTCCAGATGTTGTTATTCCATCATGCCTAACCGTAGTTGATTGACTTAAATCTGTCAACCACAACCTTGAAGCTCCTTTTTGTGCCATTAACTCAACTGTATATGATTTTCTCATCAATGACCCATTTCCATCATGAAACTGCATGGTAAGTGTACAAGCTTCTGAGGTTCTATCTAATGATATATTTTTATTAGGATATATTGTTTGGTCCGAAGGAAATATGTCAATTCCATCAGAAAATACCTTCATTCCTTCATTATTTTTATTTATGATAGTCAAATTTGCACTATCAAATCCCTCATCTATTATTGAAACTTTTCCATTTTCATCTACATTAAAATTGTCACTTTTTATTATTATATCCTCACCTGTTAAATCTATTTCTTTTCCTTTTAGTGAGATTTTATTAGCATTTATTTGTACCTTCTCAGCAGATTGATTAATTTTTGAAATAATTTCATTACTTCCTACTTTTTTGCTTACTTCTGAGTTTATGCTTTCTGCAGTTTGTTCTATTTTAGAATTTGCTTCTTCTAAGACTTCATCTTTTGCATTTGTTATACTTTTATTTACCTCACTTGTTATGCTATCTGCTTTTTGATTTATTTGTGAATTAGTTTGTGTTCTTGTGTAATAGTTGTTTTCTAAGTTTGTTTCGACTGCACTTACAGTATCCGTTATACTATCTATTGTTTGTTTGTGTTCGCTAAGCTTCTTAGTTGTATCATCTTCAAATTCAATAATATCAACTATTTCTCCATTTATTTTATCTACACTACGCTCAACTCTTCTAAACTTACTTTTCATATCTTGCGTATTCTTATATGCTGTTTGAGTTTTAGTCATTGCGATTGTTTCTAAATTACCACTAAATGCTCCATTGTATGTAAATGTGTGATTAAATACATAACTTATGCCTTGATTGTCTTTCGTATCATCTATTGCAATTATATCTCCACTATCTAAATGAGGATAACCATAATACTTAGTCTTAAATGGTAAATAATATATTCCGCTTAACCTCTCCCATAATCCTTCTATTACTTTATTTCTTTCTTCTTCATTTATTAAAAAGTAATTATCTGCTATTGTTATCTCAGTTAAACCATTCTGGGCAATACTTTCTTCGTCTGTTCTAGCTGTATTTTCTCCTTCAATATCAGATAGGGATAATACTACAGAATTAACCTCTCCCCATTGTTCATTTTTACTAAAATCATCAAAATAATTCATTCCGTCTATATAATCATCTGAACTATCTCTATAACTTGAAAGCATTTTTATAGGTATAACATGCAAATCTTGTACTGGCATATTATGAACATCTTTAACTTTTAATAACCCTTTAGGAGCCTTTTTTAACGTTCTAATATATACCTTGTTATCTCTACCTATTTTTGCAAATCCACCTGCTAATTGTGCTATGTTTGATAAGACTGTTCTACAATCTTCATTATTTGTAAATGGATTTCCAAGTACCATATAATCTGCATTTGTAAAATCTGTACTTCCTAATTCTAATCCCACTTGGTTGCACAAATCTTCTAACAAAGCACTTAATTTAATAGGATATTCTACTCTATCTTGATATGTAAGATTAAATTTAATCATATAATCATAACCTGTAAAAGATGTTTTTTGTACTACTTCCTCATTATCAGATTTTTCAATTATATATGTGCCATAAGGGATTTCTTCGAGTTTTCCATCTATCTCAATACCTACAAACACTTGAATTGTTTTGTTTTCTAATTCAATTAAATTATCTGGATTTAATATATTTACTGTTATCTTTTTAGCAACTGTTGTACCTATGAATCTATTATCTACATAGCAATTATCTTTTATTGTAAAATCTACAAGTTGTCCTCCATAGTTTTCTCCTACAATATCAATATCATCTTCTACAATATGTATCCTACCATATCTATTTAAACCTATATTAGCTTTACAGCTTTCTTTAAACGCTTCACTTACTTGATACCTATCAGCCCACCTACTCCGTATTAAAAATAAAATTATAATTCTATTAAACTTATGTCTGTTGGATTATATAAAATTCCTTTATCTGTTCTGTTCCATTTCATAGTAACTTTTCTATCTCCTCTATAACAATTTGCTGTTGTCATTCCTCCTGTATATGGATTCAAAAACTTTACAGTATATTGTTTTAAAGGTCTTATTGTACTAAAAAATTCTTGAAATTCCTCTTGTGTAAGATAT
>CANQNU010000102.1 GCA_947625295.1 uncultured Clostridia bacterium | reverse complement strand
AAACACCAGTTAGAACAGCAAGAAACTTTAATATAAATAATATAAAACTAGAAAATATTAAAGTTCCAGAACAAATATCAGAATTCGAAAATATAACAATAACTGGTGACACATCTAAAACAAATATTGAACAAAATGCAAATAAAATAGATTTAGTCTATGGACTAAGTAAAGAGTTTATAAATCAAGTAAATACAAAATCAAATCAAAAATTAAAATTAACAATAAATAGTAATGAAAATAGCAAAACTCAAATAGACTTTAATTTTGATGAAGAAAATAATACATTAGTTGAAAATATAGAAATAATAGCAAAAGAAAATACGAATTCAACAATTATACTGAAATATTTAAGCGAAGGAGAGGTCGAGGCTTTTCATAATGGTATTATTAGAGTAAATGCTAAGGAAAATTCGAATATAGATATAATTTTAGTAAATTTAATGAATACTATATCAAATAATTTTATGGCTATACAAAATACTTTAGAAAATAATTCAAAAGTAAATTACTATATAATTGATTTTGGTGGAAAAAATAGTATCACAAATTATTATTCAAATTTAATAGGAGAAAATTCAGAAAATACTTTAAACACAATTTATTTAGGAAAAGAAAATCAAATATTTGATTTAAACTATATAGCAGAAGCAAGAGGTAAAAAATCAAATATAAATATAGAAGTTCAAGGAGCTTTAAAAGATAATGCAAAAAAACATTTTAAAGGAACAATAGATTTTAAAAAAGGCTGCAAAAAGGCAACTGGAAATGAAAATGAAAATTGTATGTTGTTATCAGATACAGCAAAATCGATTGCTTTGCCAATGCTTCTATGTTCAGAAGAAGATGTAGAAGGAAATCATTCAAGTTCAGCAGGAAAAATTGGAGAAAAAGAATTATTTTATATTATGAGCAGAGGCTTTGAACAAAAAGAGGCTATGAAACTTATGGTAAGAGCGAAGTTTAATAAAATTTTAGATAATATACAAAATCAGGAACTGAAAGATGAAATTTTACGAGAAATAGATAAAAGGATGGATTAAATATATGATGAATAAAAACTAGAAAAAATGAAATCTATAAGAAAATAAGAAATTATATAAAAATTGAAGGGATAGATAAATAAATGAATATAAAGGAAATAAAAAAAGATTTTCCAATATTAGAAAATAAAAACATAGCATACTTAGACAGTGGAGCAACAACACAAAAACCAAAACAAGTAATACAAGCAATTGAAGAATTTTATGAAAAATACAATGCAAACCCACATAGAGGTGCTTACACATTAAGTATGGAAGCAACTGAAATTTATGAAAATACAAGAACAAAAATTGCAAAATTCATAAATGCAAAACACAGGGAAGAAATCATATTTTCAAAAAATGCAACTGAAAGTTTAAATTTAATTGCATATTCTTATGGAATGGAAAACTTAAAGAAAGATGATGAAATTGCCCTTTCTATTATGGAGCATCATTCTAACTTAGTTCCATGGCAAAAAGTGTCAAAAATCACTGGAAGTAAGCTAAATTATATGTATATAGATGAAAAATTTGAATTATCTGATGAAGAAATAGAAAGTAAAATAACTGACAAAACCAAAATAGTTGGAATTACACATATATCAAATGTTTTAGGAACAATAAACAACATAAGAAAGATAATTAAGTATGCACATAAAAAAGGAGCAATAGTAGTAGTGGATGCGTCACAAAGCATTCCTCATATGAAAATAGATGTACAAGATTTAGATGCTGATTTTCTAATATTTTCAGGACATAAAATGTTAGCTCCACTTGGAATTGGTGTATTATATGGAAAAAGAGAAATTTTAAATAAAATGACACCATTTTTAATGGGTGGAGATATGATAGAATATGTATATGAACAAGAAACAACATTTGCACCATTACCAAATAAATTTGAAGCAGGAACACAAAATGTTGAAGGTGTAATAGGTTTAGGAGCAGCAATTGATTATATTGAAAGTATAGGATATGAAGAAATACAAAAAATAGAAAAAGAAGTAATAGAATATGCAAAACAAGAATTATCAAAATTAGACTATTTGACATTATACTTAACACCAAATGATGAAAATCATTCAAGTGTAATTTCTTTTAATATAAAAGGTGTGCACCCTCATGATGTTGCAAGTATATTAGATTCAGAAGGTGTTTGTGTACGCTCACGGAAATCATTGTGCACAACCACTTATGAGATTTTTAGGCATTGATTCTACTTGTAGAGCAAGTTTTTATTTTTATAATACAAAAGAAGATGTAGATAGATTAATACAAGCTTTAAACAAGGCTTATAATATGTTTAAAAAATATATAATTAAATAAATTTACTAGTAAATATTGACTATAAAAACAATATATGATAAAATACTTTTAGTTTGGAAATTGACTTTCTTCGAGCATAAGTGCATAGACTGGAAAGTGTATGCAAAGCTTTTCAATCTATGCATTTATGCTATAAAATGGCTTAAATGCAAACTACAAAAGAAGGAGGTTAATAGCTATGAAGTTAATAGAAATTCTATTAATAATAATAGCATTCTTTTTCGGACTAACATTTTTAGTACATATGTGCTCTAAAAAGAGATATGCACTAAGATATAGTTCTAAAAAAAGAAAAATAGAGATTTATCCTATAGATAAATCTCACCAAACACATAGATAAGGGCTTAGCTCTTATCTTTTATATTATTATATTAACATAGATAGAAAATAATGTCAATAAGGCTTTGATTAAATTCAAAATAGTAAAGGAGTACAGAAAGTGGAAGATTTAACAGATGTTTATAATGAACTTATTATGGAACATAGCATGAATTCATACAATAAAAAGAAATTAGAAAAAGCAGATCTTTGCGAAATAGGGCATAACCCAAATTGTGGAGATGAAATAACTTTAGAAATAAAATTAAACGGAAATATAATTGAAGACATGGCATTTTCAGGACATGGTTGTGCAATTTCACAAGCTTCAACCTCAATTATGATTGACACTTTAAAAGGAAAGACAATTGAAGAAGCACAAGAAATTATAAAAATATTTATAGAAATGATAAAAAGAGAAACAACAGATGAAGAAGAGCTAAAAAAACTAGAAGATGCAATAGCATTTAAAAATGTATCAAATATGCCAGCTAGAGTAAAATGTGCACTTTTAGCATGGCACACAATAGAAGATATGTTGTCAAAAGGTGTAAAAGGGGACGGGTCTTTTTGACATATATAGCTTATAATAATTAAAATTCAATTGTATATAATAAATTTATTTAATCCTTCGGCTACGCTACATTATAAACAAATT
>CANQNU010000101.1 GCA_947625295.1 uncultured Clostridia bacterium | reverse complement strand
TTGCCGAACGGCACGATGTGGTGGTGTGAGAGGGGACGAAAATTTTATTTTATAAAATTTTCTACTCTACTCGATTGTTATAAATAAAATAAAAAAGAGGAGAGAAAAAAGTGACAAAAATAGAAGAGATTTTAAAATATTTTCCAATAAATATATATAATATTTTACTATATACGTTTGAACAAAATAGCCATATAGAAAATGCAATAGAAGAAATAAGAATACGAGTTAATAGACCTATATTATTAAAATTAAGAGAAGCTGATATATTAATAGAATACATAGTAACTCAGGCAGAAGTATTACAAATTCTAGAAAAATTATGTGACAATTCTATTTACGCATACAAAAATCAAATATGTGATGGATTTATAACAATAAAAGGTGGACATAGGGTTGGACTAACAGGAACAGCCGTAGTAGAAAATGAAAACATTGCTAATCTAAAATATGTAACTAGTTTGAATTTTAGAATTGCAAGAGAAATCATTAATTGTAGTAATAAGATTCTAGGAGAAATAGTAAACAAAGAAGAAAACACAATTTATAATAGTTTAATAGTATCACCGCCAGGAAAAGGAAAAACAACAATTTTAAGAGATGTAATAAGAAGAATTAGTAATGGCATAGAAGAAATAGGATTAAAAGGAAAAACATGCGGAGTAGTCGATGAAAGAGGAGAAATTGCTGCAATGTATAGAGGAATTCCTCAAAATGATATTGGAATCAGAACAGATGTAATTGAAAATATTTCTAAGGCAAAAGGAATGAAAATGCTTATTCGTTCTATGGCTCCTGAGGTAATTGCATGTGATGAAATTGGCTCAAAAGAGGATATTCAAGCTATAGCTGAGGCAATATCCTCAGGAGTTAAAGGAATTTTTACAATGCATGGAAAGACAATAGAAGATATTAAAAATAACAAATACATATATCAATTAATTGAAACAAAACAAATAGAAAAAATTATTTTTTTATAAATTAATTAAATTAGATAAAAATATATTATTTATTTTTATAGTAATTATGAAAAAGAAATTTTTATATTATTTCAATAAAAAATAAGTTCTAAAATAAAAGCATATGAATATAATATACAAATAAAAAAGGACAAGGTGTGATAAAACATGCAAGTTATAAAATATTCAATATTATTTCTTATTTTATTATCTTCAAGTTTAATAGGAAAATACTTATCAAGAAAATATTTATATCGATTAGAAGAACTAGAAGAGATGAATAGTGCTTTGAACATATTTAAATCAAAAATCAAATTTACATATGAACCAATACCAGAAATATTTCAAGAAATATCAGAAAATTCAAAAAAAAATATAGGAAAAATATTTTTAGAAGCAAAAGAAAAAATGAAAATTGATAATGCAAATATAGCATGGGAAAAAGCAGTTGAAGAAAGCAACACAAATTTAAAAAAAGAAGACAAAAATATTATAAAAAATTTATCAAAATTATTAGGGCAAACAGACAGCGAAGGTCAAATTAGTCAAATTGAAATAACACAAAATTTTTTAGAAACACAAATTAAAGAAGCTATTCAAGAAAAACAAAAAAATGAAAAATTATATAGCAGATTAGGAACAACTATAGGACTAGCAATTGTTATTGTTTTATGTTGATAAAAATAAGCAAAGATAATCATAAAATACTGTTTAAATAAAGAGGGGGTTCAAAAAATTAATGGATATTAATTTATTATTCAAAATAGCAGCAATAGGAATATTAGTTGCTGTATTACATCAAGTTTTGGTAAGAGCAGGAAGAGAAGATCAAGCAATGATGACAACACTTGCTGGCTTAGTAATAGTTTTAACTATGGTTATTAAAGAAATTAGTAATCTATTTGATACTGTAAGAACAATCTTTGATTTATAAAATTGTGTTAAAAGAGATGTGTCTTTTTGACATTTTCAACGCGGAGAATAGTTTGAAAGAGCCTAAGCTTTTATTTCTATGTGTGCCTTTTAATGAAGCAAGAAAGGAATGAAATTTAATATGGAAGTTATTAAAATTATAGGAATTGCTTTAGTTGCATTAATTTTAATTATTCTTTTGAAACAGTATAGACCAGAATTTGCAATATACATTAGTTTGCTTACAGGTGTTTTAATCCTAATTTTAGTTATGGACAAACTTATAGGAATTGTAAATTTACTACAATCGCTAGCTAATAAAGCTTCTATTAATAGTACTTTTTTAGTTTTATTATTAAAAATAACGGGAATTGCTTTTTTATCAGAGTTTGCTGTCAGTATTTGTAAAGATTCAGGTGAAGGTGCAATTGCAAGTAAAATAGAAATAGGGAGTAAAATCATTATTATTTCGATGTCAATTCCTATTATTTCTAGTTTGTTAGAAATTATCTTAAAGGTATTGCCGTAATTAAACTAAATATAAAGGAGCTGATAATGAAACAACAAATGATAAAAATAATAAGATTATTAATTCTTATTCTATTGTTAATAATGAATTTAAACAGTAGTACATATGCAGATTATAATGATGAAACTATGGAAGAACAACAAGAAGAATTTGGAATTCAAGATTTCTTAAAAAATGCAAAAGAGTACACAGGCGACTTTTTTGAAGATATAGATATTACAAACATTTTTGATGATGCAATTAAAGGAAAAATTGATAATTCAAGTTTAATAAAGAGATTTTTTAGCTTATTTACTTCAGAAATTTTAACAAGTATGAATGCAATAATAAGTATTCTAGCAATTATAATAATTCATAGTATTTTAAAATCTATTAGTGAAAGTTTAGAAAATAATGAGATTTCTAAATTAATTTATTATGTACAATATATTTTAATAGTGACTATTATTATGACAAATTTTACTCAAATTATAAAAATGGTGCAAGATACGTGTGTAAATTTAGTTGCATTTATGAATATGTTAGTACCATTGTTGATTACATTGATGATGTATACAGGTAGTATTGCAACAAGTGGAGTTTTAGAGCCGATAATCTTATTTATGATTCATTTTGTAGGAAATATTATTCAAGATATCATTATTCCATTTGTACTAATATTTGCTAGTTTAGTAATTATCTCAAAAATTTCTGATAATGTGCAAATAGATAAATTATCTAAGTTTTTAAAGTCTGGAATTGTGTGGTTTTTAGGAATAGTACTAACAATATTTGTAGGGGTAGTATCTTTAGAAGGAACAATGTCCAGCAGTGTAGATGGAATTACAGCAAAAACTACAAAAGCGGTTGTTAGTTCAGCAATACCAGTAGTAGGAAAAATTTTAGGTGATGCAGTAGATACAGTATTAGGATCAGGAATTGTATTAAAAAATGCAGTTGGTTTGATAGGTG
>CANQNU010000100.1 GCA_947625295.1 uncultured Clostridia bacterium | reverse complement strand
TGTCTGCCAAATTACCATGGTCTCATAATGTTTTGCTTATAAGTAAAGTCAAAGATATGGAAATTAGAAAATGGTATATGAAGGAAACAATAAAAAATGGTTGGTCACATGATGTTTTGGCAGACCAAATAAAATATAAATTATTTGAGAGACAAGCAATAGCAGAGAAAGTAACAAATTTTGAAAATACATTACCAGATGTTCAAAGTGATTTAGCTTTACAAACAATGAAAGATCCATATATATTCGATTTTATTGTTTTAAAAGGACAAGTAAAAGAAAAACAAATAGAAGATGCTATGATTGAAAAAATAAAAAATGTATTGATTGAACTAGGAAATGGTTTTGCATTTGTAGGAAATCAATATAAGATAACAGTAAGTGATACAGATTACTTTATAGACCTATTATTTTATCATTTAGAATTAAGATGCTATGTAGTGGTAGAATTAAAAGCTAGAAAATTTAAGCCAACCGATGCAGGACAATTAAATTTTTATCTATCAGCTATTGATGATATGCTACGAAAAGAAGGAGATAATCCAACTATAGGAATACTTTTATGCAAAGAGAAAGATAAATTAACAGCAGAATATGCTTTAAAAGATATAAACAAACCTGTTGGAGTTAGCGAATACAAACTTTTACAAGATATACCAGAATATTTGCAATCACAATTACCAAAAGCAGAAGAAATTGAAATGCATATTAAAGACATTGAAGAAATAGAAAAACAGCAAGATAATGAATAATAAAATAGAAAGAAATATAGCTTTAGATTTAGAAATAAGTCTAAGGCTTATTCTTATGGGAACTTTTTTATCTACATTAGTAAAAGATAAAAGTATCTAACTAACCATTTTAAATGGCTAAAATTTGAAAATAAAGCGAATAAACGGAAGAAGGTGAGGGAATGTCGAATTTAAATTAAAATGATTATGGATTCGAATAGAAGTATTAACAGATAAAAATTTAAGTGATAAAGAAAAAGAGTGGAATTTGGAAAAATAAATTTAGAGGGTAGAAATGTAAACTCTACCCTCTAAAAATGCAATATTTATTTTAGATAAAGAACAACTCGAAAACCTACATCAAAGTAATAATGCGTTGCAGAGTTAGGGGCAACAGCTGCAACCACACTTCCATCAAGACTTCCCATACCGGAACCACGTTCTACACCATTTTTTTGACCAGTAGAATCAAAACCTATTTCAGTTGTCCATTCATGTACATTTCCAGCCATATCATATATATTATAAGCTTTAAAGTCCTCACTAGCTCCTGTTGAAAGTTCTAACTTTATATTTTCTCTGTTATTATTAAAATCTATTTTTCCAACTTTATAGTTTGTTGCTCTTGTTTCTGTATTATTAGCATTTTTCAAATGCATTGCATATAGTCCATCAAAAATTGAATAATCTGTTGTTGTATTATCAATAAAATTTCCCCATGAATTAGAATGAATTATATCTTTTTTACATTTCAAATAAAATATATTTTGACATATATGATTCCATGCTCCGAGAATCAATTAAATAGCTATCTACATCAAAATTATTTTCATACATTTTTTCTGAAACAATCCTAGCCTTTTGTTGTTGTATTATATTCCATACTTGATTACCTTTTTTACTAACTGGTACATAATCTGTAACATCTCTATTTAGTATACCACCTTTCATATAAGATAAATCTGAACTGTTAATAGATACATAAAAAGGAGCTTCTTCTGGTACACCAGCTTCATATCTTGCTACGTAAAAGCCTTTATTCTTAGTTATACTATTTAAGGCAATATTATATTGATTATTTTCATTACTATCAACATCTTTTCTATCTGTCTTATCTAGATATTTAAATTCAATCCAATTTTCATTTTCAACAGCATTTTGAGCTGATATATATTCTTCTGTTTTACAAGGTATCCAAACAAACTCATTTCCACTTGAGTCAATTACTACTAATCCATCATCAATAACATTTTCTCCTTCAACTTGGCTTACTGCAAATCCAGCTGGTATTATTGCTTTATCTCCATTTTTATCTATATAGTCTCTAGTTTCAAAACTCATTGCAGCCTCAGCTATTGTGAGTTGCCTTTGTTCTTCTTCTGTTGCTCTTTCAGTTTGTTCTTTTGCTTTTTGTGCTTGTGTTAATATTCCATTTTCTCCTGTTAGCATTCCTATTGATATTCCTGCTAATATTAATAATACAATTATACTTATAACTAAAGCAATAAGCGTAATACCCTTAACATTTCTTTTTAAATTTTTCATAATTAAATCCTTTCTTTGTCTTTTGTAAAAGACATATATATTTTCTTAGTATTATTTATACATATTATACTGGTTATATAACCAATAGTCAAGTATCCAATAAAAATATATAATATTTTTATAAAAATTATTAAAAAGAGGTACTATATGGTTAGATTGAAAATAGAGAAAGGGGAATATTTATTTAAACTTGAGGATATTCTAAAACAAAGGAAAATTAGTATAAATAAAATAATGAAGGATACTAATACAGACTTTAAAGTCTTAAAAAGAATGATGACAGGAGAATTAGTAAGATTTGATATATTTGTAGTAGCAAGATTATGTGATTATCTAAATTGTGAAATTACAGATATTATCGAGTATTTTCCAAATAAAGATAAGTGAATTGAAATAAGATTATTCAAAATATTCCAATTCACTTATTTTCTTTTTTTATTAAGGGACATGTTTTAGATATAAAAAGATTATGTAAAAAAGTTATTATCTAAAATCTTTATAATTCTTGAACGTAGAAAAGTAATTAGATAGAATAAAAATGTGAAAAACATATGCAATTTTACTTAAAAAGCATATTAAATATTCTGCAATAGATAGAAGTAAAATTAAAAATCAAAAGAAAAAATGGAGGAAAGAACAATGCGAAAATTGAAAGAAAGTAAATCACAAGGCAGCAAAGGAATAACATTAATAGCACTAGTAATAACTATAATAGTTCTATTAATATTAGCCGGAGTAACAATAGCAAGCATAACAGGAGAAAATGGAATACTTCGGAAGAGCAGAAAGTGCAGTAGAAAAGAATAAATATGCAGAAGCAGAAGAAAAGGTGAATTTAGCAGTATTAGGATCATATGGGGCAGATGGAGAAATAGATAATAAATTGCTAAAAGAAAATATAAATAATATAGATGGAATATATGAGCCTATTGAAGATGATGTGGCATCAAGTGAACTTTTCGAAATAATAGTAGACGGATATGCCTTTACAATACAAAAAAATGGAAAAGTAGAAGGAGATGGAGAGCTAGCAACTCCGGAAGAATTACCAGAAAATACAGAAGATATAGAAGCAGGAGCAAGAGTACAACTAGAAGAAAGTTGGAAAGGAGCAACACAAGCCAAAACAACAGTATATGCAGTATCAGACGGGAAGAAACATACAATA
>CANQNU010000099.1 GCA_947625295.1 uncultured Clostridia bacterium | reverse complement strand
TTTGGCTTTTTAGGTGTAACTGTTTTTACAACTGTACATACTCCTCTTTTTTGTGGAGATCTACTATTAGTTAATTTTTTGTTTTTAGAGTTCCATCCATGTTGAAGAGCTGGCGCTGTTGATTTTGTTACTCCTGATTTTCTTCCTTTTCTTACTAATTGATTAATTGTTGGCACTTAAATTTCACCTCCTATTTTTTATTATTATATATTTTATATTTGACTTAAGAATAGTTCTATATAAAATATATAAACTGTTACGGAATTGCACAATACAAGCAATTTACAGTAACAGTTTATATTTTACCATGTTTTGCTTTTTAAGTCAATAAAAAACTTGGAAATTTTTTCATTTCCAAGTTTTATTTTTATAAGTTTTTTCTTTGCAAATATTTCTTTTTGCTATTTTAATCTATTATAATTTCTTATATTGTTTTTTCTTCTTTTTTGTCCATATCACTTTTTTTATCAGATTCCATACTTTGTTTTGCATTTTTTTCGATTTTTCCATCTGCATTTTCAACTTTTACTTTTTCAGCAAATTTTTTCTTAGCACTTTCTTCTCCATTCATTTCAGCATGAAATTCTATTTGTATTTTTTCTCTTTCACTTAGTTTTGAATTATCTAGCATTTCTTTTAATGACATTTCATCTTTATCTTGTCCTTTTTCTTCTACTTTTTGTGTTTTATTTTTTTCTTTTCCTAATTCTATTTTTTCGTTTTTCTTTTGATCTTTATCTTCTTCTAATTGTTTAGAAACTTCTTTCATTGCTTTAGGTAACATTTTTACCCCTTTGGCAAAGTTTTTAATATTATTAAATATATTTGCAAAAAATTCTTTTATTTTACTAAAGAATTTTTTAATTCTACTTTCTTTTTCCTTGTCTTCATCTTGTTCTTGTTTTTCATTTATATTATTAATAGTTGGCTTATCCTCACCAATTCTTTCTAGTCCTTCTAATTGTTCTGGTGGAATTTCTTCATTATCTTTATATAATTTTTCAGGTTCTCTTTCACTAAATTGTTTATTAGTATTATTTTCATTTGCTACATTTATATTGCTTTCTGGCATTGGCTCTACGTCATAATGTATATTTTTATAATCTCTTGACATATCATCTAAAATTTGTTTGCCTATTTTCTCTACATTTTGTTTATTTTCTATTGATTTATTATCTTCTGTTTGAGTTTGTTCTCTTTGAGTTTGCTTTACTGGAGTTTGTTCTGTTGGAGTTTGTTCATTTTCAATAGTTTGCTCATTATTTTTACTATCTTTTTGATCAGTTTCTTTTTCTTCTTGATATTTTTCGATATTGTCGTAATCTATATATTGTAATTTATTATTTATTTCATTAATTTCCTCTATGCTGTTTGATATATCAGATTGTAAAGTTTCTATTTTCGCTTTTATTTCAGCAATTTTTTTATTTCTATTTTGTACAATTTGATCGTCTTCTTTTATCCAATCATGAGCTTTATCTTTATCATTTAAATCTTCAAAATATTTTTGCTCTTTTTCAAGATTTTGTATTGACTTTTGTCCTTCTAAAGCTTTTTTGGCTAATTTTTCCTTATCTGCTTCTAATGTGTCTTTTATATTACTAATTGTGTTTTTTATTTTTTCCTCTAAATCGTTTCTTTCTTCATTTTTTTGTCTTAATTCTTTTAATATTCCCTCTGTAATACCAGCTTGTAATTCATATTGTGCTGATTCTTTGTCTGTTATAGCATCTCTTTTTTTCTGCTCTTTTTGAAATTTTTCTCCAATTACTTTTGCTTCTTCATCAATTTTAGAAATTTTATCTTTGTATTGCATAACTGATTCTTTTAATAAATTCATATTAATTTTACTCATATATTACCCCTTTCAGAATATAAATATATTCTTACAAAATATCACTTATATATAATTATAGCAGATTTATGTAACTTTTGCAATATTTATTTCAATTTTAAGCCAATTTTAACAAAAATGTAAAATTTTAGTAATATTTGTAATACAAATTTTTCATATATTCTAGACTTCTTTGGGCAAGTTTTTCATATCTTTGCTTTTTATCTTTTATTTTCTTTCCTTCTAACTCAGGTAAAATACCAAAATTTGCATTCATAGGTTGAAATTTTGAATTACTTGTAGAAATATATTTTGCTAATGCTCCTATCATGGTATATTCTGGAAAATAATAATTTTTAACTCCGTTCTTAAAATAATCCGCTGCATTCAATCCTGCTACTAATCCTGAGGATATTGATTCTACATATCCTTCTACTCCTGTGATTTGGCCTGCAAAGTAAATGTTTTTATTTGTTTTTAATTGATAAGTTTCATCTAACAATTCTGTTGAGTTAATGTATGTATTTCTGTGCATTACTCCATATTTTACAAATTCTGCATTTTCTAATCCAGGAATTTTACTAAAAACTTTCTTTTGTTCTCCAAATTTTAGGTTTGTTTGAAATCCTACTAGATTATAAATTTGTGCTTGTTTATCATCTTGTCTTAATTGCACAATTGCATATGGTCTTTTGGCTGTTCTTGGGTCATCAAATCCTACCGGTTTTAAAGGTCCAAATCTTAAAGTATCTATTCCTCTTTTAGCCATTATTTCAATTGGCATACATCCTTCAAATATTTCTTTTTTTTCAAATTCATGTAGAGTAACAACTTCTGCTTCTATAAGTTCTTTACAAAAGTTTTCATATTCCTCTTTATTCATAGGTAAATTTATGTAATCACTTGTCTCTTGTGTAATTCTTGTTTTCCACTGTTCTTCTGTCTCATCTTTCTTTTTTTCTTGACTATATCTATCTCCATAAAAAGCAATATCAAAGTTAATACTATCTTTTGTTACAATCGGAGCTGCTGCATCATAAAAATATAATTTATCCATACCTGTAATTTTTTGAATTTGTTTTTCTAATCCTTCTGAAGTAAGCGGTCCTGTTGCAATAATTACAATACCTTCATTAGCTATCTTGTCTATATCAGTTATTTCTTCATGTATAATTTCTATGAAAGGATTTTGTTCAATTTCTTTTGTCACTTTTGCAGAAAACTCTTCTCTATCAACTGCTAAGGCTTGTCCTGCAGGTACCTTTGTTTCATCTGCCACTTTTATTAATAAAGAGTTTAATTTTCGTAACTCTTCTTTTAAAAGCCCACATGCATTTGTTAACAAATTTGATTTAAAAGAATTGCTACATACAATTTCTGCTAAATTCTTATTTGTATGTGCTGGGGAAAATTTTATTGGTTTCATTTCATATAATTTTACTTTAATTTCTTTTTTTGCTATTTGGTAAGCTGCTTCACATCCTGCAAGTCCTGCTCCTATTACTGTAATATAATCGTTCATCTTTTTTATCTCCTATCTCTATCAAGGGTTCGGGTTTGCCAAGGGGTCGAGGTTGCCAAGGGCTCGGGGTTGCCAACGGTTCCGGGTTTAAATGGCAACTAACTAGTTGCCATTTAAACCCGGAACCGTTGGCAACCCGAACCCTTGATAGAGATAGGAGATAAAAAAGATGAACGATTATATTACAGTAATAGG
>CANQNU010000098.1 GCA_947625295.1 uncultured Clostridia bacterium | reverse complement strand
AAAGCACATAAAGAATTAACTTGTTCTTCTGTTAGTTCCTCTTCTTTTATTTCTCCACTACGATATTGCTTTTGAAGTTTCAATAATTTTATTTCTTCATTTTCAATATTTTTAATAGATTCCATAAAATATTTTTTCTTGTTTTCATTTTCTAAATTAACTTTCTGTTCTTCAATAATAGTATAATTATTAGTAATTTCTGAATTTTTATTAAATAGATTCTTGAAAAACTTTTTTATTTTATAAAATATGCTGTTTTCATTAACCTGTACTAATGATTTTTCTTGTGTATTTTCTTTCATAACATTACTCTCCTATATTTTGACCTTCTTTAGCATTTTGTTTATCTATTAAAGCTTCTGCTTCAGAAATTGTTTTAGCTTCTGTTTCTAGTTTAGATAATTGTTCTTCACGTTTTTTTAATGGGCTACTTTGACCACCATTTAACCAATCTATAAGGTCTTTATCAAGTTCAGCATTTCTTGGTCTTATAATTTCTCCAAATTCATTTATAGATACACCCATTGCTTCTAGATATTCTTCTTGACTCATTCCTTCTGGTATTTGTGAATCGGGTCTATTATCTTCTTTAGGGTGTTCTGCATAAAATTCTTCAAGTTCTTCATCAGCATTTCTCAAATCCTCATCTGTAATTGATTGTTGTTCTTCGTATGGGTCATAATCAAGTTCTTCATGTAAATAATCTTTAGATAATTTTTCTAATGCTTCCTTAATTACTGAATTATGATACATTTCGTCATCATCAAAAATAATACTATCAGGAAGTAACTCACTTTTTAAAGCATCATAAAGTTCTTGTAAATCATAAGTTGCTCTAAAAACTTCATCCATTTCTTCAGGATTCTTCAATATTTCATCTATTAACTTTTTATTTCTCTTTTCTACTTCTAATTTTTCTTTCCATCCAGTTTGATAAGGGTCATCCCAATCTTCTATCTCTACTGGTGCGTTTTCAATTACTTGTTGTACATTTGTACCTTCAAATTCATATCCGTGTTCATAAACATATCCTTTTATATAATTAAGAGCTCTTATATATTCTGCCTTAGTATCCTCACGTGCTTTAGAATTTCCTTCATAATGTATTGGATTAGTATTTTCTACTTGATTATCATATATAGCATTGTATAATTGCACTGGGTCACTAATTCTTAATATTGAATCTTGTAAAATTGGGTGTTTTACAAATACTTCAGCTAATTCAACTAGTTCAAGACCACTTTCAATTACTAAATCATCTAAAAGATGTGAATCATCATAACTCATTTCTTGTAATTCTTTTTCACTCATATCTATTAAATTCTTCATAGCTTTTTCCTCCTAACTCATAACCTAATTATATCATATATAATTATTTTTGTAAAATTGTAATATATTTTCTATTTTTAGGTTGATTTGGTATTGTTAACTGCAATGACCCATTTTCTAATAAAGGATTTATATAATTTTTCTTAAAAGTTGCTATATTTTTAAATCCAAAATGACTTGTAATTTCTTTTAATGTTTTAGCTTCTTTACAGAAGTTTAAAATATTTTTTTCTTGTAGCTTTACTTTAATTTTCTTAGTAGTTTTATTGCCAGTGTTTTCTTCGTAATCAAATGGAGTTTCTTTATATTTAAAAGAAACTCTTAAAAAATGATTCATAAATTTAAAACAACTTTTATCATAAGCTTCTAAAATTCTTAATACACAAGAGCCAATATTTTCAATTAAATCTACATCTTTAAATACTCTGATAAGCTCTTTGTTTCTAGGAGCAGTTACACCTTCTAAAGATTCTTCTTGTGATAATTCTTGAGGAAGTCCACCACCAGAAGTAATCTCTATTCTATCATAATACAATTCAATTATTGGAGAAGTATTATAAGTATAATCACTATGAACAATAACATTGATAACAGCTTCTTTTAAAGCTTTACTATCTATCATTTCAACTTCTTTTCTGCCGTTATATTCTATTTTTGCATAAATTGTATTTTTCAGCAACAAGTCTTTCTAAGATTCTATGTGTAGCGGTAATTATACAGCAATATCCATATGTTCTTTACTACTGCCAACTCTTATATAACAACCTTCAGGAGTTTTACCTTTTTTTCTTAAATAATAAGGTTTTTCAGTCTTTGTAATTAAGAAAGGCAATAACTTCTTGTTCAAAATCATTAGTTAATTGTTGTTTGTATTCAATTCTGTTTGTTTCAGTATTTGGCATATTTTTCACTCCTTATTCATTAAATTAATATATAATGTTTCCTAAATGTTCAAAACAATATTCAAAAACATTTTCTTAATCTACACAATAAATTGAAAAGTATTAGAAAAAATATTAGAAAAAACTAGAAATTTTTTTATAATAAAAACCTCAAGCTTAATCTTACGAAATGCTTGAGGTTCTTATGGTGCAGATGAGCGTATTTGATATTTTGTAACTGCTTGTCCTGTAAGGGTTTAGGTTAACATTTATATTTTTTTAATGGAGTTTTAATGGAATTATTATAAATTTACTTATAATAACAAAAGAACGTGTGTGGCTACACACACGTCTTTTGCAAAGGAATATATTCCCTTATCGGTTTTTGTTTAAAAAGTGAATTAATGGCAGAAATACTACCAAATAAAGCACAAACGGGACTGCGAATATTCCAATTCCAGTGATGAGCCATCCATGAGCAGGAAGTACTACTGGCAACCAGAACTTTAAACTTATAAGCATCCCTATTCCTTGGGCGATTACACCCGCAATCAGTGAAGCTATAAATGAATTAAAATCTTTCCGTTCTTTCATGGCAAAAACCTCCTAAATATTTTGTAGTAATTTAATTATAACATAATTTGCCCCAAAAATCAAATTATGTAAAATTTGCTTTTTTATATAAAATGGTGTATAATATAATTATACTAACTCACATAGTGAGATTTATAGGAGGTTATCATATGATTACAGCAAAGGAAGCACGGAAAAAAGCTAACGCATTAAATGTTGAACGTATCAAAAAGGAACGAGAAGCAGTCGAAAAAGAAATCAATCGTTCTGTTGAGGCAGGCAATACCTTCTGCTGGATTGATTCCTATACTACTTCCCAAGATACGGAAGACTGGCTCAAATCTTTGGGTTACATTGTCGAAGATGAAGACGAAGGAAACATAAAGGTCTCATGGTAACAAGTCCATCGTCTAAAATGGATAGCAAAAGCAAAAAGTACCTTCTCGATTGAGAAGGTACTTTTTGCAATTATGAAATATTTATTTTATACATTATGCAATTATGCATTATTTTCATCTAAAAATGTTATTAGATTTTCCCAATCAAATATACTTCTTGTTATTCTATATAATTTTAGAGCAACTATTGTATTTACTCTTTTTTGCTTAATATCTTCATTTAAAACATCATCCTTTCTTTATAGATTTAGTATGATTTTTTTGCAAAAGAAAAAAATCAACCATTTCTGATTGATTTTCGTATCTACCTGTTCTATTAGTTCGAACAGATACGTCGTTGGTGCAGATGGCCGGAATCGAACCGGCACGGTTTATTCAACCGCAGGATTTTAAGTTATACTATCTGGATTTAGGTCAAGTTTTTAGACACATTTTTCTACGAATTTTTATAAATTATTCCAGCTTTGCTGGAGCAGTT
>CANQNU010000097.1 GCA_947625295.1 uncultured Clostridia bacterium | reverse complement strand
GATGTTACAAATTCTTAAAGCTTTGCTTTTTTAGAATTTGTTAGTCCGTTTTTGATGCCTTTTATTTTCAAAAAATGCAAACAGAAAAATTCAGTTTATGGGACTGAGTCCCAACCCCGTTATAGAAAATTAGAAAGAATACGATAATAGGATACTTAAATTGCAATACAATGTTGAAATTTTTTTCTAGAAAAATAATGTTTAACATTTTTTATATTGAGAAAAAATTAAAATTATAGTAGAATACATATAATTTAGTAATGAAATTATTTTAAGGAGAAAAACGATGAAAAGTTTTAATAAATATTTAAACATACTTAATTTGCTATATATAATAATTTATTATTTTATGTCCGATTATTTGTATTATTATGATACTCTTATTTTTGTATGGAGAATATTATTTTATATTATTGGCTTTATAAATGTAATTGTGGGAATTTTTAATCTAAAAGATAAAAATAAAAGTATAGGAATAATATCAATAATTATAGGGATAGATATAATAGGTTTCTCAATTATAAAACATACTGATATAAGACATGAATTATCAGAAGGTATGATGTTAATATTTACTCTGTTAGAAGATATTATAATTGTCATATGCAGTATTGTTAATTTGGTAAAAAACAGAAAAGTAGAACAAACAAGTAAAAAAATATATGCACTGGTTATATTTGTATTTTTTATTATCTCAAGCATAGCAATCGGTATATCAGCTAAGTTTATTCATTCAGGTAATATTAAAAATTTTGATGAAGCGTTAGCAATTTTACAAAATCAAGAAAACATTGATACTTATACAGTTGAAATGTATGATACAAAAGAATGGATTTTTGTAAATAATGATGGAAAAGAACTAAATAGAAAAAAATATGACAATATCTTTGGCTCTTTTTTTGAGTATAAAATGGGAGAAAAAGTGATTAAATTTGCCTGGGGAGAAATGAATAAAAATATAGTATTAATAGATGCTACAGGAGAAACAGTATGTAAAATAAAAGGATTAAAAGATGAGTTAAAATTAGATGAATTTATGAGAGATATTATAAAGAGCCAAAATTACGATTTGGAACTTTTACCTAACACAACATCTATTTCAATTCCTAAATATAATTATTTAGAAAAATATAATGAAATCAATAAAAAATTTGAAGATAATGAAATGTATAAATATAGTTATTTTAGAAATGATAAATTTACTAATAATGTATTGCAAATAGTAATAAAAGATGAATTAGAGACTGATAGTGAATTAATCAACAATTATACTAAATTCAATAATGAATATAATGGTTATGATTATTATAGAGATGTCGATAAAATAGAAGAATTTTACAAATATAAAAAAGAATATTACTTAATAGATTTTAATAATAATTTAAAGACTAAGTTAGAATGTAACAATTTAATATATGATGCAGAAGCATTTGATAGCGATGAAGAAACTATTGAGAAAATAATATTATTTACTAATGGAAACATTCCATTTTATGATAAAACAGAAAATGGATGTTTTGATCAAGAAGGGCAAAAAATAAGCGTAAAGCCAAATTATTTGTTATATGATACAACTGATGAATATATTGCAATTATGGATAGAGCAACTAAAAATACTCATTTACTTTCAAATGAAACAAGAGAAGAAATAAAACAGCTAGATGGTATATTGATTAAATATAATGGTTTCTATATTCTTCGTTCTAATAAAGATAACGAAATTAAATTACTAGATAATAATTTAAGAGTTTTAGCTACATCAGATGAAGAACCAGATTTTATAGGTAATACATTATTTGAAATTGATGATAAATATGAATATGCAAATTATTTATATTGCTATAATAATGGTGATTTAAAATTAATATATTCTTCAGATGAAGTAGGATATTTCTATATAATAAAAAATTCATGGTATAAAGAAAAAGTATACAGTACTGATGTTTATTCAAATATAGGTATATTAGAATAATTAAAATTTGACAAAATTTGATAATAGGAGTATATGATAATAAAGAAAATAATAAAAAAATGACTAGAAAATAGATATTTATGAATAGTTTTAAAAATTAATGATTTAAACTATTATATTCTAATGTCTTATCAAAAAAATTTTATTACAATACTCAATTTATGTTGAATAATTTTTAAATTAATTATATAATGAAACTATAATTTATGAAAGGTTGTGCGAATGTAAATGAATGAAGAATTAAAAGAAGTGTATCATAAGTGTATTGAATATAGTAATAAGATTAAAAATCCTATATTAAGAGAAGTAGTACAGACAATTTATGAAGATTATAAAGAAGAGTTAATGAATAAACCGGCTACTCCAGGTTCTCATCATTATTTCAGAGGTGGATTATTATGCCATATATATAGTGTTACAAGAAATGCTATAGCAATATGTAATTTATATCCTAATTTAGAAGTAGACATGGATTTAGTTATATTTGGAGCATTGACTCATGACATAGGAAAAACAAACGATTTTAATGATTTTATAGAAAGTGAAAATTATAATCCTAATTCTAGTAATAGCTTTGCCTTACTAGGACATTCTTATGAAGGTGCACATATAGTAGAAAATTATCTAGCAAAATATCAAATTGATAATCAGTTTAAAAATCAAGTAATTCATATGATTGGTAGCCATATGAATGAATATAGTGAGTGGGGAGCACTGGTATTACCTAAAATGCTTGAAGTAATTATTATTAACTTTGCAGATAATATAGATGCTCATATCGAACCTGCACATAAAGAAATTTGCAATGCAAAAGCAGGAGAATTATATAAAATAGGAAATGCACCAAGACCATATTACAAATCTTTGAATCCTAATTATAATAAAAATAATCAAAGCTAAGAATAGATTAAAATTTGGATTCATAAAAAATCATTTTAAATGTGTTGTGTAATTACAGATTTTATCAGCATCTGCTAAAAATTCCTATAACAACACTCTGACCAATAAGTAAAATCGTCGCACTTTGGCGAAGTATTGACAAATCAACTGTAAAAGGTTGATTTTTTCTATTTTGTAGAAATTTTCCACTGTAAGGAAGAAAAGCTTCGTACAAAATAGTTATGCGGATGTTACAAATTCTTAAAGCTTTGCTTTTTTAGAATTTGTTAGTCCGTTTTTGATGCCTTTTATTTTCAAAAAATGTAAACAAAAATGAAAAAGAAATTGAATTAAAATTAAACAAAGAAAAACAAAAATTGATTAGATTAGTTGCGGTAAAAAGTGACAAAAATTTTTCAAAAACTATACAAGAAAATTATAAAATTGGTGCAATAATAAGTAATAAAAAATGAAAAAATAAGAGGAAAAATTCTGCTTGAAATAATTTTTGTACACCCACTGGTACTCTATCAAGCATTGAATTTTTTCTCCCTAGTCAAAATTCGATTTATGGGACAAGTCCCAATCCCTTTATAAAAATGACAATTTTATTACTAGATTTTTTAATATATATATGTTATATTAAAATAAGATAATCAATAATATACAGCAATTAAGAAAGGAAGAATGCAACAATGGAAAAGTATGGATTTTTCAATGCATTTAAAGACTTATTTAAATATTCTAAAGAAAATAAAAAACAATACATAATTGGTTCACTATTTATGGTTATATTTGTGGTTACATC
>CANQNU010000096.1 GCA_947625295.1 uncultured Clostridia bacterium | reverse complement strand
GCACAAAGTGCAGTAGAAAAAAATAAATATGCAGAAGCAGAAGAAAAGGTAAATTTAGCAGTATTAGGATCATATGGAGCAGATGGAGAAATAGATAATAAATTGCTAAAAGAAAATATAAATAATATAGATGGTATATACGAACCAGTAGGAGACGATGAAGTATCAAAGGAACTTTTTGAAATAATAGTAGACGGATATGCATTTACAATACAGAAAAATGGAAAAGTAGAAGGAAATACAGAACTAGCAACCCCAGATGAATTACCAGAAAATACAGAAGGTATAGAGGCAGGAGAAAGAGTACAATTAGAAGAAAGTTGGCAAGAAGAAAGCCAAGCAAAAACAACAGTATATGCAATATCAGACGGAAAAGAGAATACAATACCAATTCCAAAAGGATTTTATTATGTAGGAGGAACATTAGAAACAGGAATAGTAATATCAGATAGCTCATCAGATAAAAATAAAGGAAAAGATTCACCAGATGGAAATGTAACAAAAGATTTAGTGGGAAATCAATTTGTATGGATACCATGTAAAGGAGAAAATTATCAAAAATATAAGTGGGGAGATAAGTATAAAAATAATACATGGGATGAAAACACTCCAGAAGAAGAAAAAACAAAAGTTGCAAAATACGGAGGATTTTATGTAGCAAGATATGAAGCAGGAACAAGTGAAGTTACATTAAAAGATGGTGGAAAAATAGGAGATGAACAATTAAAAACATCTTGGGGCACTAATACATATGTAATATCAAAAACAACCTCAAGTAGTAAACCAACAAGTAAAGCAAATGAAATACCTTATAATTATGCAAATTATGAAACAGCAAAGCAAATGTCAGAAAGAATGTATAGTAATTCAAATTATGTAAGTAG
Organism: uncultured Clostridia bacterium; assembly: GCA_947625295.1. GTDB lineage: Bacteria > Bacillota > Clostridia > TANB77 > CAG-508 > CAG-269. The sequence continues at coordinate 2,966 of CANQNU010000096.1, read as the reverse complement.
TGGCTTAATAACAGGAACACAATGGGATGTAATGTTAAATTATATAAGTGATGAGACAAATAAAAGTCTAGACAATGCAAGCGATGATGAAAAATATACAGACTTAAAAGCAAATTGTAACTGGGGAAATTATAAAGATACAAACCTAACAAATTGCAGTGGAAAATATTGTACAATATGTAATAAAACTAATAATGAAAATGTACTAGGCTCAATGACGTCATTATGGGAAAATAATATAAACGGAACTAATAAACATGATGAGACTAATAATTATACATTATTAACAACGGGGTCTACAGAAGGATCTGCAAAAGATTCAATAGTAGGAGTAAAAAAGAAAAATCTATATGATGTTGCAGGAAATTTATGGGAATGGGTACAAGAAAATGCTAATATTACTAAATCCGATAATAGCTATACTCTTCGTGGTGGAGCTTACAATACTAGCTATAAAACACTTTCTGCTTGTTTCCGTCACTATGAAGTTAGTAGTCAAACAGGCCCTGACATGGGATTCCGTGTCACTCTTTATATTAAATAATATTAATCGTTCACACTTTTTGATAAATTTATAATATAAAAAACAATAGAGGCAATCATTCTATAATAGGAATCCTCTATTGTTTTTTTGCTATAAGATTATTTATCTAATAATAAATTATGATATGCAACAGTTTTATTATAATTGTCTTTTATTTCAGAATCAGTCAATATTTTTTCATATAATCTACATGCATATAAATCAAATTTTGAATAAAATTCTTGTCTAGTATTACCACCAACTTGTAAGCCTATTGTAAAAGGTACATTAGGATCAGTTAAACTACCCTTTTTTAAATATTCTGTGTTGCAAGTTGTACTTTGTACTAAATTTCCTTTTGAATATACTTTAACTTCACCTGTGCTAAAATTAATATTCATTGTAATATAATCATAATCATTTTCACCAGATAAAGTGATTTTATTAAATCCAACCCAATGAGGACCAGATGAACTCACTAAATCTGATTCAGAATTTCCTGTACCGAAACAACAATTTAATACTGATGGTGTAAGAGCAGTTCTAAATTTACTTCCCCATGTTGTATCTTTTTCATCTAAAATTGTTTTGTTAAGCATAAATACTGTATAATCCTTTATGCTTTCTGTTTTATAATTCTTTCCATAAAATTCGAAAGTCATACCATCGGTTTCATTTACATTTGCATGCACTTCCAAAAAATCATCTTTTCCGTCAAATTTGATTTCTGTATCTTTAACTCCACTGTCTGTACTCTTGTCCTCATTATGAAATATTACATTATCTCCCCAGGTATCTTGATTAGCTAAATTTTGTGGATTAATATTTAAAGGCAAGTTTCCTGTAACTGCAAGTCCAGTATTGTTGTCTAATACTATATATGAGTCATCTTCTAATGTTATTAATTCCCCTGTTTTATAATTTAATAACCAATTATATTTAGTACTACCATAATTATTTATGTTAGTTCCTTTTTCTACCCAGCTCCAATCTGTTCCATAAACTTCGTTCGTAGTATTGTCCATTACCACTTTCCATGCACCTATTGCGTTTCTATCAGTAAGTTCTTCACCAATTTTATCAGAAGATTTACCATCTAATATATTATCAGCTTGTACAGCTATCATATTTTGTTGTAGATATTCCTTCTCACTAGCAATATTTGTTTCTTTAACTGCTTGTTGTGTTCTTCCGAAGTATTCCGTTTTCTCCTGTTATACTTGCTATTGTCACTCCTGCCAATATTAATAATACTATTATAGTTATTACTAGTGCTATTAGTGTGATTCCTTTACTTTTTCCTAATTTAGGTTTCATCGATTTTTGTTTTGTATTTTTTACTACTTTTTCCATTGTTTCTCCCCCCATTTTTTCTTTTGACTTTTAATTTTTAGTATAGTGAATTTTATATATTAAACATATTTTTATTCTATCTAATTACTTTTCTGCGTTCAAGAATTACGAAGGTTTTAGATAATAACTTTTTTACATAATTAAAAATTATTAATCAAATAGTTTTAGAATATGTAAACTATTAACTAGCAAAAAATGCTAATATTATTGCTACTTCATTTTTGGTAATATAAAATTTATTTAAGCAATTAAAGATGTATTAAAAGTATATGTGTAAAGATAAAAAATGAAACTAAAAATAGTGTTAAAGTCAAATCTAAACAATAAAACCATAAGATAAAAAATATAAAAAGGGAGAGAAAAACAAATGTTAAAGATGAAAGAGAGAAACAAAGGGATTACATTAATATCACTAGTAATTACAATAATAGTATTACTAATTTTGGCAGCAATAACATTAGCAACATTATCAGGAGAAAATGGAATATTAAAACAAGCGCAAAGAGCGAGATTAGAAAATAAAAGAGCAACAGTAAAAGAAATAATAAAAATAGCAGAAACAGATGAATATATAGAACATAGAGAAGAATCAGATAGGGCAATATTAGAAGCAACTCAAGAGCACTTAAAAAATCCAAAAAGTCCATTATATGACCAAGGAAAGAAAGTAAAAGTAGATGAAAATATATATGGAGAAAATAGTGGAGAAATCTATTTTTATGTAGTAGTAGATGACGATATATATAAGGTAACAAGAGAAGATGTAGAAATAATAGGACAAGTAAACCAAGAAAATGTAGAATTACAAAAGGAAGAAATGAAAATCAATCAAAATCCAACAATATGGACAAATGATAAAGTAAAAATAACAATAGTAGTAAATACAGATAAAATAATAGACTATGCAATAAAATACAAAATACACTATAAAACAGTAGAAGAATTAGAAGCAGAAAAAGCTACAGGAGATGGAACAGAGAAAGTAGCACAAACAAATACAGAACAGGCAAATTCAGAACAAGTAACTACAGAAGAATGGCAGACATATACAAATGAATTTGAAGTAGATAAAAACTGTATAATATATGCA
>CANQNU010000095.1 GCA_947625295.1 uncultured Clostridia bacterium | reverse complement strand
TGCTAAGGGTGAGTTTTTTGTTTATTAAAAAAAATAAGGATGGAGTGGCCTTTTCTTCCTTTTAGAAGGAATTTTAAGGAATATCTCTTGATCCATGATAGGAGGAAAGATTATGTTAAAAGAAAAGTACAATCCAAAAGATTTTGAAGAAGAATTATATAAGCATTGGGAGGAAAAAGGATATTTTAAACCTAGTATGGATAAAACAAAAGAAAGCTATTGTATTATGATGCCTCCTCCAAACGTAACTGGTAAATTACATATGGGGCATGCTTTAGATGATACAATTCAAGATATTTTAATACGTTTTAAGAGAATGCAAGGATATAATACTTTATGGCTTCCTGGTTCTGATCATGCTGCTATTGCAACAGAAGTAAAAGTTGTTGAGAAGATGGAAAAAGAAGAGGGACTTACTAAAGCTGATATTACTAGAGAAGAATTTTTAGAAAGAGCATGGGCATGGACAAAAGAGTATGGTGGAACAATTCAAGAACAACAAAAAAAGTTAGGTTGTTCTTGTGATTGGGAAAGAAATAGATTTACTTTAGATAAAGGATTTACAGATGCAGTTTTAGAACAATTTGTTAGTTTATACAATAAAGGTCTAATATATAAAGGTAAAAAGCTGATAAATTGGTGTCCATCATGTCATACAACAATATCAGATGCAGAAGTAGAGTATGAAGATGAAGCTTCTCATTTATGGCATATTAGGTATCAAATAAAAGATACAGATAAATATATTATTGTTGCAACAACTAGACCTGAAACTATGCTAGGAGACACAGCTGTTGCAGTACATCCAGATGATGAAAGATATAAAGATTTAATAGGTAAAAAATGTATTCTTCCAATTATGAATAAGGAAATTCCTATTATTGCTGACGAATTTGTAGAAAAAGAATTTGGTACAGGATGTGTTAAAATAACACCAGCTCATGATCCAAATGATTATCAAGCAGGATTAAGACATAATTTAGAAATTATTGAAGTATTTGACGATAGTTCTATAATGGGTGATTTAGTACCAGACTATAAAGGAATGAAATCAATTGATGCAAGAAAGTTAATTGTTAGCAAACTAGAAGAAATAGGTGCTTTAGTAAAAACAGAAGATTACACACACAACGTAGGAAAATGTTATAGATGTCATAATACAATAGAACCTAGAATATCTGAACAATGGTTTATAAGTATGAAAGATTTAGCTAAAAGAGCAACAGATGCAGTAAGAAATAATGAAGTAAAATTCGTACCTAAAAGATATGAAAAAATGTATTTTAATTGGTTAGATAATATTCAAGATTGGTGTATATCAAGACAATTATGGTGGGGACATAGAATACCAGTATATTATTGTGATGAATGTGGACATATGAATGTTGCAAAAGAAAAGCCAGAAAAATGTGAAAAATGTGGTTCAGATAAATTACATCAAGATGAAGATTCACTAGATACATGGTTCAGTTCAGCATTATGGCCATTTTCAACACTTGGATGGCCAAATACAGAAGCAGAAGATTATAAAACTTTTTATCCAACAAATGCATTAGTAACAGGATATGATATTATAACATTTTGGATATCAAGAATGATGACACAAGGACTAGAACTTACTAATCAAAATCCATTTAAAGATGTAGTAGTACATGGAATTGTAAGAGATTCACAAGGAAGAAAGATGTCAAAATCATTAGGAAATGGAATTGACCCAATTGAAATTATTGATAAATATGGAGCAGACGCATTAAGATTTTCTGTATTATCAGGAACAACTATGGGAAATGACATAAGATATATGCCAGAAAAATTAGAACAAGCATCTAATTTTGCAAATAAAATATGGAATGCAGCTAAATTTATAATTAATAATCTTGCTATAAAAGAAGAAATAATTGCATTTGGAGATTCAATAAAAGATAAAGAAACAGGAAAATATAAATCAGAAGGATTACGCATAGAAGATAGATGGATTTTAAATAAACTAGATAATTTAATAATAACAGTTACAAAAAACATAGAAGAATACGACTTAGGAATTGCACTAGATAATATATACAGTTTTATTTGGAATGAATTTTGTGATTGGTATATTGAAATGGTAAAAACAAGATTATATAGTGAGGATAGGCAAGAAAAAGTACAAGTTAGTTTCGTATTGAACTATGTTTTTGGAGATGCTTTAAAATTATTACATCCATTTATGCCATTTGTAACATCAGAAATTTATGAAAATCTTATAAATTACAATGACAAAGAATTAATGATGACTAATTGGCCAAAAGAAAAGCAAAGAGTAGATTATGATGAAGATGATGATATTATTGAAAAAGTAAAGCAAATTATAGTAGAAATTAGAAATATAAGAAGCACAAAAAATATCCATCCAAGTAAAAAGTCAGAATTAATTTTTGTTACAGAAAGGTATATAGAAGAATTAAATCAAATTAAAGATATACTTTTAAAATTAGGATTTGCAAATAAAGTCACAGTTAAAAATAACAAAGAAGAAATTCCAGAAAATACAATTAATATTATAAAAGATGGAATTGAGCTTTATATCCCATTAGAAGGTTTAATTGATGTAGAAGAGGAAAAGAAAAGGCTAGAAGAAGAGAAAAAAAGATTAGAAGCAGAAGTTGCTAGATGTGAAAAGATGTTATCAAATCCAGGCTTTGTAAATAAAGCTCCAGAATCAAAAATAAAGGAAGAAAAAGATAAACTTGCAAAATATCAAGAAATGTTAGAAAAAGTAAAACAAAGCTTAAAATAAAATAGAAGAGACACAAATTGTATTGAACTACAAATGTGTCTCTTTTGATATCTTTATTATAATAAGGCATAATTCTAATTAAATTAATATAATTTTAATCAAATTCCTAAATTTATATTAGTTATTGCAACCACAATTATTGTTATCATTGTTGTTTGTCATATTATAAGGTGTCATATCATTCATATAGAATTTCTTTTCAGCTAATTTGTCTTGAACACCACGAAGTGCTTCACCAAATCTTTGGAAGTGAACAACTTCTCTTTGTCTTAAATATCTTAATGGGTCTAAAACTTCTGGATTATCACGACAAAGGTCAATTAATTTTTCATAAGTTGCTCTTGCTTTTTGTTCTGCAGCTAAGTCTTCTTGTAAGTTTGCAATTGGGTCACCTTTACATGCAATATATGCTGCTGTAAATGGAACTCCAGCTGCTGATGAAGGATATACATCTACTCCATGTGGTGTGTATTTGTAAACTATCCTAAAAGAAAATATATATGTAACTACTTATTTTGTACAAAGAATTTTGTGCCTACATTTTTTTGTAGGCATTGTTTATTACCTTCCAATTTTATTTAGCTTAAAATTGATTGTGAAGGCAAAGATAATTAAATATTAATAAGAAATCATTTGTAATGTAAAAGTTACAGATGTCTTTTTTATTGCGAGAGAAATGCAGTACATCTATAAAAGTGCTAGGCGTAATAATTCTATTTTTTATAAATGGGATTATTACACCTTTTCACTTTAGCTCACTTCCTCTGGTTTCTACTTTATTTAGCTAAAGTGAATTTAATAAAAATTGCATTAAGCAAATTTTTATTAAATAACCTAAAAATGCTTTAGCTTTTTTAGGTTTGGGGTGTGGGGTTTATCCTGCCACACTTACACTTTTTGCCAAGAGGCTAAAAAAAGTGTTGTAGTGTGTTACAACACAATCCAAAAATGAACAAATATTTAAATTAGCATAGTGTTATTGGCTGTGCTAGAAAAGGAGGAATACCTATATGAATTCTTGATCCAGAAAAACAGATTGAATACGAAAAAGAACAAGAATATGAAGAAATGGAGTGGTAGCATATCC
>CANQNU010000094.1 GCA_947625295.1 uncultured Clostridia bacterium | reverse complement strand
TAAGATTGCTGTGGGAGGAACGAAAGTTCCAGTTAATTGCTATGGGAGGCAACTAGTTAGAAATAATTAGTTGCCAGCTTTTTTATTTATGTAGTTGTTTATCAAACCCAGTTCTTAAAATTCATAATTTTTTAAATAACCAATTTAACAATACGAAATTAATAACAGAAATTATCAAAATTCTAGTTACTATAGGTAAAATAGAAATTAAAGGAACGATATTAAAGAAAAATCCAAAAGTAGTTAATCCAATAATAAAAATAAATATCATAGTAACTGCAAGCACTAATCTATAAATAGAAATTGGTAATTTAGTATCTTCGCTTTTTCTAGAAGGAATAAATGTAAGTAATAACATTAAACCACAAATACCAGTAGAAATAACACATAAGCTTGAAAATTCTTCTTCTGGAATAATATTATACTTATTCAACATTGCTAATGAAAAGATGTTAATAACAGCAGTTAATCCAGTAGGTAAGGCTTTAGAAATTATATTTTTTAAGAAATTGCCTTTAATTTTTTCTTTATTTGGTTCTAATGCCAACATAAAAGACGGAATACCAATAGTTACAAGACTAATTAAGCTTAGTTGAATAGGTATAAATGGATATTCTTCACTCATTAATAAAAACATTATAGCAAGTAAAGTAGAGTAAATAGTTTTTACTAAAAACAAAGATGCGGACCTTTGAATATTATTAATTGTTCGTCTTCCTTCTGCTACTATTTTAGGCATAGAAGCAAAGTTAGAATTAAGTAGAACAAGATTTGAAATGTTCTTAGTAGCATCACTACCATTTGCCATTGCAACACTGCAATCCGCTTCTTTTAAAGCTAAAACATCATTAACCCCGTCACCAGTCATTGCAACAGTTTTACCATTTGATTTCATAGCATTAATTAAATCTTTTTTTTGTGTAGGAGAAACCCTACCAAAAATAGAATATTCTGAAACAATATCATTTATTTTTGAATTATCTTTTAATGTAGACATATCAAAATATTTTTCATAATTTTTAATACCAACTCTTTTTGCAATTTTTGATACTGTAATAGGGTTATCACCAGAAATAATTTTAATATCTACACCTTGTTTGTAAAAATATTTTATTGTGCTAGAAGCTTCTTTTCTAATTTTATCTAATATCAATATATAACCAATTAATTTAATATCTTGTGGTAAATTATTTTTTTCATCAAAATTATTATTACTATGTACTAAAACTAAAACACGAAAATCATTTGAATATTCTTCAATCTGTTTTTTATATTTTTCAAAGTTATTTTTTAAAACAAATTCCGGAGCACCTAAAATATAAGATCCTAAATCTTTAAAATTGATTCCAGACCATTTTAACTCAGAGGAAAAGGCAACTTTTCTATTAGGTGTAAATTCAGTTGTTATTGTAGAAAATTTGTCTTTAATAGCTAGCATCGTGGAATTTTCGTCTTCAGAAAATTTCGCAAAATTGGATAAAATATTAGTCATATCATCTTTATTTCCATCAACAACAATAAAATCTTTTACTTCCATAGAGCCTTCTGTTAAGGTACCAGTTTTGTCTAAACATAGAGTATCTACTCTAGCTAAAGTTTCAATACAATATAAATCTTGAACTAAAACTTTCGATTTAGATAAGCGAGTAACACTTACTGCTAAAACTGTACTTGTTAAAAGCACAAGGCCTTCAGGTATCATACCTATTAAAGCTGCAACTGTCTGAATAACAGATTCATTAAAAGATGTACCTTGTAAAACAAATTGACTATAAAACAAAGCAATTCCAATTGGGATAATTAAAAAAGTTAAAAATTTTATAATTTTATTTAAAGAAGTCATAATTTCAGATTTAGTCTTTTTTATCAATTTAGCACCATTTGAAATTTGAGCAGTATAATTGTCATTTCCAATATGTTCAACCTTTGCAACACATTTACCACTAACAATATAGCTACCAGATAAAATCATGTCTCCAGGATTTTTGGTAATATTATCAGGTTCTCCTGTAATATAAGACTCATCAATTAATACAGAACCTTGCTTGATAATACTATCAGTCATAACTTGATTTCCAGTAGAAAATTCTATTAAATCATCTAAAACAAGAGAATTAATATCAATTTGTACTTTTTTTGAATTTCTAATAACCTTTGCTTTACTACTTGCCATGATTGATAATTTATCAACAACTCTTTTTGAATGAATTTCTTGAATAGAACTAATAGCAGTATTAATAACAACAATTAATAAAAACAACATATTTTTATAAGATCCAACAAAAAAAATACTAATTGCAAAAACTAAATTTAAAAGATTAAATAAAGTAAAAAAATTTTCGAATAAAATTTGCTTAATTGACTTTGTAGGAAGAGAAGTATCATAATTAACTAAATTATTATTAATTCTTTCATTTACTTGTTCATCTGTTAATCCAACATCTATCTTTGGTTCATATCTTTCCATATTTATTCTCCTAATTTTGTGTGACAAAAGTGTCGTCCTTTTTTGCCACATATTATTACAGTGAATTTTATCATATTGAAATATAAAAGTCTAGAAAATTGAAATAATCGCTCAAAATTAATTTTTAAGCAATTTCTTTTCTAAAAAAGCAATTAGTAAAATAAAGAAGACCACTTCTAGAATATAGTAGAAGCGGTCAAAAAGATTAATTTTGTGCAGAAAATTTATTTTTTACAGTATCTATTTTTGTCTGTTCAACTGTTTGAGTTTGATACCAACCTTTTTCAGCCATTAAGTTATATAATTTGTTTTGAATATCTAAAGATACATTTAAAGCATCTTTAAAAGCCATATGGACTTCAGCAGTTGTTGATTCAATAGTTCCATGAAGATATAAATCACAAACACCTTTTATGATTAACAATTCTTTTTCCATTAAATCCTTATCTTCCATATTATCCTCCTTATAATAGATTTAAAAATTTGTTAAATAGTTCAGTATGTTTTTGTTCTAACTCTCCTATAAAAGTAGAAAGAGTAGCATCAGTTAATTGGTTAGATGTTTTTTTACTACATGATTTCATAAAATTTTCATGTCCTAAAGCATCTTCAACATATAAAAGTTCTTTTTGTGTCATAATATCACCACCTAAAAATAGTATTGACAAAATTTAAAAGTTTATACGGAATATGGAAAACAATCTTAAGCATAAGTAACACTTTTTTCATTTTTTTATATGATATAAAATGAGGAGATAGCCTAAATTAAAAAAATGTGCTTCTCGTATATTTAACATAGAAAAGGCAAGAAAGAGAGGAAAAGTATTTATGGAAAATAGGAAAACAATGGAGGCAAAAAGATACTTAAATAGATTTGATCAAATTTTAAGCCAAATGGCAAATAAAATGTTAACAAGAGATATTATTGGAAACATAACAATTGATTTTATTGAGTGTATGATACCGCATCATCAAGCTGCAATATATATGTGTGAAAACTTATTACAATATACAGATTATGAGCCATTAGAGAAAATTGCAAAAGGAATTATAGAAATGCAGACAAGGGGAATTGAACAAATGAAAGAAATAGCAAAAACTACATCAGGATATTGCAATACTCCAAGAGATGTAAATCATTATATGGCAAAATATTATGAAATTACGAAAAATATGATTTACAGAATGAAAAATAGTCCTAGATGTGTTAATATCAATTTAAGCTTTGTAAATGAAATGATACCTCATCATGAAGGTGCAATTGCTATGTGTAATAATTTATTGCAATATAAAATTGACCCGAGATTGATAGATGTAGCAGATACAATCATCAAAGAACAAAGTGAAGGTGTTAGACAGTTAGAAGAAATAAGAAATAGTTTGTGTCAATAATAAAAAAATAATAACCACGTGTGAAAATTGAGTTATAAAATGAAAGTAGATTTTTGTGCCTTCTTTCATTTACTAGTTTATTTTACACGTGGTTTTATATTATGTTTCTTATATATTAGAAAAATAAGGTTGATAGAGGAGATATGAGTTAAATAATCTGGGGAAAAAATAAAAAGATTTTAATTAAATAATAAAAAGTAAAGACACCTATGATATA
>CANQNU010000093.1 GCA_947625295.1 uncultured Clostridia bacterium | reverse complement strand
ATGAAGGGACTCGAACCCCCACGCTTTTGGCACTGGTTCCTAAGACCAGCGCGTCTACCAGTTCCGCCACATCCGCAAATATACTTAACAATGTATATAATAGCATATTTAAACTTTCATTGTCAAGTCATTTTATCTATTTTTTTAACTTTGCTAACCGCCTACTAACGAAATAAAAAATAAAGCCTCCTATAATAGATATTAAAAAACCTAAAATTTTTAATCCACTTGAAGCTTCATTTTGATCTCCAAATCCAAAAAATTTTTTCGTTAATATTCTTGCATCATATATCATAATAATTCCTAGAAGTATCGTTAATATTAAAATAATTTTTATAATTATATGTATCATACTATCAACATCCTTTTTTACACGTATATATTAATATCTTTTCAAAAAAAAGTCAAGCGTCTATAATTTTATACTTATATTTCTATTCTATTTGAAAATTTATCTTTAATTAAATCTTTTAGTTTGTAATTTTCATCTTTTTCTAATTTTGGATCTTGTGATACTATTTTATTAGCTGCTGATTGAGCAAGCTTTAGCATAGAAATATCTTCAAACAGATTTGCAATTTTGAATTCTGGAAGTCCGTGTTGCATAGTTCCAAAGAAATCACCAGCTCCTCTTAATTCTAAGTCTTTTTCAGAAATTATAAAGCCGTCATTTGTATCACACATTACTTTCATTCTTTCTCTTACATTTTCACTTTTTCCTTCAAATTTTAGTACACAATAAGATTCATATTCTCCTCTTCCAACTCTTCCTCTTAATTGGTGTAATTGTGCTAGTCCAAATCTTTCTGCATTTTCTACAACCATAATATTTGCATTTGGAACGTCTACTCCAACTTCTATTACCGTTGTAGAAATTAAGATATTTATTTTTCCTTCTTTAAATTCTTGCATAATACTATCTTTATCTTTTTGCTTCATTTTTCCGTGTATATATTCTACTCTATATTGTGGAAATACTTCAGTTTTATAAGTTTCATATAACTTTTCTACTGACTTTAAATCTAATTCTTCATTTTCTTCTACTAGAGGACATACTATATATGCTTGCCTTCCTTGCTCAATTTGCTTTTGTATAAAGTGATTAATTCTATCTGTCATATTTTTTCTGACTGCAAACGTTTCTATTTTTTTTCTATTAGGTGGTAGTTCGTCAATAATTGAAATATCCAAATCACCATAAAGAATTAGTGCAAGCGTACGTGGAATTGGCGTTGCTGTCATAACTAGTACATCTGGATTTTGTCCTTTTTTTGATATTTTAGTTCTTTGCTTAACTCCAAATCTATGTTGCTCATCTGTTACTACCAATCCTAAATTTTTAAAAACAACATTTTCTTCTATTAAAGCATGTGTTCCAATTATAATATCAATTTCTCCATTTTTTAATTTTTCTAACAATTCTTCTTTTTTCTTCTTAGTAATTCCTGAAATTAATAATTCACATTTTATGTTTAAGTCATCAAAAATCTTTTTAAAATTTTCTAAATGTTGAGTTGCAAGGATAGCAGTTGGTGCCATTATAGCTGCTTGATATCCAGACTTTACTGCTTTATATGCTGCACACATAGCAACCACTGTTTTTCCTGATCCAACATCTCCTTGAAGTAATCTATTCATTGATTTTTCAGATTCCATATTTTCATCAATTTCTTCTAGTACTCGTAATTGCGCTTTTGTTAATTTAAATGGCAATTTGTTTATTATATCTGACATTTTTGCATTTTCATCAAATTTAATTCCTTTTTCCTGTGTAATATAATTATTTTTTAATTCTAATAAAGCTAATTGTACAATAAATAATTCCTCAAAAACCAATCTATTTCTTGCTTTATTAAAGTCTTCAAATTCTTGTGGAAAGTGTATACTTTTTATTGCTTGATTAATTTCTTCTAATTTATATTCTTTTATTAAATTATCTGGCAATGTTTCTTTTAAATTTCCTTCTACTTCTGATAATCCAGCTTCTATAATTTTTCTCAATATATTTTGAGAAAGATTAAAAGTTAGTGGATAAATTGGTATAATTCTTCCTGTATTTTGTGTTTTGTCAATATCATCAAAAACAGGAGATGTCATAGTAATTTTTCCATATTGATTATTAATTTTTCCATAAAATCTGTATTTTTTTCCTACTTCAAATCTATTTTTTAAATAGCTTTGATTAAACCATGTAATTGTAGCTGACATTGTTTCATCTCTAACAATCAACTTTTGCATTGTCTTATGTGGTATTCTTACATCAGACAATTTACTACATACAACCCCTTCAATTAATGCTTCTTCTCCATTTATACATTCGCAAATATTTTTAGGTTTACTTCTATCTTCATAAGTTCTTGGATAATATGTAATTAAATCCTTTAATGTAAATATTCCTAAATTATTTAACAATTTAACTCTATTTGGTCCAACACCTTTTATATATTTAACATCTTTATTTAAATCCATCTATTAATTCCTCTTAAATTTCTAATAATTTAAAATTTAGACTGTCGCAACTTACTAGTTTAAAGTTGATTCCAAAGTATTCGCCTTGCACCGCTTCTTTTATTGATATTCCATGCAAATGTCCATAATAACATTTTTTTATTTTATATTTTTGTAATATTTTAATAAATTCATTTGTTTCATTATTTATAATATTTACTTGTGTAATTGGTGGATAATGGATAAATGCTATTATTTCTTTTTCATTACCATATTTTTTTATTCCGTCATTAATTGATAGTTCTAATCTTATTGATTCTCTTTTTAGTAACTTTTTATCTCCTTCTTCTTCTGATTGATACCATCCTCTTGTTCCTACTAGAATATGGTTTTCGTATTCATAAGAATTATTATATAAAAAATCAATATTTTCAAAATGATTTTCTTCTAGGTATTTTTTCATACTTGTAACAGTTGTCCACCAGTAATCATGATTTCCTTTTAATAGGATTTTTTTTCCTGGTAGTGATGCTAAATAAGAAAAGTCTTCATAAGTGTCATTTAAATAAGTAGACCACGAAAAGTCTCCTGGCAATATTACTAAATCGCCTGGTTTGACTTTTTGTTTCCAATCTTGTTTTATCTTTTCTTCATGTCCTTGCCAATTGTCTCCAAATATACTCATTGGCTTGTTTTCATGGAAGGATAGATGTAAGTCTCCTATTACAAATATTGACATTTAATTCCTCTTTTCTTATTACTTTATTGCTTTATTGCTTTATTGCTTTATTGCTTTATTACTTTATTTTTTATGAATTTATTATAATTGCTTTTTTATATAGATTTATTTTTATATTAAATTTTTATTTATCTGATTTTTATAATTATGCCTTATAGTTATATTTCTATTTTTTATTTTCAAGTTAAATATATATTTTTTTCTGATTAGTAGAATAATTACAATTTTAAGTTTGGAATTGCATTTAAATCCATTGAATCTCTTTTTCCTGCTATAAAATTATAATATCCACTTGAAGCTATCATTGCTGCATTATCTGTACATAGTTTTAAATCTGGCATGTATACTTTTATTCCTTCACTTTCTAGTTTTAGAACTTCATTTCTAATGTAAATATTAGCTGATACTCCTCCTGCTAATGCAACTGTTTTTACTTTTGTTTGTTCTATTGCTTTTTTAATATTTTCCATTAAAATTTCTGTTATTGTCTTTTCAAAACTAGCACACAAATCTGCTTTATTGATTTCAGGATTTTTATGATGTAAGTTAATAACTGCCGTTTTAATTCCACTAAAACTAAAGTCTAAATTTTCAAAATGTGTTTTTGGTAAAGTAATATTTGGTTGTCCTTCTTTTGCTAATTTGTCAACTTTAGGACCTCCTGGGTATCCAAGTCCAACTACTCTTGCTACTTTATCAAATGCTTCACCGAATTGCATCATCTCTTGTTTTTCCTAATACTTCAAATTCTGTATAGTTTTTAACATGTATGATTTGTGTATTTCCTCCTGACATCATCATGCAGATAAATGGTGGTTCTAATTCTTTATATGTAATATAATTTGCTGCAATGTGTCCTTCAATGTGATTTACTCCTACTAATGGTTTTCCTGTTGCAAAACTTAGTGCTTTTGCATAAGATAGGCCTACTAATAGTGCACCTACTAATCCAGGACCATATGTAGGGGTAATTGCATCAATATCATCAAAAGTAACATTTGATGATATTGATGCAATTACCCCTACATATGG
>CANQNU010000092.1 GCA_947625295.1 uncultured Clostridia bacterium | reverse complement strand
ATAACAGAAGTAACAACAAACAGTATAACAGTAAAAGCAAATACAACAGATGCAGACGCAACAAATGAATATGGATGTAGTGAAATAGAAAAATACTACTTTAGTAAAAACAATGGAGAGAGCTGGGAACCAGCAGAAGGAATAGCAATAACAGAACAAGGGAAAGAAGTAAGCTATACATTTGAAAATTTAAAGCAAAGTACAGACTATCAAATAAAAGTAAAAGCAGTTGATAAAGCAGGAAATGAAAGAAAAACAGAAACAGCAATAATACAAAAGACAAAGGCGGTACCAAACTTACAAACAGGCACAGAAGGTGGAACAGGAGCACAAAAAGGAAATGTAACGTTTACATATAATCCAAGTAAAAACACAAAAGACAATGTAAAAGTAACAATTGAAGAAACAACAGGAGAAAGTGGATACACACTACAATATAAAACAGAA
The DNA here is from genome assembly GCA_947625295.1 of uncultured Clostridia bacterium. GTDB lineage: Bacteria > Bacillota > Clostridia > TANB77 > CAG-508 > CAG-269. Next base: position 3,837 of record CANQNU010000092.1, on the reverse strand, counting down.
AAAACAGATAAAGATAAAATTGGCGAAGTAGAAGATTGGACAAACTACACAGGAGAAATAACGCTAGAAAGAAATCAAAATATATATGCAAGATTAATAGATAGTACAAAGCAATATGGAGAATATGCAACAGGAACATTAAAGAATATAGATAAACTACCACCAAAAGATAATTTTATGCCAAATGCAACATCAACAACAAATAGTATAACAGTAAAAGCAAGTACAACAGACGCAGCAGATTCAACAGGAGATAATATAAGTACAGGAATAGCAACATATATATTTAGCATTAGTGATGATAGTGGAAAGACATGGAAAAATGTACAAGAAAAAGCAAATGGAGAATGTACATTCAATAATTTAACACAAGGAAAAAGTTATCAAGTAAAAGTAGAAGCAAAAGATGGAGTAGGAAATATAACAACAAAGACAGTAACAAAATCAACAGGAAGTGTACCAGGATTACAAACAGCAGAAGTATCATTTGCATATGACCCAAGTGGATGGACAAATCAGAATGTAAATGTAAAAGCTACATCAACAAAGGCATCAGGATATACAATGCAATACTCATTAACAGCAGCAAGTAATAGTTGGCAAGACTATCCAAGCACAGGTGTAACGAGGTCAACAAATGGACCAGTTTATATTAGATTAAGAGATGGAACTGGTCAAGCAGGTTCAACATATGCGACAGGAAATGTAACTAAAATAGATAAATTACCTCCAAATGGATTTACACCAAGTGCAAGTTCAACAACAAGTAGTATAACAGTAACAGCGAATACAACAGATCAAAATGCAACAACAGATAATGGAAAAAGTGAAATAGCAGGATATAGATTTACTATTAATAATGGAGCAAATTGGACAGGATATCAGTCAAGTGGAAGTTACACATTTAACAATTTATCACAAAATCAAAGTTATACAATAAAAGTAGAAGCAAAAGATAATGCTGGAAATACAACGCCAGGAAGTGTAACTATAAGCACAAAATTAGCAGCAACTTTGACATTATCATCATATAGTGGAACAGTGGTATCAGGAAATTCAATAAATGTTACAATATCAGGTTCAAATTATGGAACATTAACGTGTTCATCAGCTAATAGTAATATAGCAACAGCAAGTATAAACGGAAAAACATTAACAGTAAGAGGAACAAATTCATCAGGAACACAAAACACAACGATAACAGTAACAGGTTCAGCAGGAGTAAGTGCGACCTATACAATAACATCACATAAACATTCAGGAAGTTCATCATCATATGGAGGATGTTATACACAGAGCCATTCTGGTAATTACTATTGTAATGGAACAGTTTCTTATGGTAAAATCGGTACTACAACATGTGGTGGAACTATGAGTTTAATTAGCAAGCAGTTACATGCGGGAACATATAGATACTTCTCATCAAGGACGGAATATAATGAAGCTGAGGATTTATGGTATGGTTATGCTGAGTATCACTGCAGTCAATGTGGTCGAAAAATTGAGGAATTAGTTTGTACTGTAGATGATGGAAGTAAGTTTAGTGGTCCGATGAGTGCTGCAACGGAGAAAGAATGGCAAAGTAGCTGTTGTGCATATTATACATATACATATTGTTGTAATTCATGTGGACAAACTGAAACTACACGTAGTACTACACGGAGGAAGTTGTAGTAAATCAAAAGACGTATATGGTTACAAATGTGGAACTTGTGGAACAACTTATAATTCATCTGGAACTTGTTCTAAAGTTACCGGGTCATATACATACTATTCACTAGGATGTGGATACAATTAAAAAATAAACCATAAAACCAAAAATAGTGCTAAAAAATTAGCACTATTTTTTTATAATATGTAAATTATTAATCACTAAAAACATTTAATACCATTGATAGTAAAAATTCGATAATATAAAATAAAAATGTAACAAAAATGTAAAAAAAAGATACACAAATTTACTTGAAAAAGTGTAATCAATAGTTTACAATAAAATAAAGCGAAAGAAAAATAAAAGTGAGGGTAAGAAAATGAAAAAACTAACAAAAAATTCAGGAATAACGCTAATAGCACTAGTAATAACAATAATAGTATTGTTAATATTAGCTGGAGTAACAATAATGAGTGTAACAGGAGAAAATGGAATTCTATCAAGGAGTATATCAGCACGAGAGGAAACTAAAAAAGCTCAAGCATTAGAAGAACTAAAAGAAAAAATAATGGAAGTTCAAATCGATAAAAAAGGAGATGCTACATTACAAGATATAATTGATGCATTACAATCTGATACTGAAAATAGCTACACGGTTTCAACAGAATTAGCCACAATAACAGGCACTACTCCAGATTTAACTAATAAATCTGAATTATATATCTTATATAAAGATTATTGGTTTAAAATAAACTCAAAATTAGAAGTAAGTTTTGTTAAAGATTCAGATTCTAACGATAATAATAGTGAAGAAAGTGGAAAAGATGAAAAAGAGGAAGAAAAAGAAGATGAAAATGTAGTTAAGATTTCTGATAAAGCAAGCTTAGAAAAATTTAGAGATAACATAAATAAAGGTGAAAAATATGAAAATAAAACAATAACATTAACAGCAGACATAGACCTACAAGGAAGTGCAGAAAATCAATGGACGCCAATAGGAAATATTGAAGAAAATGCTTTCACAGGTACATTTGATGGAGCTGGACACAAAATTACTAATATATATATAGACACAACAGATGGAAACCAAGGATTATTTGGATACAATAAAGGAACTATAGAAAATGTAGGAATGGAATCAGGAACTATAAAAGCAAATGGAGATACAGGAAGTATTGCTGGATATAACTCAGGAAGAATAGAAAAATGTTATAATAAAATCGATATGGAATGTATTGGAGGAAGTCATTTTGGAGGTATAGTTGGACTTTTAGAAAATAGCGGAACGGTAAGTAAATGTTATAATGCAGGAAATCTACAAGCAAGTAATATGAATAATAATGCTTGTTTAGCAGGAATAGCTGGATGGAGTAATACCTCTGATACTACTATTGAATATTGTTATAATACTGGAAATATAACTAATAATGCTAATACTGCAAAAGATAATGTTAGAGCTGTAGGAATATCAGATGAAAGAGGATTTATAAATTCATGTTATAATACAGGAACTATAACATTAGATCAAACAGGAAACGAAACTATGTCTGCACCTGTAGCTAGTGGAATTTGTGGGCAAATAAACTCTACTGGTAGAATATATAATTGCTATAATATAGGTGAAACAAAAATTATACCTTCTAATAAGACAAGAAATGGTAGTATTGTAGGATATGATAATAAAGCTGAAATTAAAAATTGTTTTTGTTGGTGCAGTGAAGGTGCAAAGGCAATAGGACAAGTAGTCACTGGAGCTACATATGATATAACAGAAAAAACGAACAAAGAGGAAATGAAAAGTATAGCAGAACAACTGGGTGATGACTATGTAGAAGATGAAACAGGAAAAATAAATGGCGGATATCCAATACTTGCGTGGCAAGTAAATGGTAATTAAAAACCCATGAATTAAGTCCAAAAAGTTAAACACTTTTTGGACTTGATTAACTTTAAGGGTAAACCACGGGTTATACCCGTGGTAACGGAAAACTTATAGTTTTGAACAAAGTAACAAAAAGACCCAATCCAAACATGATATAATATTTAAAGTTTGACGGCTAAAAATATTAATTATGAGAGGAGTGGGACGTATGAAAAGTCCATACACAGATAGTTTAGCACACAGCACATGGAATTGCAAATATCACTTGGTATTTGCACCAAAATACAGGAGGATGGAGATATAT
>CANQNU010000091.1 GCA_947625295.1 uncultured Clostridia bacterium | reverse complement strand
TATTTTCTACTTTTTCTAACATAATTAATCTCCTAATTATAATAACTAATATTATGTTTATAGTTATATCATATTTTAATAAATTGCAATAAGATTATAGCATAAATTTATAAAAAGTCAAAGAGAATGCCTTAAAATAGCATTCTCCCTAACTTATTACCAACGCAAAGATTTTTTATATTCTTCTTCGCGTTTTTCCGGCGACATAGTTAACCACCAGTCTACATAGTCATTTTTTATTGCCTCTGTTAAAAGTTTGGAGTGAGGCTCTAAAAATGCCATCCAATCGCCATACGATTTAATATCAATGCACCACCAGAAATTACTGAGGCGACAATCGTATGTTGTGTCCTCTTTTCTCGCTTTGGGGACTTTTTCGAGTTCTGAATACTCTTTGAGATGATATGGTTTTTCAATATACTGGCTGATAGCATACAGAATTTCCGTTGAACAGCTCTTTCTGCAGAATACCATCAGTTCATCTTTTTCTGGAGTATAAATGCCTGTATTAAAAACTTCATACTCAGAAAAATGATACATTAAACGCCGATATGCTTTTGGAATTGCACCAAACTCGAACTCTGCGGAGCCCATGTAGTCAAGAGATACAACTCCATCTGAACCAGTAAGATACTTACCTTTTTCTCTGAAAGTTCCACGTTGTATAAGCCAAAATTTTGCCATATAAGACACTCCTTTCAAAAGTTTGATAATATTATTATATCATATTTTACATAAAATTTCAATTTTTTACTGCTTGCAGGCTACATATAGAAATTACTTTATAGCATATGACTTTGGCTTTTTCATAAGTCCTAACCCAGTATCCTTAAGTTAAGTACACTTTATAAAAATTTATATATCGCTTTATTTTAACTATTTTTCAGAAAGTTAAATTTATTTTTGCAAAAGTAAAATTTACTGATTTATCTTTCTAAATCTAGTTCTTTTTCTAATCTAGTTATTAATTTTGGTGAAATTTCTTCAACAGAAGATACTACAATTCCTATATTAGGATTTACTTCTATTCCTTTACTATTTACAAAAATTGTATTTAAACCTTCTTGTTTTGCTCTCATAATATCTAAATAGATATCGTCACCAATCATTACACATTCGCTTGTTTTTTTATCTCCGCAAGCATCTAGGTATGCATTTCTATTTGGCTTTATATGATGTTCACCATAACATTCTTTAAAATATTTTCCAATACCCATATTATTTAATCTATTTAATTGAGATTGTGCAAAATAATTCGTTAATAATGCCAACTCATATTCTTCAGATAATCTATGTATCGTATCTATCAATATTTCATTTTTAGTAGGTATACACATTTTCAATTCTTCAAAAAAAGTAGAAACAAAATTTGGTGGTAATTTTTTATTAAGTACTTTTCCCATATGTTCTGTATAATCCATAATATTATAATTATCATATATTTCTTCGTAACTTTTTATACCTTTTAAAAATGATTCTACATTTTCCTTACTATATATACCTATCTTTTTTAATGTTTCTTCAACACTACTAGTAAAGTTAACATCTCTTATAAGAGTTCCATCCACATCAAAAATTAATCTTTTTATCATATTTTATTTTCCTTTTATAATTATATTATTATCAGTATGATAGAATTATATCAAATTTATATGTTTTTTTCAATAATAACAAATTTTTGGGCATAAAACTATAAAAACTATGACATCTTTGCAAAATAAAGTTTTGAAAGTGTCATAGTGGGTTACATACTTTTGTAAGAAAGTTACATTCTCCCCTATAAGTTTTGACCAATGGTACAAAACTCAGGGGGATACATACTGAAAAAACTAATAAAAAAATACCATCCTTTTTCAGAATGATATTTCTATTTATCTGTTTTATAGTTCGAACAGATACGCCGTTGGTCAGAGTGTTCTTATAGGAATTTTTATTATTTACCATTACAAATTATCTTTCACTACCTGAATTTTCTGGTGGAAAATCTTGAACACTCTTATTTTTAATTAATTCCAGATATATTTTTTCAATTTTTTTAAGTTCTTCAAATTGTTCTTGAGGTGTATTTCTATTTATCATTGCTTTTTTTATATTATTCATTCTTATTTCATAATCAATGCAAGTTTGTTCATTACTTTCTTTTCTTAATCTTTCTAATAAACTTAAGCTTTCATTTCCAGCAGGAGTTATATCAAATTCGTTATTTCTCGGTACAACGTAATTTACTTTTGCCCCACAAGACAAACATTTTGAAACAAAATCTGGCAATAAATTATAACATTTATTATGTGCTTCAATATTAGATAATCTAGTATTTTTACTTTTTAATATACTTTTTTCGTATCTTTCTCTTGTTGCAAGTAAACTTGCTAAATTTCCCGTAACTACTAAATCTATAGTTACATCATATTTATTTGGAATAGCCTTAATTGTTCCTAACAAACTATAATCAACAGGTGCTTTTTCTCTTAGAACTGAATAACTATTATCTATTGCATAAGAGAAAAGCTCATCTCCCCACAAATGTGCATCAAAATTTGTAAGTTTTGTATAATATGTTGGATACTTATCAAGTATTTCATTAGAATATTTATTAAAACAACGATAATCATCAGAGTTTATAATTGTATAACTAGATAAATCAGTATTTTGTATAAATGTTGTTTTTCCACATCCGGGTTGACCTATAACAAACATAATAGAAGGATTTTTTTCAGCAGTTCTATTAAAAAAAACTCTTTTCTTAAGTTCATTAAGAATCATTATATGTTCATTTTCAGGTAGTTTATAACTTTCAATTAATTCCTCTAAAAATTCATCTTTCATAGTATTGTTCCTCTTTCAAAATTACTACTTATATTAGTATTATACTAGATTTTATGGAATTTAACAATAGTTGTTTTTACAGTCTTAACTTAATTAAGCGATGTCGAGTTAAACTTTAATTGCATATATGGCTAAAATCAATACATATGAGAGAGTGGCGAAGAGTAAGCAAAAACCATGACACTCCCCTATATGTAATACGGGAGTAACTTTATATAAAGAAAACTATCTAACACAGATATATCAGCGTATATAATAAAAGACATAGATATAAAATACGCTTATAAATTATCATCATAAAATAAAAAAATGTTCTTATAGGTGATCTTCATATAACTGCACCTTGTTCTTTACAGGATTCTGATGAAAATGTTGTTGCTATATCCAAAAAATCATTAAATTTTGAAGGTCCTTTTCAGGACGGCTCGGAAAACAGAAATATTCATATTGTAATGAGATATATTTCTCCGGCATCAGCATGCACTATTCGAAATAAAAAATAATCAAAGATTATAAAATATCCCAGTTTATGAGCCACCCTCTTCTATTGAAAGAGAGGGTGGCTCTATATACTCTTGTTAATTATTTTTAATAAAGATACTATTAAACAAATATAAAGAAGATACTTAATTTTGTTCTGTTGTTTCCATTTCCATAAGTTTAGCCATTGCATACATTACAAGTTTATACTTTTCAAAATTAATAAGTGTAGTTCTGTATTCTTCATCTATACTTTTTAACATATTATCAAACTTTTCATGATTTTCTTTAATATTATATATAAGACCAGACCATTTACTTTGGCTTATACATATTGCTAATCTTAATTTATCTTTTATATCCATATCATTTATCATATATATTAAACATTTTACTTTATCTGTTTCCATATTCAAATTATCTCCATATTAAAATCTTGTATCGTTGTTTTTCTTCCTGTTTCTACAGAATTGTCTACATTTAATCCATTTTTAGAACTATATAATATTTTTAATCTATTCATATAATCATCATAATTATATGTTTTACATTCTTCTAAATTAGAGGTATCAGAATTTTGTAAATAAGTGTTTTTTAATTTCTTTGTTGTGTTCACAAATTCTTTAATTCCTTGATTAAATGTACCTATATCAGATGTTATTATTGATCCTATAATTTCTTCTAAACATTTTTTTATTGATTGATCAGAAAAAATTTTATTTCTTATATCTCCAAGTTCTCCCATTTGAGCAGCTTTATTATTTTCTATCTTATGAAGTATACTTGGTATTAAATCCATTCTTTTTTCTTCTTTAACTGCTCTACACATTTCTAATACTTTATCAAATTCTAATTTTGCACATTGGGTTCCATCTATTACTGCAATTGGAATATCTAATGAAGCTGCCAATCTTTTCGCTGCATACCACTTATCATTATTTTTATCATTAATATCTTCAATAACATTTGCTATAAATACTACAAAAGTAGGTTTTCTATTAACTAATTTACCATCTTTTTCAACTTTTCTTTCCACTAATAATTCATTATAAAGTTTGGAAGAATTAATTTGATTTTGTGGAAGCAAAAATCTATTTTGATTTAGATCTTCCCAATTTTCAAATGCATAATCAATAGTTCCAGCATCTTGATTTCTAGCTTGTAATAATTCATTTTCTTGAA
>CANQNU010000090.1 GCA_947625295.1 uncultured Clostridia bacterium | reverse complement strand
AAAATATTCTTATAGTGGCAATAGGTTTATAGGTAAATCCTTTATTAAAAAACCTAAATATATTATACAAGGATGTAGCAAAAAATGGAGAACAATAAAGCAATCATAGAAGCAATACTATTTGCAGCAGGAAGACCAGTAGAAATAAAAGAATTAATATTAAGTTTAGAGATATCTAGTAAAGAAATAGAAGATTTAATAAAAAGTATGCAAAAAGAGTATGAAGAACAGAATAGAGGAATCGAAATAATAAGAATAGAAGATTCATATCAACTATGCACAAAAAAAGAATTATATGAATATATATATCCAGTATTAGACAAAAGAAATAAGCCGAAATTATCAAATGCAGCATTAGAAACATTAGCAATTATTAGCTATAACCCAAGGATAACAAGAGCAGAGATAGAAGCAATAAGAGGAGTTTCAGCAGATGGTTGTGTATACAAATTATTAGAATATGGATTAATAGAAGAAGCAGGAAAAGTAATTGAATTACCTGGAAAACCAATGTCATATAAAACTACACAAGAGTTTTTAAAGATGTTTGGATATGCATCTTTGAACGATTTACCAGAACTTCCAAAATATAAATTAGATGAAAATAGGCAAATTGTAATTGATGAGTTAGTTGAAAATGAAGAAAAAAAGGAAGAACAACAAGCAAAAGACATAGAAACGAATGAAAAGGAACCAGAGTAAAAAGAAAATAAAAGATTAAACAAAGAGAGAGGGAAGAAATTAAATGAAATTATCACAAACAGGAATGAGCACAGTAAAATTAAATAATATAGATGAAATGTACCCAGGTCAAAGTATTTTATTAAAAACAGGTCAATTAGTACAATATGGAGCTGGATTATTTGGATATAACACTATTCCATTATTAGTAAGAAGAAACATAGAAAAAATCATAACAGAGACCCTAAATAAATATGGTTGTATAGAAGTATTATTGCCAACATTGCAACCAGATACTATATGGAAAAATTCAGGAAGATATGAACACTATGTTAATGATGGAACAATGTTAATCACAGAATCAAACAAAGGAACATTTTGTTTAGCACCAACAGGAGAAGAAGCTGTACTAGAATTTGCAAGGGAAAAGTTAAAATCATATAAAAATTTACCAGTTACATATTATCAAATTGGTGAAAAATATAGAAATGAAATTAGAACAAGAGGATATCTATTAAGAGGAAAATCTTTTCCAATGCTTGACGCATATAGCTTTGACATGAATGAAGAAGGAATGGAAAAATCTTATGATAATGCAAGAAAAGCATTTCTAGAAATATTTGAAAAAATAGGGATGCCAGTAATTCCAATTGTTGCAGATAATGGCGCAATGGGAGGAAAAAAATCTGAAGAATTTATGCTAATATCAAATCAAGGGGAAGATAAAATCCTATATAATGAAGAAACTAAAGTAGGATTAAATACTGAAATACTAGAAAGAGAAGACTATAAAGAATACTTAGAAAAAGAATATGGAATTACGGATATTTCTGAATTTAAAGAAATTAGAACAATGGAGCTTGGACATATATTCCAATTAGGAACAAGATATTCTAAAATGATGCAAGGAACATATATTAGTCAAGATGGAAAAGAAGAATTATATTACATGGGATGCTATGGAATAGGGGTAAGTAGAACTCTAGCAGCCTTATATGAACAATGTATTATAAATGATCCAAAATGGGGACCATGTGGATTTGTTTTACCAGAGTCAGTTGCACCATATATGATTCAAATTGTTCCAAAAATGGATGATGAAGAAAAGGTTAAATTAGCAAGTACATTATATGAAACATTAAGTAAAAATGGGATACCAGCAATATTAGACGATAGAGAAAATATGCAAATTGGAGCAAAAATAAAAGATTGCAAAGTATTAGGAACTCCATATATGATAGTATTAGGAGATAAGACAGAAGGAGAAATATTAGAATTAGAAAATAATAAAACAGGAGAAAAACAAAGTTTAACATTAGAAGAACTAATAGAAAAATTTAAAAACTAAAAATAAAAAATTTAAAATTCCATATATGTTTATGGAATTTTTTTATATACAAATTCATCAAAATATCACAGTTAAGTAATTAATACATAACAATATTCTTATATTATATGCATATACTAAAATAGAATATAAAACAAATGATATAAGGAAGTGATAATAGTATGAAAAAGGAAAAATGCTTAATAAATGAATTAATAAAAATAGAAAACAGTATGAATTTAAAAAAAACTATATCAGAAGAAGATGAATTATTTAAAAAATTAATGTTTATTTATTCAATTGCAATGAAGCAATTAATGACTAAAATGGAAATTTTAAAAGAAAAGTCAAAGATATTCTACGATTATGAATTAATAGATAATATTAAAACAAGGATAAAAACGCCACAAAGCATTATAAATAAAATGAAAAAGAAAGGATATAATTTTACATATGAAGAGATGATATATAACATTAATGATATTGCAGGAATTAGAATTATATGTCCATTAAAAAGAGATATATTTGTAATAAAAGATTTGATAAAGAAATTATCAGGAGTTAATATTATAAAAGAAAAAGATTATGTAACAAACCCTAAAAAAAGTGGATATTCTAGCTACCATTTAATAGTAGAAACACCAACAAATTTATTTGAGAAAACGATATATGTAAAAGTAGAAATACAAATAAGAACTTTAACAATGGATTTTTGGGCTAATTTAGAGCATAAAACTAAATATAAACCAGAACAAAAAATAGATGAAAAATATATTAAACTTTTAAGTCTAAATAACAACTAAAAAATATATAGATATAGCAAATGCAGTTTAAATAAAGAGTTGACATAAGCCAATAAATGTGATAATATGTATAAAATAAAAAAGGAGGCATTATATGAGCTATCCATTGAAAGTAAAACTTGAAATTCAAGATAGAATAAAAAAAGGAGAAAAAATAAAAAAAATAAATATAGAAACTGGAATTAGTATTGCAACATTATATAATTGGAAAAAACAATTAAATTTGGAATTAAATAATGAAAATAATTCTAATAATGATAATGAAAATAACGCTAATAATGATATAGATAATGAAAATCAAGATAAAAAAGAAGCAAGTAAACAAATAAAAAAATTAATCAAATTACGCAAATTAGAAGAAGCATATAAATTAACAACAAAATATCCTAATGATTGCGTCATTCAAAGTCAAAGAATTAAAATACTAATTATAAGAAAATGTTATACAAAAGCAAAAGAAATAGGAAGCAGATTTGAAGATGATGCACTGATACAATCACAGATGATAACAATAGCAATAAAAGAAGGAAATTATGCAAAAGCGAAAGAAAAAGGAAGCAGATTTGAAGATAATGCACCGATACAATCACAGATGATAACAATAGCAATAAAAGAAGGAGATAAAGAAGGAAATTATTCAAAAGCAAAAGAAATAGGAAGCAGATTTGAAGATAATGCACTGATACAATCACAGATGGTAACAATAGCAATAAAAGAAGGAGATAAAGAAGGAAATTATTCAAAAGCAAAAGAAATAGGAAGCAGATTTGAAGAGTATGCACCGATACAATCACAGATGATAACAATAGCAATAAAAGAGGGAAATTATACAAAAGCAAAAGAAATAGGAAGCAGATTTGAAGAGTATGCACCGATACAATCACAGATGGTAACAATAGCAATAGAAGAAGGAAATTATGCAAAAGCAAAAGAAATAGGAAGCAGATTTGAAAATTATGCACCGATACAATCACAGATGGTAACGATAGCAATAGAAGAAGGAAATTATGCAAAAGCAAAAGAAATAGGAAGCAGATTTGAAGATAATGCACAGATACAATCACAGATGATAACAATAGCAATAAAAGAAGGGAATTATGCAAAAGCAAAAGAAATAGGAAACAGATTTGAAGATGATGCATCGATACAATCACAGATGGTAACAATAGCAATAAAAGAAGGAGATAAAGAAGGAAATTATGCAAAAGCAAAAGAAATAGGAAGCAGATTTGAAGATAATGCACCGATACAATCACAGATGGTAACAATAGCAATAAAAGAAGGAAATTATGCAAAAGCAAAAGAAATAGGAAGCAGATTTGAAAAATATGCACAGATACAATCACAGATGGTAACAATAGCAATAAAAGAAGGAAATTATGAAAAAGCAAAAGAAATAGGAAACAGATTTGAAAATGATGAACTAATACAATCAAAGATGGCAAGAATAAGAATAATAGAGGAAGACTATGAAAAATTAAAAGAACTAGATGAAAAAGAAGATAATATAAAAGTACAAAATGCAAAAAGATTTATAAATACAATAAAAACAATACTATATTACAATAAACAAGATGAAGAAATAATTGAAAAAATTAAGGCATCTAGCGAAATATCTGATTATGAAAAAACGATTATATTATTAGCAATATGCGAAAAATTAAAAAAGCAAGAAGTAGCCAAAAAAATTTTTAAAGAAGCAAAAGAGAA
>CANQNU010000089.1 GCA_947625295.1 uncultured Clostridia bacterium | reverse complement strand
TGGAATATTGCATTTGGATTGCAAGCAGTAGATAATCTTACTCCTTCTAAATATATGGTAGATTTAGCAACAGAAAATATTATTGGCAAAAAAAGTTATGAAATTGTTGAAGAAGAAGTAAAGAAATATTATGAAAATACTGACAAAGCGAAAGTTAATAAAAATGAAAAGCAGGCAGATGAAGTGTCAGTAAGAATAGTAAAAATATTAAATGACAAAGCCTTTACATTTAATTACTTAACATTAAAACAATATCACAAAAAACTATTTGAAAATATTGATATAGGAATTGATGAAAAATACATTGGAGAATTTAGAGATTATAACATTACAAAAAAAGAACCAATATTAAATGGAGACACAGTACAATATGCAGACTATTCTATGATTGAAGAAACTTTAAAATATGATTTTGAAGAAGAAGAAAATCAAAGATACACAGAAAAAACAGAAAGAGAAAAATTAGAAAGATTATGCAAATTTACAGCACACATTTGGCAAATACACCCTTTTGGCGAAGGAAATACAAGAACTACTGCTCTATTTATACAAAAATATTTGAATAGCAAAGGTTTTGATGTTAATAACGAATTATTCAAAGATAATTCATTATATTTTAGAAATGCTTTGGTTAGAGCAAATTATAGCAACATTTCAAAGGAAATTGAAGAAGATAACAAATATTTAATAATGTTTTTTGAAAATTTGCTATTTAATAAAAATAATAAATTAGATAATACAGAACTTAAATTATCTAATAAATTTTAAAGAAGTTTAATAAATTTAATGGCGTAGCATTAAAAATCACATATGAACATAATAAAGTTAAATAGGAGGGATTTATTTTGGAATATTCAAAAAAAATTGATGCAAAATGGCAAAAAAAATGGAAAGAAAATGAAACGTACAAATACAATATGGATGATAAAAAAGATAAACTTTATGTACTAGAGATGTTTTCATATCCATCTGGAGCGAAATTACATTTAGGACATTGGTTTAATTATGGACCATCAGATTCTTATGCAAGATTTAAAAAAATGCAAGGATACAATGTATTTCATCCAATGGGATTTGATGCATTTGGACTTCCAGCAGAAAATTATGCTATAAAAACAGGAATACATCCAGAAGATTCCACAAAAAAGAACATAGAAACTATGAAACATCAATTAGAAGAAATGGGAGGAAGTTACGACTGGAACTATTCAGTAGAAACATGTATGCCAGATTATTATAAATGGACACAATGGCTTTTTGTAAAACTATATGAAGCAGGACTAGCATATAAAAAAGAAGCGCCAGTTAACTGGTGTGATAGTTGTAAAACAGTTTTAGCAAATGAACAAGTCATTGGAGGACAATGTGAAAGATGTGGTTCAGAAGTAAAAAGGAGAAAATTAGCACAATGGTTCTTTAAAATAACAGATTATGCAGAAGAACTATTACAAGGGTTAAATACTTTAGACTGGCCAGAATCAACAAAAAAAGTCCAAGTGAACTGGATTGGAAAATCAGAAGGAAGCGAAATAAAATTTACAACAGAAGATAATAAACACGAAATAAAAGTATTTACAACTAGAGCTGACACACTATGTGGAGTAACTTATGTTGTAGTTGCACCTGAAAGTAACCTTGTTCAAGAAATAACTACAGAGGAATGTAAAGAGAATGTTCAAAACTATATAAAAGAAACATCAAAATTAAGTGAAATTGAAAGACTATCAACAGAAAAAGAAAAAACAGGTGTATTTACAGGAGCATATGCAATAAACCCAATAAATGGAGAAAAAGTTCCAATATGGATTGCTGACTATGTATTAGAAGACTATGGAACAGGAGCAGTTATGGCTGTTCCTGCACATGATACTAGAGATTATGAATTTGCAAAAAAATATAATTTACCAATCAAACAAGTAGTTGAAAGTAAAGATGGTAATCAAGTAGAATTACCATATACAGAATATGGAATATTAGTAAATAGTGATAAATATAATGGATTAACATCTAAGGAAGCTAAAAATCAAATTACAGAAGATTTAAATAAAGAAGAAAAAGGAAATAAAACAGTAAATTATAGACTAAAAGACTGGTTAGTATCAAGACAAAGATACTGGGGAGCACCTATTCCAATTATATATTGTGACAAATGTGGAACAGTACCAGTACCAGAAAAAGATTTACCTGTATTACTTCCATATAATGTAGGATTTAAACCAGATGGTGAATCACCATTAAAGAAGTCAAGTGAATTTATGAATTGTACTTGCCCAAAATGTGGAGGAAAAGCAACTAGAGAAGCAGACACATTAGATACATTTGTATGTTCTTCTTGGTATGAATTAAGATATCCTGATTCAAAAAATTCAGAAAAAGCATTTGATAAGGAAATAATAAATAAAATTGCTCCAGTAGATACATATGTAGGAGGAAAAGAGCATGCAGCAATGCACCTAATATATGCAAGATTTATGACAAAAGCATTAAGAGACTTAGGATATTTAAATTTTGACGAACCATTTAAAAGACTAGTACATCAAGGTATGATTTTAGGACCTGATGGAAATAAAATGAGTAAAAGTAAAGGAAATACAGTATCTCCAGAAGAATATATAGAAAAATATGGAGCAGACATATTTAGAATGTATATAATGTTTGGATTCGATTATAGACAAGGTGGACCATGGGACGAAAAAGGAATAGAATCAATGGTAAAATACTTCTCAAGAATTGAAAGACTAATCGAAAAAGTTAAAGAATTAAAAGAATCAGATTGTAAAACTTCAATAGAAATGAAAGAGAAAGAATTACTTAGAATAAAAAATCAAACAATAAAATCTATGGGAGAAGACATAGACGACTTTAGATTTAATACAGCAATAGCAAGAAGCATGGAGCTATTCAATAAAATAAGTGAATATATAAGAGAAGGCGAAATAAACATAAAAGTACTAGAAAACACACTAGAAATATTTGTAACATTATTAGCACCACTTGCACCTCACTTTGCAGAAGAACAATGGGAAAAATTAGGCAAAGAAGGATTTGTATATAATCAAAAGTGGCCAGAAATAATTGAAAGTGAAATGAACGGAGGAACTAAAGAAATCCCTGTTCAAGTAAACGGAAAATTAAAATGTTGCGTAACAGTAGATGCAGAAGCAAATGCAGATGAAATTCTAGAAAAAATAAAAAATTCACCAAAAGTTATAGAAATTCTAAATAAACATGAAGTAATAAAAGAAATATATGTACCAAGCAAAATATACAATATAGTAGTAAAATAATGAGGCACTGGGGACAACCTTTAAGTATCTCGTAGAGAATTTAGAAAAAAGGTCGATATAAAGCGACAAAAGAAATGAGACATTGGAATATTATCTATAATGTCTCAAAAGGAGAGATAAATGTTTAATTTTTCATTTGATAAAAGAATAGTTTATATTATTATAGCAGTTATGGTATTAACTACAGTTATGCAATATATAACTAATCCATCAGCATTATTTTGGTTATTAGTAAGTATACCAGGAGTGTTAATAGCTATCACATTTCATGAATTTGCTCATGGGTATGCTGCATACAAATTAGGAGATAATACTGCAAAAATGGAAGGAAGATTAAGTCTAAATCCATTAGACCATTTAGATCCAATAGGGACACTAATGTTGTTGTTTGCAGGTTTTGGATGGGGAAAACCAGTTCATGTCAATCCTTCTAATTATACTAGAAAAATATCTATGGAAAAAGGAGAAGCAATTGTATCATTAGCTGGACCATTAACTAATATTGTACTTGCAATTGTATTCACATTAATTTATTTTGCAATATATAAATTTGCAGGAGTTGCATTTATTACCAGTACAACAGGAAATATTGTTATGTTATTAATATCATCAATTATATCAATAAATATTGGACTAGGAGTATTTAACCTAATTCCATTGCCACCATTAGATGGTTCAAAAATAATTATGCCATTTTTACCATACAATGTAAAACAATGGTTTAGAAATAATGAACAAATCTTTTATATTGTATTTGTTGTAATTTGGATTACAGGAATTGCAAGTATAATTATTTCACCAGCAATTAATTTAATTTCTACTGGAATTATGAATTTAGGAAGAATTATTTTTGGACTATAAAAACAGTAATATATTTGCAATAATACATAAATTATAAATAAAAAGATAAATATAAAGAAGAAATAAATTATAAATAAAAAGATAAATATAAAAAGGAAATAAATCATGAAACAAGAAAACATATTAACATTAGGAATTGAATCTAGTTGTGATGAAACCTCTGTATCAGTTGTAAAAAATGGTAGAGAGGTTCTATCAAATGTAATAGACACACAAATTCCTATTCATGAAAAATATGGAGGAGTAGTACCAGAAATAGCTTCAAGAAATCACATTGAAGCTATTTCTAGAGTAACAAAAAAAGCACTAAAAGAAGCAAATGTTACTTTTGATGATATTGATGCAATTACCCCTACATATGGTCCTGGATTAGTAGGTGCACTATTAGTAGG
>CANQNU010000088.1 GCA_947625295.1 uncultured Clostridia bacterium | reverse complement strand
AAAATTGAGAGATGTTTTAAATATTAGTATAGATTAGATTTGCAAAAAAAAGTTAAAAACTACTCAGATGCTTTTGAAATGTGGAGAAGTGCATTTTATGAATGTGGGATATATGTATTTAAAGATGCATTTAAGGAAAGAGATTTTTCAGGATTCTGCTTATATGATGAAAAATTTCCTGTTATATATATAAATAATTCAATGTCTTTTAGTAGACAAATTTTCACATTATTTCATGAGCTATTTCATATAATACTTAAAACTAGTGGTATAGATAAAATAGAAGATGATTATTTGTCTAGATTAAGTAGTAACAATAAAGAAACAGAAACATTATGCAATTCTTTTGCAGGAGAATTTTTGGTGCCAAATGAAAATTTAAAAGAAGAATTAAAAGGAAAAGAATTAAGTGAAAAAAATATATCTAATTTAGCTAAAAAATATAATGTAAGTAGAGAAGTTATTTATAGAAAACTACTAGAATTAAATAAAATTTCTAAGAATTTTTATGAAAAAATTCATAATGAACTTAAAGAAGAAATTTATAGAAACAATAAAAAAAGTAATGGAGGAAATTATTACAGTACACAAAAATCTTATTTAGGGGATAACTATATATATGATGTTTGTAAAACATATTATAATGGTAAGATTGATATATATGAAGTTTCTAATTTTTTAAATGTTAAAATTGAAGGAATACCTCGTTTAGGTATAATGCTAAAGGAGGTTAGTAGGTAATGAAATATGTTATAGACACAAATGCTTTAAGAACCTTTTTTAGATTTTACTATAGAGAAGTTACCCCAGATTTATATAAAAATTTTGATAAAATGATAGATAGTAGAGAACTAATATCTGTTAAAGAAGTATATAATGAGATGGAAAGACAACATCAAAAAGATTCTGATGTATTAAAAGAACTAAAAAATATAAAACATATATTTTTAGAGCCTACTAATGAAGAAGAAATAAATATTATACAAGATATTTATAAAAATATAAATTTTCAACATAATATAAAAGAAAAAAATATTTTAGAAGGTAAACCTGTTGCTGATGCATTTCTTGTTGCTAAGGCAAAAATTGAAAATGCAGTTTTAATAACATCTGAAAATTTTTCTCCAAATGCGGCTAAAATTCCAAATATGTGTGAAAAATATAGTATTAAGTACATAAATTATGAAAAATTTTTAATTGTGTTAAAAAACTATTGCCAAAACTAATAATTTATGTTAAATTAAAAACATAGTTAATAGCAAAAAATTGTATATGTATATGCAAATGGAGTGAATTATTGCTATAGCTACATTTGAAACGGAAATAAGTAACTTTTTTAAGATAGATTTTTCACATACGTCTCTCTTAGAGGAGCCAAATGAGCATTATACGAACTTAAATAGTTCGCACATAGCAAAACCACTAAAATTGGAGGGAACTAATGAAAAAAATAAGAAAAAAATATAATAAAGGAATAACCTTAATAGCATTAGTTATAACAGTAACTATATTAATAATTTTAGCATCTGTTGCTACTCATAGTGGAATAGATGCCATCAAAACATCCAAATATACAAAATTTGTATCTGAATTAAAAATTATGCAAACATATGTAAATGATTTATATGAGAAGTACAAAAATAATGAAAAAATAAAAATAAATGAAAAAGATATAAATATTTTAGATATAGGAAAAGCCATAGATAGCAATAATATAAAAGCACAAGAAGCATTTCAAGAAACAACATCAGGAATTACAGATACCAGTCGGATACAAATATTTTGATATGCAAACAATCCAAGATTTAAAAATAGAAGGAATAACACGAGAATTTTTTATAAATGTACAAAAAAGAAGTATTATAAGTTGTGAAGGTTTAAAATATAATGAAGAGACATATTACACACCTGAACAAATTCCAAATGGGTTGTATAATGTAGAATATAAAAATAATAATATCAATGTAAGTAAACCAAAATTTGACATTAAAATCGATATAAAAGATAACGATAAATATGAAATAAAATTATCAAATATAAAATTTGATGGTTATATAGAAAAATGGCAAGCTCAATATAAATTACAAGATGAAAGCCATTGGAATACAAGTGATAGTCTAAATTTTGTAGTTGAAAAAGAAGGGAATTATGATATAAAAGTAAAAAATGATAATTTAGAATCAGATGTACAAACAATTAATACAGGACATATTTACGAAGAAGGAATATGCAAAAAATGTAATGATGATGCAAGATATTTGACATTTTCAGATTATGAAACTAGATGGGATTTTAATGCACTATGTAGTTTTAGTACTGTATTTGGAAAAAGAGATACAAGTGGTCAAATGTTTAAAGAACTAGGAACAGGAAATACAATAAATGCTTCTTGTACAGCAAACTTTAATGCAGAAACTATGCAAGGAGATCATAGTTTAGGTGGAAACATTGGAATGATAATTTACAAAGAACCTATAGATGTAACTAATATTAACAAAATTGTAATGGATTGTTGGTTAAGTAGTAATGCAAAAACTGCAACTAATTACACAACATTAGGAATAGATGATACAAATTCTGCATCAAATTATGATGACTATTATTCTTTTGTTACATCATCAAAGGTAGAAAATTATGGAACTGCTCTTAATAAATATAAAATAGAGTTAGACTTAAGTAATTATACAGGAAAATATTATTTAAAAGTAACAACTAGACATGAATTTCCAGATGGGATAGCTAATACAAGTAGTACTAGTATTGACAAAATATATCCAGTTTTTAATAAATAAACAATTATAATATGAAAATGAAGTGAACTTAAATTGTTAGACAAATGATATGAAACCAAAAGTTTAACAAGGAGGGTTCTTTTTTATGTTATAAAATTTTAATTTTAGTTTTAAAGACCTTTACTTTTACCGGTTTTTACTATATAATATAAAACATAAAAAACGAAAGGATGATATAAAAAATGCAAGAGAATAATCAAAATAATAATGAAATTGAAGAATTAGATATTAACCATCTAATGCAAATAAGAAGAGATAAATTAACAGAGCTACAACAAGAAGGAAAAGACCCATTTGAAATAACGAAATTTAATAGAACAAATACAGCAGGAGAAATAAAAGCAAACTATGAAAAATTTGAACAAAAAGATGTAACAGTTGCTGGAAGAATTATAGCAAAAAGAATTATGGGAAAAGCATCATTTTGTACAATTCAAGACAGTGACGAAAAAATCCAAAGCTATGTAAGCATTAATGATTTAGGAGAAGAAAGTTACAAAGCATTTAAAACATGGGATATAGGAGACATTATTGGAATAACTGGATTTGTATTTAAAACAAGAACAGAAGAAATATCAGTACACGCAAAAGAAGTAACATTACTTTCAAAATCACTAAGACCATTACCAGAAAAATTCCATGGACTAAAAGATCCTGATTTAAGATATAGACAAAGATACACAGACTTAATAGTAAATCCAGAAGTAAAAGAAAGTTTTATAGTAAGAAGTAAAATTATTAGTAGTATAAGAAAAGTATTGGAAGAAAAAGGTTATTTAGAAGTTGAAACACCAATTTTAAATACAATTTCAGGAGGAGCAACAGCAAGACCATTTAGCACTCATCATAATAGTTTAAATATTGATATGTATTTAAGAATAGCATTAGAATTAAATTTAAAAAGATTGATTGTAGGTGGATTTGACAAAGTTTATGAATTAGGAAGAGTATTTAGAAATGAAGGTATGGATATAAGACATAACCCTGAATTTACAGAACTTGAATTATATGCAGCTTATCAAGACTATCATGATATGATGGATATGGTAGAAGAACTATTTTCAAAATGTGCTATTGAAGTAAAAGGAACAACAAAAATAAATTATCAAGGACAAGAACTAGACTTAACACCTGGATGGAAAAAAATTAGCATGATAGATGCTATTAAAGAAGCTTGCGGAATAGACTTTAATGAAATTAAAACAGATGAAGAAGCAGTTGCTCTTGCAAAGGAAAAGAACATTGAAATACCAGATAAAACAAAGGAAACAAGAGGAGATATTATTAGCTTATTCTTTGATGAATATGTAGAAAAAACACTAATACAACCAACATTTATTTATGACTACCCAATCGAAATATCACCACTAGCTAAGAGAAAGAAAGAAGATCCAAGATTAACAGAAAGATTTGAAGTATTTATTGGAGGCAGAGAATATGGAAATGCCTTTTCAGAATTAAATGATCCAATAGATCAATATGAAAGATTCAAAAAACAAGTAGAAGCAAGAGAAGCAGGAGATGAGGAAGCAGGAATGATGGACGAAGATTTTATACAAGCTCTAGAAATTGGAATGCCTCCAACAGGTGGATTAGGAATTGGAATTGATAGATTAATAATGCTTTTAACAGACTCAGCTTCAATAAGAGATGTATTATTATTCCCAACTATGAAACCACTTATATAAATAATTTATAATATTGGTAAAAGGAATAAGACTATGAGTGAAAACTATTTAGATAAAATTAAATATGAAAAAATTGGAGAAACAGAAAATTCTAAACAACGTCAACTAAACTGGAATATTGCATTTGGATTGCAAGCAGTAGATAATCTTACTCCTTCTAAATATATGGTAGATTTAGCAACAGAAAA
>CANQNU010000087.1 GCA_947625295.1 uncultured Clostridia bacterium | reverse complement strand
AAGCGAAGTTATCATCGCATATAATAATTTTTCATTTGCTTTTAATTCTTTATTGTATAAAATTCCTGATGGAATTACCGAATAATATCCAACCTTATCTTTCATTTTACCACTCCAATTCTAGCAGTAATTTTGCATAAAAAAACAGAGATTCTTTCTAGAAATACGAATTGACAAATTCTATAAAATATATTTTAAGAATTTGTAACAATTC
The DNA here is from genome assembly GCA_947625295.1 of uncultured Clostridia bacterium. GTDB lineage: Bacteria > Bacillota > Clostridia > TANB77 > CAG-508 > CAG-269. Next base: position 4,525 of record CANQNU010000087.1, on the reverse strand, counting down.
GCATACTTTTCTCGTATGGAGCTTTTTCTCGTTAAGACTCGAAAATTCCTACGATAAAAGAAACTCTGTAATATAGATGATTACTGCATTTTATTCATTTTAATTTTGGGTTGGTATATTTTAAACACGAGAGGTGTAGATTTAAATTTACAATTCCCAGCTGGTTGGGAACAAGCAAAAAAAATAAAATATGCGCAAGGATTTACACGGTCCTAGTCCTCGTGACTTTGTAGGTTATGGTCCTTTAACAGAACCAGAAGCATTAGCAATATACAACTTCACTTTAAGTCACAATTTCCGTCTTATTTTATCTTACCATACACAAGGTGAAGAAATTTATTGGAATTTTCAAAATATTAATCCACCTAATGGATATGAAATAGGACAACGTTTTGCAAGTTCAAGTGGATATTTATTAGCAGATGTTCCTTATAATTCTAGTTTTGCAGGATATAAAGATTGGTTTATTCAATATTATAATCGCCCTGGATACACTATTGAAGCAGGACTTGGAGAAAATCCTCTTCCTATTTCGCAATTTCAAGAAATTTATAATGATAATATTGGAATACTTATTTTAGGCGCCACATTATAATTTAATTATATATATTTACTTTAGGCGCCATATTATAATTTAATTATATGGCTTTTCTAGCATGCACTATTTAATTGTAAGAAGCCAATTGATTTAGAAGCTAACTTACTTCAATTTTTCTCCAGTTATAACATACATATATAAATATTCATTAATAATTACATATAATTCACTTTCTTCATTTTTCATTACTTCATAATGAATTATATTACAATTATTTTGTTCAGCCACATCAATTAAATCATCTATACAATTAAGTTCCATTAATTTTAAATGACTAAAATCAGGTTTATTTGATATTGTAACTATTAAATCTTTATAATATTTTAATACATGCTTCATATTGCTTTTATATATTTCTTTAGGTGTTTTTTTAATAACTTTTTTCATTATTATAAATAACGCTATTGCACTTATAATGAATATTGCTGAAAATATATAATACACAAATTTAGTTGTTGATGTTCCTTTTGTAATTTGTGGCATAATTTCTTCACTTGTAGTATTTTGATATTTCTCTTCTATGTTTGTTATTGTGCTAGTTATAGGTATATCTAATTCAATATAATCATTTATCGTTTTACTGTTTTCATCTAATCCTTGAAGATTTATGTTGTATGATATATTAAAATAGACTTTCAAAATAGCATTAATATTAATTCCATATACTTCCTCATAAGAACGTGCTAAATTATTATAGTATTCATAATCTATATCTACTTTTTCATTTACTGAAAATTCGTCTCCACTAATATTTGAGCTTGTATTATCTAAAATTTTAAATTCTCTATTCCACACTTCTTTTCCTTTATCATCATTATTAGCTACTGTCGCTACCATATTAGCTATAATATTATAGTTATAGCTTATATCCGCTTCTTTGCTTCCATTAAAATCATATTTAAATTCTAATCCAAACTTATCTATAGATTTTGATGCATAATATAAATCCTTCGGAAGAGTATTACTTGTGTAAAATTGATTTGGCTTTAATAATGCTTCATAGTTATCGCTTTTTTTGGCCTCATAACTGTATATATATTCACTTTTTTCTTCATATTTTAAACCGATATAAAAAAAAGTAATCCCCAATATTATACAAATTACTATCCCAAAAATGATAAGATAATTGTTATTTTTTTCACGATATTTCCTATATCTTCTTTTTCGACTTATCATATTGTTCCTCCTTTTTTACTTATTTTTGATGAAAATAATAATATAGCCAAACTGATGGAAATCCAATATATTTTATATGAGAAACGTATATCCCTTTTATCTGTTCTATTTGAACTAAATCTGTATCTGGTGTATTGTTACTATCTCCTTTAGTTTGATATAATACACTACCATCTACTTTTATTATATTTATAACTCTATGTGCTATATTTTTGTCTTCTTTTGTATATACAATTATTGCATTTTTAGGAATGTTACTTAGTTCATCGTTATTTACTTTCTTAAAAATAACTACATCTCCTTGTTCATATGTTGGTGTCATACTATTTGATAATATACATATTGGTTCATATTTGAATAATCCTAGCATAAAGCAGACTAGAATAATTGACAGAATAAATGTAATTATATAATTAAGCTTTCCTAAAAAATTTTCTTTTCTTTTTCTTATATCTTCTTTTTCTTTTAAAAACTTATATTTAAACAATAAATACATAAAAATTGGTAATAATATGCTAGATGATCCTATTACATACCAATCAACATTTGGAGAAATTGGTACTAATAGCAAAAATAATCTTTCTAAAACCCTATAACTAAGTGCAAATAAATACATCTTTTTCAATATAAAGTAAGTATATATAATATTGCAAATTATTATTGAAACAACGGTTGAACATATATATCTAAACATCTCTTCTTTGTTTGAATGTAAATCAAATAATATATTATAGTTAATTTGTAGAAATATAAGTAAAATTGTGATTATCACAACTAGCAGTTTATTATTTTTATTTTTTGTAACTGTTGCCATTCTTAAAGTTTCTATTCCTATAATTGGAATTATTTGAACTAAAATGTTTTTTATGATAGGTATTATTTTATGGCTATATGGTGTTCTTGAAAATCCATATATACAACCTAACATCATATATATTACACTAGTTATAAATACAATTACTATAAAATATATTAATTGTCTTTTATTTATACTAATTCTAATCTTTACATTTCTTGTTAAATATAGAAATACTATTCCCCAATATATTGGGTTAATTATATTCGTGTAAAGTATAGCATTTTTCGTCATAAAATATATTGTTATAAACAGATAAAAAAAATTTATTATTAATCCTTTATTCTTAATGTATTTCATATTGCTCACCTTTTTCAAATTTATTATATTTCTGCAGCTAGAACTATATCTGGAATAAAGTTTTTATCCTCTGCAATAACCATAATATAAATTGATACTGTTTGATTTTTTTGTATTTGCATCCAAATAGGTAATTCAAAAGTAGTATTGGTTTTATTTATACATGTAATTTCACTTGGAGATACTTCTAACATCTTATTATCTTTTCCTAAATAAACATTTGCTCTAACTTTTTTAAAATCATATTCTGTGTCGTTTGTTATGTCTATAATATATTGTCTTTCATTTTCAATTTCTGTATTATATGATGGATCTAACTTTATAGAAAAATTTTTTACTTGTATTTCAGATTCTTTTATTGATAACATAGCATTTCCATTTGTTATAATTTCTCCTTCTCTATTTGGTTCTGTTATAGTTCCTGATACTTTAATAGAATTTTCAACAAAATATTGTGCATATTCTTCTATTGTCATTGTGCTTTCTACCTCTTCACTTACTGTAAATATAATAGTTACTGTAACAGATCCTCCTTTTTCAATTTTGTTATCCCATTCAGTATTTTTTATAATTCTATATCCATCTTCTTTTTGTCCATATTCATATGATTGCGTTATATTTTTATCGTCATATATTCTTATCTCCCAATTTTGACAGACTTTTTCAGAATTGTTATGAACAATAATATCGTAAAAAAAAACATTACCCATATGTTCAGTATTTACAAACTCTACATCTGGTTCCCATACTCCAGAATTACTTATTATAGATGACATTCCTTTTATATTTAATGCTGTATTTAAAATTGAGTAACCATTGGACATACAAACAAAGAATAACAAAATACTAAAGCAAATTATTATTGAATTTCTTTTCTTAAAAAATCTTCTTATTAATTTTCTTCTCATATTGTCCTCCTTTTTAAATTGATTTCCCTCTATAAAAGAGGAAAATCAATTTAATTATTAGTACAATTTAGCTATTTTGGACATATTCTATAGTTCCTTCAATTTTCTTTGTTTTTATAGATGGTACTTCTGTAGTTTCTTTATTATAAATAACTTTTACTATGCATGTAGTTTGTGTTCCTGCTTTTAAAAGATTATCAGGGTTGGTTATTTCATAACTAATTGCTGGAGAACCATTTGTATCATCAGGTGTAAAATTCACATTACTTAGAGAAGCATCAATTGTTCCTGCATTTTTAATTGTTATTACATATGTGATTGTATCTCCTGGTTTTTGCAACTTTGCATTAAAAGTTGCTTTTGTATTAGAATACTTAGGAGTTCCTGCATCACACCCTGTGCTAATATTTTCAGTACTAACTCCAATTATTTTAACATTCCATTCTCCTACAATTTTACTTTGACCATTTATATTTAATTGAGTAGCAAATGTAGAATATGCTACAGCCATAGCAATAATTATTATTAAAATTGCTATTATTATAATGTTCCTAGAATTTTTCATAATTTTGCTCCTCCCTAGTTTTTTATATATTGAATTTCACTTATATTGGATTTAGGTCAAGTTTTTAGACACATTTTTCTACGAATTTTTATAAATTATTCCAGCTTTGCTGGAGCAGTTGA
>CANQNU010000086.1 GCA_947625295.1 uncultured Clostridia bacterium | reverse complement strand
GGTGGTGAACCTTTCGGCCGCGGCCGTCATCAAACCGCTCGACGGGGCTCCGGCATTGGGCGCTCCCGGCGACTGGAATATGTATAATGCCTATTTTAAAATTAGGAGTTTTAACTGTCTCTTACAAATTATTATCAACAGTCTCTCAGCCTATTGCAGATGAAAAAATAGTAAGTCTTTTAGATCAAATTGGAGATATTTTTAAAATATTGTTAGCAATATTAAGTGCTATGTCATTTATGATTATTATAGGAACGGCACTTGTGTTGAAAATATCAAATAGTGGAATGATGTATAGATAGGAGATATTAGATGATAGAATTTTTAAGTTCATGGGCGAAAAGCTTAGGAGTAGCAATTGTTGTTGTTTCAATTCTTGAAATGCTCTTGCCTAATAATAATACTAAAAAATATATTAGAATGGTTATGGGCATTTATATAATATTTAATATTATAGCACCATTTATTAATAATAAAAATTTTTTGAATCTAAATGAAATTAACTTAGATACTTATGTAGAAACGCGGAAGTGATACACAAATCAATCAAACATCTATGGATGATAGAATTGAAGAATTATACATTCAAGAACTAGAAAAAGATATAGTAAAAAAAGTAAAACAAATAGGATATGAAGTAAAAAAATGTAAAGTTGATGCGCAAATATCAGACAAAGAGGAAAATACTAAAATTACAAAAATTAAATTAAACATAGAAAAAAATGAAAATTCAGATATACAAGAACAAGTAAATCAAACAGAAAAGATTGAAAATAAAATCGTTACAGAAATACAAAAAATAAAAACTATTAATACAACAATAGAAAATAATCAAGAAAATACAAGCAAAAGTGAAGAAAAAAATAAAACTCAAAAATTAGATAAGTCAGACATTCAAAATATAAAAAAATTTTTAATAGAAGAATATGAGGTGGATGAAAAATGTTTAGAGATAAATTAAAAGGTTTAATTAATAAACAAGAAACAGGAGAAGGAAATGATAAAAAGAAAATTGAAAATTTAGTTTTCTTTGTAATAATATTAATAATTACAATTGTAATTATTAATATTATATGGAATGATAATAAAACAACAACAAAAATAGAAAAAAATACTTCAACAAAAAAACTAGCAACTTCTATAACAAATGAAAGTAATATTAATGAAAATAATACAATTACAGAAAGTAGCTTAGAAGAAAAATTAGAACAAATATTATCAAAAATACAAGGAGTGGGAGAAGTTAAAGTATGTATTAACTATTCTGAGTCAAGTGAAATTGTAGCAATGTATAATGAAAGTTCTAAAATAAACAATACAGAAGAGAGCGATACATCAGGAGGAACAAGAAAAATACAAGAAACAGATACACAAAAAGATATTATCTATAAAGAGGAAAATGGAGAAAAAATACCTATTACACAAAAAATAATTCAACCTAAAATAGAAGGTGCAATAATAACAGCAAAAGGTGCTGAAAATGCTACTACAAAAACTAATATAGTACAAGCAGTAGAAGCTGTTACAGGACTTGCAACTCATAAAATACAAGTATTTGAAATGAACTGATTTTTAATAAAACCAGTAAAATTCATCTTTATTAATTTTATTAATTAGTATTTTTATAAAAAATATTATTATGAAAGGATTGAGTTTTAAATGAAAATATTTAAGAAAAATCAAATAGTTATTTATGTAATAGCATTAATGCTAGTTACAGCAGGGTATTTAAACTATATGACAAATGATAATAATTCAGATTCATCAGTAGAAACTAGTATTCAAATGGAATCTAATGATGATACAGAACTAGCAAATATAGGAGATGCAAAATTAGTAAATAGTAATGATGTACTTTTAAATAGTAATTCAAATAAAAACAATTCAGAAAATACATCTCAAATAACAGAAAATAATACAACAAATGAAAACAAAGTAAATTCTACACAAAATAATACAGAAAATATAACAAAACAACAAAATTGCACAGTACAAACAAATACAACGAGTTCACCAGATGATTATTTTACAAAATCAAAATTAGAAAGAGATACTATGTATTCTCAAATGCTAGAAACATATGAAAAAGTAATTAATAGTAGTAATTCACTAGAAACTCAGAAACAAACAGCAACACAAGAAATTACAAAAATTAATGAAACAAAAAATAGTATTATGATATGTGAAAATTTAATTAAAACAAAAGGATTTGATAATAGCGTTATTTTTGTAAATGGCAAGAGCGTTAATGTAATTATAGGAGCATCTGAAATAAAACAAGAAGAAATAGCACAAATTCAAAACATTATTTCCAGAGAAATGAATGTACAGATAGAGAACATACATATAACAAACAAATAAAAAATTTAAGTTTAAAATACGAAAACAAAAAATAAAAAAAGTGTTGTAATTTTTTTATTTATTGGTATAATAATAAAAAATAGAACTAGAGAAAAGGAGAAAAAATATGTTAAGAAAAGTAGGAATATTAGCTAATGGAGGAGATGTATCAGGATTTAATGCAGTTATAAGAGCGATTGTAAAGACAGCAGAAAATCATAATGTAGAATGTTATGGGATTATGGAAGGATATAACGGACTATTAAAAAAAGACTTCGAAAAATTAACTACAACACAACATGGAGAAGCAACAGGTATTTTACCAAAAGGTGGTTCTATTATAGGCTCTTCAACAAATTCTAATTTGTTCAATTATAAAATAGTAAATGAAGATGGAAGTATAGAATATAAAGACATGTCAGAACAAGCAATTAATAATATCAAAGAATTTGGTTTTGACTGTATATTTACATTAGGAGGAGATGGAACTCAAAAATCAGCAAGAGATTTTTCTGTAAAAGGAGTTAATATTATAGGAGTACCAAAAACCATTGATAATGATGTAGCATGCACAGAAATAACTTTTGGATATAATACAGCTGTATCTGTTGCAATGGAAGCTTTAGATAGATTACACACAACAGGAGAAACACATCATAGAATAATGGTATTAGAAGTAATGGGAAGATATGCTGGATGGATTGCATTAGAAGCAGCAATTGCAGGAGGAGCTGATATTGCACTAATTCCTGAAATTCCATATGACATAAATAAAGTTGCGCAAAAAATAGAAAACAGAAAAAAGGTAGGAAAAAACTTTAGTATAGTAGTTGTTGCAGAAGGTGCAAAGCCATTAGGTGGAGATATTACAATTATGAATCAAAGAAATAATGGAAAAGGAGTTGATAATACAAAACTTGGAGGAATAGGACCAATTGTAGCAAAGCAATTAGAAGAACTAACAGGATTAGAGGCAAGAAACACAACATTAGGATATATGCAAAGAGGAGGAACTCCAACAGCATTTGACAGAGTTCTATGTAGCAAATATGGAACAAAAGCAATGGAATTGGCATTAGAAGAAAAATTTGGAACATTAGTTGTTATAAAAAATGGAAAACTTGACAGTGTCCCATTAGAAGATGTAGTAGGAGCTAATACTGAAATTGGAGCAGTATCAGGAAATACAAAAGAAAGTAATATTAGACATGTTACAATGGACGATGATTTAGTAAAAACAGCTAGAAATCTAGGAATAAATTTAGGAGATTAAAAATAAAATTCAAATCCATATATTATATAGCAAATATAATTTTAACTATTATTCAGATATGTATTTAAATAACAATTAAATATAAGAGAAAGAAAGGAAAAAACAATGGATAAAAAAAGTAAAATACTATTAATTATAACAATTATAATAGCAATATTGGCAATAGTAGGGATTATGGGATATTTTATGATTAAAAATAAAAATACAGAAAGCATAGAAGAAGTATCAAAACTAAATCAATATTACCAAAAATTACAAAATACAGAAATGTATAGTTTTGAAATTTTATTAGATGCTGAAAACAGTATACATTATGAAAAAAACAAAAATCAAGCATTTTATACATCAACATATGAAGGTAAAACTTCAAAATATTTAATTAAAGATGGAAACACCTATCTATTAAGAGATAATGATAAAGTATATTATACTTATACAAACAATGAAACAGAACTATATAAAATAGAACTACAAATAAGTCAAATCAAAGACAAACCTGTAACTTTTGGAAAAGAAAAGATAAACAAAAAACAATATAAATATGAAGAATTTGAAGGGCTATCAGAATTTTATTTTGGTACAACAACTAGCACAGATGAAGAAAATATAAAAACAAGATTTTATTTTGATGGCAATGATTTAAAATATATAAAAACGATAAATGGAGAGAATGAACAGTTAGTAACAATAAATTATAAAGAAGAAATAGATTCCAATTCATTTGTCATACCAGAAGACTATAAAGAAATGTGATAAACATAGAAAACGAAAGATTTAAAATATTTGAAATTGTAAAAATAAAAAAATTGAAAAAACATATTGAAAAAATTAGAAAAATATGTAATAATATTTGCATAATAAACAAAGACTATAAAAAAGAGGAGTAAGTTTATACTTAATTTAAAGAGAATAGAAGTCGTAGGCTGAGAGCTTCTTAAATGAAAATAAACTGAAGGTAGCTTTTTTGTTGATATTCTGAACTATTAATTATAAGTAAGAATATCCGCATAAGTAGCGTTAAAAACTAATTAAGATATAATTTTAATATCTATTGTAGTAGACATGTAAAATTATTATTAAGGTGGTACCGTGAGTAGATAGCTCGCCCTTATGCTAAGGGTGAGTTTTTTGTTTATTAGAAAAAATAAGGATTTTAAAGGAGTGGCCTTTTCTTCCTTTTAGAAGGAATTTTAAGGAATATCTCTTGATCCATGATAGGAGGAAAGATTATGTT
>CANQNU010000085.1 GCA_947625295.1 uncultured Clostridia bacterium | reverse complement strand
GATTCGAAAGTAAAGATACACAAGTGGCAACAATAAACTCAGATGGAGTAATAACAGGTGTAGGTGTAGGATATACAACAATAGAAGCAACAGCAGATGACGGAGGAAAAAAGGCATATTGTACAATAAATGTACAAAAAGGCGTACAAGTACAAAACATAACAATACAACCTGCAAAATCAGAGATAACAGAAGGAGAAACTACAAAAATAAATGTAACAATAACACCAACTGATGCAACAAATAAAGGCGTAAAATTTGAAAGCAAAAATACACAAGTAGCAACAGTAAATTCACAAGGAGTAGTAACAGGTATAAAAGCAGGAACAGCAACAATAGAAGCGACAACAGAAGATGGAGGAAAAACAGCAAGTTGTACAATTACGGTAAAAGCTAAAGAAACTACTACCCCAGGTGGAACAACTCAAGGAGGAAGTTCAGGAAGTGGAACAACTCAAGGGGGAAGTTCAGGAAGCGGAACAACTCAAGGAGGAAGTTCAGGAAGCGGAACAACCCAAGGAGGAAGTTCAGGAAGTGGAACAACTCAAGGGGGAAGCTCAGAAAGCGGAACAACTCAAGGAGGAAGCTCAGGAAGTGGAACAACTCAAGGAGGAAGTTCAGGAAGCGGAACAACTCAAGGAGGAAGCTCAGGAAGCGGAACAACCCAAGGAGAAAGTTCAGGAAGCGGAACAACTCAAGGAGGAAATTCCGGAAGTAGTTCAGACAGCAATAACAACAAAAGCCAATCTTCTATATCAGGAACAAACGGAAAAGATTATTCAACATCAAGCAGTATATTACCAAAAACAGGAGAAACAATAGGAATAATATTAGGAATAGGAATAACAGCATTTGGTGCATATTCACTAATAAAATATAGAAAATTAAACTTCAAATAAAAATTAAAAATTAAAAACATCAACATATAATAATTTAATTAATGTTGATGTTTTTTTGTATAATAAGAAAACTTAAAATAATAAAAAATATTGAAAAAATAATACAAAACTGATATAACATATATAACGAATGATAAATGGAAAAGGAATGATAATAAAAATGAAAGATATATGGAAAGAAGCAGATGAAAAAAAAATAAACAAAAAGAAATTATTAATTTTAATTATTGTATGTATTGTAGCACTAGCAATGATAATAACCAGCATTTTTTATTTATACAATAAAAATGTACGAGAATGGATTGACAAAAACATATTAAGAAAAGAAATACAACAAAATAGAGCAGTAACAATTGACTTAAAAGAAGAACAAGCTAATAATATATATGCATTTAACAAATATATAGGAATACTAAATAAAAATAAATTTACCATATATAATAACACAGGAAATAAAGAAAATGAGTTAGAAATACAAATATCAAACCCAATGTTTGACTCAGCAAACCGATTTTTAGCAATAGCAGAATCAAAAGGGCAAAAGTTATATGTAGTAGCAGATAAAGACATACTATGGGAAACTAATGTAGATGGAGAAATTGCACAAGTGCATGTAAACAAAAATGGATATGTAGCAGTAGTAATAGTAAATACCAGTTATAAAACCATAATTGTAATGTACGACTCCCAAGGAAAAGAAATGTTTAAAACATACTTGTCATCAACAAGAACTGCAGATGTAAGTATATCTAATGATAACAAATACTTAGCAATAGCAGAAGTAGACACTTCAGGAAGTGCTATTCAATCAAATATAAAAATTATATCAATAGACAAAGCAAGTTCTGACCCTACAAACTCTTTAGAAAATACATATCAAGGAGAAAGTGGCAAATTTATTACTAATATCAAATATCAAGACAAAAACAATCTAATTTGTATGTATACAGATTCAATCAATATAATTGAAAACGGGGAAAATAAATTATTAATAGACAATAAAGACAAAAAAATGATATTCCAATCAATTGATATATCAGACTGTGTTATTTCAATAAAAGAGAAATCTTCAGGAGTATTTACAGCAGATTCTGTTGTAAATATAATTAATGTTGACAATAAGCAAACAAAAGAATATGTAGTAAACTCAATTGCAAAAGAACTATACTCTTATGGCGACATTATTGCGCTAAATTTAGGAACAGAAATAGAATTTATAAACAAAGGTGGATGGCTAGTAAAAAGATATATATCTAACCAAGAAATAACAAATATTGTTGTATCAGATAATATTGCAGGTATAATATATAGAGACAAAATAGAAATCATAAATTTATAAGAATCAAAGATTATAAATAATCTAATTTGTGAGTTGAAAGGGATGAAAATATATATGAGCTGGTTAATAGATGGAATAGTAATAATATTTATACTATTATGCGTATTTATAGGATATAAAAAAGGACTAGTTAAAGTAGGAATTAGGTTAGTAAGTTTTTTAGTTGCAATTATTATTACTTTTATTTTATATAGACCTATTTCTGAAATGATTATTAATTATACACAGATAGATGAATCTATCCAAAACATAGTTATAGAAAATGTAAGCAAAAAAGAAGTAGAGAAAACCAATAAAGAAGATATAATAGAAGACACAAAAAATAGCATTTTGTTAAATATTGCAAAACCTTTATCGTACAATGTAGTTTATGGGGGAGTAATGATAATATTATTTATTATTTCAAGAGTTATATTATTTTTTATCTCTGCACTAACAGACATTGTAGAAAAATTACCAATTATACACCAATTTAATAGAATGGGCGGAATAATATATGGAATTATAGTAGGATTTTTTATTACAAATTTGATTTTACTTATTATAAGCTTTATAGCAAAAGCTAATTTCAATAATAGATTAGAGGAACAAATACAAAATACTTATATAACTAAATTAATGTATGAAAATAACATATTTTATATATTTTTAAAATGAAAATTCTAGAGATTTATAATCTTTAGAATTTTTTAAAGTGTAAATTATTACATAGATGTAAACAAAATGTAAATAAAACGTAATAATCCTTAAAAGGCCACGTACTGTAAGAAAACACAGAAAAACACTGAAATGCCGTATTGATTTTATGTAAAAAAAAGACTAATATTTAAATAAGAAAATAGGGAAAAAAGGGGAAATAGCGTGAAAAAAAAGATATTTATTAAAAAAAATAAAATAATGTTAATATTTACAATATCAATATTAGCACTAATATTAGGATTAGGTAGTAATTACTTATTTAGTAATAAAGCATTTAAAAATGAATATAAGGGACAAATATCAAGGTATAATGCATCTAGTAATGAGTTAAGATATGTATGGTATTTTGATAAAAATGGAGGAACAGGAGGATCTAATTCATATACATTTCTTGTGAATAAAGAAAAAAAACGAGAATATGCGACAGGAACTTTTTGTACTGAATTGCTTAGCACATTCATAGATGAAAAGCCAACATCTTCTTATAGGGACCCAATAGAATTACCAACAAGAGAAGGATATGAATTTTGGGGATATAAGGTGGTAAATTCACATAATGAAGTGGAAGTGGCGTTTGGTCGCGAATCCCTTTCGGTTGGAGATGACAGCTTACACCCAGGTATAGTATCTACTATGCCTGGCATAGCTGCTCCTGATGGTAGCTATCAAACAGAAAGTGTGACTTATGCCTATTTAGGACTTACAGAAGCTGATATGAATTTAAATTTCAAAGAAGACACATTAAAAGCAGTATGGTCAACAACTATTAATTTCGACAAGCAAGGTGGAACAGATGGATCAGATAGGGCAATTAGGTCTGAAAAGACAGAATTAAAGGGAGTAGTTATACAGGAAGAAGATATATATACATGGGTAGGAAGATATTTACGGTGATGAATGGGTTAAAAATGGGGCTACGCATGATTTATTAGAAGGAGAAAACATTGACATTCCAAAAAAAGATGGATGTACATTTAAAGGATATTATACTAAACCTAATGGACAAGGTATTAAGAGAATAGATGACAGAGGTAATCCTTTATTTGGAAAAGGTGAGATAACAGAAGTAGAAACATGGTATGCACTTTGGGATGATCCAACGGCAGAAGATATTAAACCAGTACAAGATATAGCAATACAACCTATAAAATCAGAAATAGCAGTAGGAGAAACTACAGAAATAAACGTAACAATCACACCAAGTGATGCAACAAATAAAGGAGTAAGATTTGAAAGTAAAAATACACAAGTGGCAACAGTAAACTCAGATGGAGTAATAAAAGGTGTAGGTGTAGGATATACAACAATAGAAGCAACAGCAGATGACGGAGGAAAAAAGGCATATTGTACAATTAAAGTAAACTCTAAAGAAACTACTACTCCAGGTGGAGATAATCAAGAGACACATGTACAAAGCATAACAATACAACCTACAAAATCAGAGATAACAGAAGGAGAAACTACAAAAATAAACGTAACAATAACACCAACTGATGCAACAAATAAAGGCGTAAAATTTGAAAGCAAAAATACACAAGTAGCAACAGTAAATTCACAAGGAGTAGTAACAGGTATAAAAGCAGGAACAGCAACAATAGAAGCAAAAACAGAAGATGGAGGAAAAACAGCAAGTTGTACAATTACGGTAAAAGCTAAAGAAACTACTACCCCAGGTGAAACAACCCAAGGAGGAAATTCAGGAAGCGGAACAACCCAAGGAGGAAGTTCAGGAAGTGGAACAACCCAAGGAGGAAACTCAGGAAGCGGAACAACCCAAGGGGGAAGTTCAGGAAGCGGAACAACCCAAGGGGGAAGTTCAGGAAGCGGAACAACCCAAGGAGGAAGTTCAGGAAGTGGAACAACCCAAGGGGGAAGTTCAGGAAGCGGAACAACTCAAGGAGGAAGTTCAGGAAGCGGAACAACACAAGGGGGAAGTTCAGGAAGCGGAACAACTCAAGGAGGAAGTTCAGGAAGCGGAACAACTCAAGGAGGAAGTTCAGGAAGTGGGACAACTCAAGGAGGAAACTCAGGAAGCGGAACAACTCAAGGAGGAAGTTCAGGA
>CANQNU010000084.1 GCA_947625295.1 uncultured Clostridia bacterium | reverse complement strand
CAGGAAGCGGTTCAGATAACGACAACGAAGGAAACAATAATTCAGGAAGTGGTTCAGATAACGACAACGAAGGAAACAATAATTCAGGAAGTGGTTCAGATAACGACAACGAAGGAAACAATAATTCAGGAAGCGGTTCAGATAACGACAACGAAGGAAACAATAATTCAGGAAGTGGTTCAGATAACGACAACGAAGGAAACGATAATTCAGGAAGCGGTTCAAATAACAACAACGAAGGAAACAATAATTCAGGAAATGGCTCAAATAATAACAATGAACAAAACAATAATTCAGGAAGCGTAACAAACCAAGGGGGAAGTTCCGGAAGTGGAACAAATCAAGGAGAAAGTTCAGGAAGTGGTTCAAATAGCAATAATAACAAAAGCCAATCTTCTATATCAGGAACAAACGGAAAAGATTATTCAACATCAAGTAGTATATTACCAAAAACAGGTGATGCAATAAGACTTATAGTTGCTATATCAGCATGTGCTGCAATAGGAATATATTCATGGTCAAAATTTAGAAAAATGAAATACTAAAGTTATATATAATTTAAACTAGACTAATAACCTTAAAATATTAGAAATAATGAATTAATATTTTAAGGTTATTATTTTATGTACTTTTAAAAATTAATTATTATATATGAATGTAGGAAAATGTAATGTAAATGTAATAAAAATGTAAAAAAAGCTAGAAAATTGTAGGTTCTAGTAAAAGCAAGTATTGGAAAAATTTGATACAATTAATTATATTGATTAAAAAAAAGTTAGATGATATTATGGTAATAAATAGATACATATATTAGAGAGGGAAGGTATTAATAACTATGAAGTTTAATAAAACAAAAATTATAAAATTTTTTGTTATAGTAGCAATTATAATAAGTATAATTAGCTTTACTATAATATTTAATAAAAATCATATAACAACTTCAAAGTCTCAGATTATAGGAGACACAAACCAATATACTGTTAGTAGTAGTGATTATGAAGAGGTAGATGGAATACAATATTCTTTAAATACAAATAATAAAACAGCAAGTGTATATGCTATAACAGCTTCTAATATTGCTGGAGGAGCAAGCGTAATAAATACATATAGTAGTGGTAGTAATTACGGTTTAGCTGTAAATATTCCTCAAGTAATAAATGTTGATGGCGTAAGTTATACAGTAAATACTATTGGAACAGGTACTAACATATTATCCACACCAATGATAAGTAATTTAAGTAGTTATAAAGAATCATCTGGATATGATATAACAGAAATAACAGTTATATTACCTAGAACAACTGAAAGAATCACCCAAGCAGCTTTACAAATATCTTCTGGAGCATCATCAATAACTGCAAATGGGCTAAAGGTAATAAATTTATCTAATAAAACTACATATGATGTTAATTGTATGAACGTTTCTGACAAATTATCACTTTATGCAGTACCAGGTAGTGGTGTAGATATTTTTACAGCATCGTATAAAAACTTATATACATATTCAACATTTGGAAACAATGCAACAATAACAGGTTTTAACGGAGCATTTGAAAATATACCAGACATAGCATTAGTTAATATAAAGTTCCCAGAATTTTTAACATCAAATGGAACAAGATATACTGTAACAGGAATTGGAGAAGGAGCATTTAGAGGAAAGAAAAGACTAAAAAATATAATATTTCCAGCAACTGTAACAAATATAGGTAGTGCAGCTTTTATGGATTGTGAAAGCATTGAAATAGTTAAATTTTATAATAGCAAAACAAAAATAAGTGATAATGTTTTTCTTGGATGTTCAATTACAGGAATGTATGCATTAAAAAATAGTACAGCGGATCAATATTATAAACAATATGCAGGAGAAGCAAATGGTGGAATAGAAGATACTAATTATTACGATTTAGTAATAACATCTTTTAGTATAGATAGCACTTTAAATCGTCCGTCAAAAAGCAAGTATACAGTAGGAGAAACATTTGATGGTACAGGATATGTTTTTAGACTATCATATGATGACGGAAATTCAAGCTATATAACAGGAAAAACTGATGGAATTACATTTTCACCAACAACAGTAACTAACACACCTTCTCAAACAATAGAAGCTACATATGAAGGTCAAAAAACAAGCTTTACTGTAAATGTAGAAGAAAAAACTACAACACAAACATATACAATAACACTAAATAAAGATGGAGGAACAGAAGGAACCTCAACTATATACTTAGTTGGAGATTCTGAAGATAATTTAAAACTATGTAAAAATTCAAGTGGAGATGCAATAAGCGACAGTAATAAAATAGAGATACCAAAGAAAGATGGATGTCGATTTTTAGGATATTATTTCGATAATTATACTCGTGAGATGATAGATGAAAATGGAGGCATAGGTCTAAGTCTTGAAGGAGAAAATCCAGGTATTTTATTAAAAGATTTTAAAGATAGAAATATAACAGAATTGAAAGCAAAATGGGAAACTACAAGTTCAGAAGACCCTCAAAGTAGTACAATAGAAATAACATTAAATAAAAATGGAGGAACAGGAGGAACGTCAACTATATACTTAGTTGGAGATTCTGAAGATAATTTAAAACTATGCAAAAATTCAAGTGGAGATCCAATAAGCGATAGTAATAAAATAGAAATACCAAAGAAAGATGGATATGAATTTTTAGGATATTATTTCGATGATTATACTCGTCAGATGATAGATGAAAATGGAGGCATAGGTCTAAGTCTTGAAGGAGCAAATCCAGGTATTTTATTAAAAGATTTTAAAGATAGAAATATAAAGGAAATGCAAGCACAATGGAAAGAAGCAGCTAAAACAGAAGTAAAGGTAGAAGAAGTAACAATACAAGCTCAACAATCAGAAATTAAAGTAGGGGGAACAACAGTAGTAACAGCAACAGTAAAGCCAGATGATGCGACAAATAAAAAGGTAACATACAAAAGTAGTAATGAAACAATAGCAACAGTAACATCATCAGGAATAGTAAAAGGAATAAAAGCAGGAGAAGTAACAATAACAGCCACAACAGAAGATGGAGGAAAAACAGCAAGTTGTAAAATTACAGTAAAGGAAGAAGAAACTAATACTCCAGGTGAAGATAACCAAGGAAATACTGATAAAGAAACAGAAGCACCAGTAATTAATAAAGTAGAAGTAGGAAAAGATGAAGACGGAAATAATATATTATATATAACAGCAACAGATAGTGATTCTGGAATAGAAAAAGTATCAGTAAATGGAAAAGACATAACAAGCCAAAAAACAGAAGATGGTAGATATTATTATAAGCTAGAAAAAGACGGAGATTATGAAATAACAGTAATAGACAAGGCCGGAAATAAAATATCTAAAACGTTGACATGGAAAGCAGAAACAAACAACAATAATAACAATAATAATGGTTCAGGAAGTGGCTCAAATAATAATAATAATAATGGCTCAGGAAGTAGCTCAAATAACAATAACAACAATAATGGCTCAGGAAGTGGCTCAGACAACAATAACAACAATAATGGTTCAGGAAGTGACTCAAATAATAATAACAACAATAATGGTTCAGGAAATAGCTCAAACAATAATAACAACAATAATTCTGGAAGCGGAACAACCCAAGGAGGAAATTCCGGAAGTAGTTCAAATAGCAATAACAACAAAAGCCAATCTTCTATATCAGGAACAAACGGAACAGACTCTTCAATGTCAAGTAGTATATTACCAAAAACAGGAGAAACAATAGGAATAATATTAGGAATAGGAATAATAGTATTTGGTGTATATTCACTAGTAAAATATAGAAAATTAAACTTCAAATAAAAATTAAAAACATCAACATATAATAATTTAATTAATGTTGATGTTTTTGAGTTAGAAATACAAATTTATTTAATAGAATGGGAGAATTAATATATTTTTAAAATGAAAATCTGGAGACATAATCTTCGGATTTTTCTAAAGATGTAAACTAGGTATTACTTGTAAATGAAATATAAATTAAACGTAATAATCCTTGAAAAGCCACGTACTGTAAGAAAACACAGAAAACACATGAAAATACCCTATTGATTTCATGTAAAAAAATGATTAATATTTAAATAATAAAATAGGAAAAAAAGGAGAAATAGCATGAAAAAGGGGATATTTATTAAAAATAACAAAGTAGTGTTAATATTTACAATATCAATATTAGCACTAATATTAGGATTAGGTAGTAATTACTTATTTAGTAATAAGGTATTTAAAAATGAATATAAGGGACAAATATCAAGATATAATGCATCTAATGATGAGTTAAAATATGTATGGTATCTTGATAAAAATAATGGAACTGGAGGTTCTGATTCATATATATGGATTCTGGATAAAAGCATAAAACAAAATTATGGTAGTGATGGAACTATTAGGACTGGCTTTTTTTACGCAATCATAGATGGACAGCAGACAAATTCTTATAATGACCCAGTAGAAATACCAACAAGAAAAGGATATAGATTTAATGGATATATGCGAGTAACTTCGCAAAATGAAGTGAAAACAGTGTTTAATGGTGAAGGAGAACTTGAAGATGGAATAGCACAAAGTGAGCCTCCTATAGTATTTGAAGGTAGTTCTCAGGGAAAAGACATAACTTATATTAATTTAGGGCTTACAGAAGATGATATGAGTTTAAGTTTCAAAGATGAAAAATTAAAAGCAGTATGGATAACAACTATTAATTTCGACAAGCAAGGTGGAACAGGTGGATCAGATAGTGCATTTAGGTTTGAAAAGACAGAATTAAATGGAGTAGTTATACAAGAAGAAGAGGTAGGGGCATGGGTAGACAACGGAGGATACATAAATAACTTATTAAAAGGAGAAAGTGTTGACATTCCAAAAAAAGATGGATGTACATTTAAAGGATATTATACTAAACCTAATGGGCAAGGTATTAAGAGAACAGATGAAAGAGGTAACTCTTTATTTGGAGAAGGTGAGATAACAGAAGTAGAAACATGGTATGCACTTTGGGATGATCCAACGGCAGAAGATATTAAACCAGTACAAAGTATAACAATAAAACCTATAAAATCAGAAATAGCAGTAGGTGAAACTACAAGAATAAATCTAACAATCACACCAAGTGATGCAACAAATAGAGGAGTAAGATTCGAAAGTAAAGATACACAAGTGGCAACAATAAACTCAGATGGAGTAATAACAGGTGTAGGT
>CANQNU010000083.1 GCA_947625295.1 uncultured Clostridia bacterium | reverse complement strand
TATGAAGTAATTGGTACTACTTTGGAGTTATTTGCAGGAAGTAGTTGTTGTGATGTTAATACATATATTGATGCAAAAAACGTATGTAATTCTATTGGTATACCACATTTTATATATAATTATAAAGAAGAGTTTAAGAAATTTGTTATTGATGATTTTATTGATTGCTATGCTAATTGCAGAACTCCAAATCCATGTATAGAGTGTAATAAGTATATGAAATTTGGCTTGATGTGGGAAAAGGCAAAAGAGTTAGGGTGTAATTACATAGCAACAGGTCATTATGCAAAAACAGAATATAGTGAAAAGTATAATAGATGGGTTTTAAAAAAATCAAATGCTGGTAAAAAAGATCAAAGTTATGTTTTATGGAATATTCCAAAGGATTTAGTTGAACATGTATTATTTCCATTAGCAGATTTTGAAGATAAAGAACAAATAAGGCAAATAGCAAAGGAAAATAATTTAAAAGTTGCTAATAAGCCAGATAGTGAAGATATTTGCTTTGTACCAGATGGAAATTATAAAAAATTCTTAGAAAATAATTCAAATATAAGACCTAAAGTAGGTAATATAGTTACTTCAAAAGGTGAAATTTTAGGTAAACATACAGGATTATATAACTACACTATTGGACAACGTAAAGGTCTTGGTATTTCATATCATGTGCCATTATTTGTTTTAGGATTTAATAAATTAAAAAATGAAGTTATTGTAGGAGAAGAAAAAGAGTTATATAAGAAAGAGATTATAGTAAAAGATATTAATTTACTATTAGTAGATAAAATTGAAGGTCAAATGAAAGTGGAAGTAAAAACTAGATATTCATCAAAAATGGCAAAGGCTGAAATTATTCAACAAGAACAAAATGAAATAAAAGTTATATTTGATGAACCACAAAGAGCATTAACACCAGGACAATCAGCAGTTTTTTATGTAGATGATATTGTTTTAGGTGGAGGAAAAATAATTTAATATAAAAGAAATATATGCAAAAAAATTTAAAAATTAAAAAATAATATGAAAAAGGAGCATAATAAAATGCAAAATCAATTTTCTAGAACAGAATTATTAATTGGAAAACAGGGAATAGAAAAATTGCATAATGCAAAAGTAGCAATTTTTGGTATTGGTGGAGTAGGTTCTTATGTAGTAGAAGGATTAACTCGTGCAGGTATTGAAAATTTTATATTAGTTGATGATGATAAAATTTGTTTAACAAACTTAAATAGACAAATTATTGCAACTAGAAAAACAATTGGAAAGCCAAAAGTAGAAGTTGCAAAACAAAGAATTTTGGAAATTAATCCAAATGCAAATGTAGAGATATATCAAGAATTTTTTATGCCAGATAGTAAGGAATTATTAGATGATAGCGTTTCTTATATTGTAGATGCAGTTGACACTGTAACAGCAAAAATAGAGCTAGTAGTAAGAGCAAACAAATTAAATATTCCTATTATATCTAGTATGGGTACAGGAAATAAATTGGATCCAACGAAATTTGAAGTTACAGACATTTACAAAACAACTATATGTCCATTAGCTAAAGTTATGAGAAAAGAGTTAAGAAATAGAGGAATAGAAAAACTTAAAGTTGTATATTCAAAAGAGGAACCAATCAAACCAATAGAGACAGAAGAAAATAGCTGTAAAACAAATTGTGTATGTCCTCCTGGAACGGCTAGAAAATGTACTATAAGAAATCAAGTGCCAGGAAGTATATCATTTGTTCCATCAGTAGCTGGCTTAATTATAGCAGGAGAGGTTATTAAAGATATCATAGGATAAAGAAAGGAGGAAAAATGTTCAAATTAGTATCAAATTATAAACCAACTGGCGACCAGCCAGAAGCAATTGAATACTTATCAAATGGAATTAAAGAAGGCAAAAAATTCCAAACTTTGCTTGGTGTAACAGGCTCACGGAAAAACATTTACTATGGCAAATGTCATTCAAAAAGTACAAAAGCCAACACTTGTTTTAGCACATAATAAAACACTTGCAGGGCAATTATATAGTGAGTTCAAAGAATTCTTCCCAGAAAACAATGTAGAATACTTTGTATCATATTATGATTATTATCAACCGGAAAGTTATATACCTTCTTCAGACACATATATAGAAAAAGATTCCTCTGTTAATGATGAAATAGACAAATTAAGACATTCTGCAACACTATCACTATTTGAAACAAGAGATGTTATTATAGTAGCATCTGTTTCATGCATTTATGGATTAGGAGATCCTATTGACTATCAAGGAATGATGATATCTCTAAGACCTGGAATGAAAAAATCTAGAGATGAAATATTAAGAAAACTTATAACAATGCAATATACAAGAAATGAAATTGATTTCCAAAGAGGAACTTTTAGAGCAAAAGGAGATATTGTAGAAATATATCCTTCTGATAAATCAGAATCTGCTGTAAGAGTTGAATTTTGGGGAGACGAGATAGAGAAAATAACAGAAATTAATCCATTAACAGGTAAATCAATAGGAACAAGAAAACACATTTTAATTTCTCCTGCATCACACTATGTTACAACTAAAGAAAAAATGGATAGAGCAATTGTAACAATTGAACAAGAAATGGAAGAAAGAGTAAAATATTTTAAATCTCAGAATAAATTAATTGAAGCACAAAGAATAGAAGAGAGAACAAATTTTGATATAGAAATGATGAAAGAAACAGGATTTTGTTCAGGAATCGAAAACTATTCAAGACATATTAGTGGAAGACCTGAAGGAAGTCCACCCTACACTTTATTTGATTACTTTCCAGACGATTTCCTATTATTTATAGATGAATCACACGCAACTATTCCACAAGTAAGAGCAATGCATAATGGAGATAGAGCTAGAAAAGAAGCACTAGTAAATTATGGATTTCGTCTACCATCAGCTTTTGATAATAGACCATTAAAATTTGATGAATTTGAAGAAAAATTAAATCAAGTCATTTTTGTTAGTGCAACACCAGCAGAATATGAAAAAGAACATAGCCATGAAAATGTAGTAGAACAAATAATTAGACCAACAGGATTATTAGATCCAAAAATAGAAGTGAAACCAGTTACTAATCAAATAGACGATTTATTAGAACAAATTAGAATTAGAGTAGAAAGAAAAGAAAGAGTCCTTGTTACAACTTTAACAAAAAAGATGGCAGAAGATTTAACAGAATACTTAAAGAGTTTAGATATTAAAGTAAATTATATGCATTCAGACACAAAAGCATTAGAAAGAATGGAGATTATTAGAAATCTTCGTATTGGAGAATTTGATGTACTAGTAGGAATAAATCTTTTAAGGGAAGGACTAGACATACCAGAAGTTTCATTAGTTGCTATTTTAGATGCAGATAAAGAAGGATTTTTACGTTCAGAAAGATCTTTAATTCAAACAATTGGACGTGCTGCAAGAAATACTAATGGAACAGTTATTATGTATGCAGATGAATTAACAGACAGTATGGAAAAAGCAATTTCAGAAACAAATAGAAGAAGGAAAATACAAGAAGAATATAATAAAAAGAATAATATTACGCCTAAAACAATTCAAAAATCAGTAAGAGATATTATAAAAGCTACTGTTATTGAAGATATAAAAACAGAATATAAATTAGATAAAAATGAAGATATAAAAGACATTATTGCAAAACTAACAGATGAAATGTTAAAACATGCCTCAAATATGGAATTTGAGAAAGCAGCAGAATTAAGAGATAAGATTAAAGAACTAGAAAAAAATATATGAAAAATAAAACGTCACCTAAATTAATATTTAAGTGACGTTTTACATTTCCACAACAAGCAGAAATTTTTATTTACTGCATTTTTTTAGTTAATTAACTAGTTACAAAAGAGTTTCCTCAGCTTATCGCAATCAACACAATAAGTATCAGGTTTGTCATCAGGATTAAAATCAATATTATAATAGCTTAAAAATTTAATTTCACCCTGATTTAATATTAAGTGACCAAATTTTTCTTTAGATTCTTTAACTTTAGAATATAGATATCTTGAAAAAGGCAAAGTAACACCTCCTATTAGAAAAATGCAGTAAACGTGAACCTCTTGCTTTAAAGTTCAAAAATATTTTATAAGAAAGAAAGCAAAAAGTCTGTCGAAATTGGAAAAAGTAGAAAATTTTAAATTACAAAATATAAGTAGAATAAAATCAAAAAGTGCATATGATATATTATTAGATAGGTTAGGTGATAAATTAAATGCGATTTTTAAAAGAACTTTATGAAGATGCAATAAATATTATGAAAAAAGATCCTGCTGCAAGAAATATATTAGAAGTAATAATATTATATCCTGGTTTTCATATATTGATTTTTCACAGAATTGCTCATTTTTTATATAGAAAAAAATTTTTATTCCTAGCAAGATTTATTTCCCAAATAGGTAGATTTTTTACAGGAATAGAAATTCATCCAGGTGCAAAAATAGGAAGAAGACTATTTATTGACCATGGTATGGGAATTGTAATTGGAGAAACTGCAACAATTGGAAATGATTGCACAATTTATCATAATGCAACATTAGGAGGAACAGGAAAGGATAAATATAAAAGACACCCTGATTTGGGAAATTTTGTTATGGTTGGAGCAGGAAGCAAAGTTTTAGGACCAATAAAAATAGGAAATAATGTTAAAATAGGTGCAAATAGCACAGTATTAACAAATATTCCTAATAACTCAACAGTTGTAGAATGTAATAGAATTATTGATAAAAGTTAGAATAAATAAAATTTTTTAATAAACTAAAAATTATAAATATAGAGCGAGTGAAAATTGAAATTCATTCGCTTTTATGCTATTATAGTTTAAAATAAAACAGTAAGTTGTTACTGAAATTAAAAGTAAAATTTTTAGGAGTAGAATATGAAAAAATTTAATTTAGTAGTAATATTTAATATTAATTTAGACAAAGCTCTTTTTTGCATTAGAGCAAAAGAACCATATAAAGGACTATATAATTTTGTTGGTGGTAAAGTAGAAAAAGATGAAACGAATGATGAAGCAGCATATAGAGAATTATTTGAAGAAACAGGAATATCTAGTAAAGATATAGAATTAGATCATTTTATGGATTTAAATTATTTTAAATATGAAAATAATTTACAAGTTTATTATGGTATTTTAAAACATGAAGTAACTTTAATAGAAGAAAAAAATAAGTTAGAATGGGTAACCATAAATGATGAATTGCTAGACAATTCAAAATTTGCAGGAAATTACAATATACCTCATATTATAAGACAGATAAAAGTATATTTAAAAAACGAAATATAATAATTATGATACATATATAAATAATAAAAAAAGATAAAGAACCTAAAATTTTCAATAAATTTTCAATGTTTAACTAATATAATATCATAAAATAGGAGGAAAAAAATTTATGAAAATACTAATTATAGAAGATGAATATAGCCTAGCAGATGCAATATCAGAAACATTAAAAAAAGAAAATTT
>CANQNU010000082.1 GCA_947625295.1 uncultured Clostridia bacterium | reverse complement strand
TTTAACGGTGAACCTAATATACTTTCAATAGGCAAAGTAATAAAAGGAGAAGAAGCTAAAGCTACCATAGAAGGAGATAGCCCTAATCAAATACTAAATCTCGTTTTACCTAAAGGAGATAAAGGCGATAAAGGAGAACAAGGTGATGTATCATTAGAACAAATGAATCAAGCAATTGCTACTGCAATATCAGGAATACAAGGATTTGATTATGAAATTGTAGATGTATTACCTGACACAGGAAGCAAAGGTATAATATATTTAATGAAAAATAATGGTAAAAAGCCTAATATATATAATGAATATATATGGATAAATAATGATTTTGAAATAATAGGAACAACAGAAGTTGACTTATCACAATATGCAAAAAATGAAGATGTAACAACACAAATAGATGCAATAAAAACAGACCTACAAGATAATATTACTAATAATACTAGCAAAATAACAGAATTAGAAATTGATATTCAAAATACACAAAATTTAGTAAAAGACAGTATAGCAAAAGGAACTATAATAACAATTCCTCTTGAGGGCTGGATTAAAAATGAAGAAACACAATATTATGAATATGATGTAAAAGATACAACTGTAACTTCAAATACAAAAATATTAGGAGATTTAGATATAGACAACATGAACAAAATAAATAGTAGGGGATATACAGATAGTTATGATGGTGGCTATAAAATAATATTAGCAGATAAGCCTTTAGATGAAATAACAATAGATATAACAAAAATAAAAAAGCAGGTGGTCTAATATGATAGGAAGATTAAATTTAAATGGAGTATCATTAGTAAAAACTACAATATCATCAGAAGCATCTGGTACAAAAACAACAGGTTATAGTGGAAAAACAAGTTCAAGTTCAATAAGAACAAATGCTTCAGGAAATGTGCGTACAACAATAAACACAACTACATCAAGAACAAGTTATTACGCAACAACAGATGTATCTCCATTTTATGGTGATTTTACAGCAGGACATACAAATACACGTACTGCATCAAGAACTTCATCAACGTCAACATTAACAACAAGTGTTAGAGGATATTCAGGTTATCATACATATTCAACATATAGGAATTCTACATCAAGACGTTCATCTAAGTTTAAATCTACATTTAACTATCAGACATATTGGTCTACTGCTGTAGGAACAACAGGAAACGGTTCTTCTACGACAAGGACTCAATCAGTTACTTCTAGTAGAACTACATCAGGAGTAACTAATGGTAGATATACAGACAATAGCTGGACATCTGGTTCAGGAACATATAGTAATGGAACAACTTCAACTGCGTCTTCAACCCTTTTTTTTGTTTGGGAAACACTTAGAGTAACCAGTCCAATGACTGCTTCTACAAGTAGGTCAACATCAAGATCATATTTAATAAACGAAACAACAGGTTCAGGTTCACGAAGTACTACTACATCGACAACAACTAGTAGAAGTTCTCGTGTTACATCAACTAGTTATGGACCATTTTCTTCAGACTTTACAACAAGTTCAACAGAGACAAAAAAGGTTTCAGATTCTGGTTATACGACTGCATTAAATTCAGATAATATGTATGATATAACAGAATTAACTACAACAACAATGACGAGTTCATCAACAACTTCAATAACAAATGTACTTAAAAAATAAATATATATAATGGAGGAATTAGTAAATGATAGAAAAAGGAATTACAGTAGTTAGTCCAATGTGGGGAGATAGAGAAAAAACAGACAGAATGGTTTTTTCTGTAATACATCAATTCATTTCTCCCAATAATCCCTTTAATATACATCTTGTTTTAGTAGATGATTATATAGAAAAAAGAGGGGAAAATAACGAAAGTTATTATGATTATTATATTTCAGAAGAATTTAAAAAATTTTATAATACAGACTATATTAAAATAACATTAATCAAAAATAAAGAACATAGATATCAAGGTGAAAGTAGAGAAATAGGGTGGAAAGCAGGAGATTATAACTTTTTCTTATTAATAGATTGTGACGACATGCTTGCTCCAAATGCTTGTGATAGATTTTTAAATATTATTAATGAAGAAGCAAAAAAAAGAGATAGACAACCAATAGCATGTATTCATGGATTAGTTTATTCATTTGATACAAATGGATATGAACATAATATACCACGGACATTCTATTTGGGTACAGAGTAGATGTTATAATAGAAAATTTATTGAACAATATGATATTCATTGTCCTATTGGAAAAAATTCACGTCAAGGTGAAGATTATCCTTTTATAAATCAATTAGATTATGCTATTGCACATGATAATTATTATAAAGTAATAAAAGTTTGTTATGAAGAAAATAAAGATTGCCAAGCAACTGCATTTTGGTTTCCAAATGAAAAATCTTTATCAAGACAAGATCTCCATTATACACAACATTTAGCAGGCTGGACAATGGGAAGTAGTAATATGATTTTAGATTTTTGTGAGGAATTTAATGAAAAATATGGTTTTAATGATGAAGAAGATGAAGCTATGAAACAAAAATTTTTAAATTTTAATGTATATGCTTTCTATAATTTATTAGATTTTATGAAAGAAGTAGCTTCAACAGATTATAAACCGTTAGAAGAAGATTGGTATGCGTTAAGAGACAATGTTGCAAAATTAAGAAAAAGACTAAAGGATAAATATTGGAATGAAATAGTATATTCTGATATCGAAACAATGCTTTATAATGTTAAGAATTATTCTGATTGTCGTTTTTGTGAAAGTTGGATAGGTACATTTTACGACTATATGAATAGTGAGGTAAAACAATTAAAAATGAGTTATGATGAAATGATAGATTATTGTAAGAAATTAGAGTTTGACAGTGCTGGACATGAAACAAATTCACCTTATGCAAAAGCTTGGAGAAAAAGGCATTCAGAAAAAATAAGGAGGAATAATATTATATGATTACAGAACTTAATTTACCATTTAGTACAGTTAAAGAGGCAAATATTACGAGTGAAGAACTGATTAAAATATTGAGTTCTCCAAAAGAATATGAAGTAACATTCAATTGCACACCAAATAATTTAACATTAGTTGTAAAAGATTCAAAAGGTGAGATAATGCAACCCAAAAGTGACAACGCTTATCTTTATATTTTACCAGTAGGTACATATACATATACAGCTAGCAAAGAAGGATACAAGTTAATTGAAAATGAACAAATAGAAGTAGTAGATACAATGATAATTGAAGTAGAATTAATAATCGATAAACAATATATAACATTAGATGGTTTACATTATATAGATACAGAAATAAAACCAAATCAAGATACAAAGGTTGAAATAAAATTAGAACTTACTCAAAGCTTATCAGGTAATATTTTTATATTTGGAAGTAGAACTGCAACCAATTCAAAAAATAGTTTTGCATGTGCTATATCAAATACACAAATTATGCCTAGAGTAGGTACGTCTAAACCTAATTTTTCACATACATTTTCTGTAGGTAAATCAACTATTATTAAATTAAGCACAACGGCATGTAATATTGATGAAGACTTTGATAATACTGTGTCAGCCACAGTAACAGGAGATACTTTAAATATGTATTTGGGCTCATTAAATCAAAATAACGTAAAATATAATTCTTTTTTAGGTAAAATTTACTATTTCAAGATATGGCAAGGAGAAGAATTAATACGAGATTTTATTCCATATGTACAAAATGACGTTGAATGTATGAAAGACAATGTAAGTGGACAAATATTTATTTTAAAAAGCTAGATGAATGATAAGGAGGGAGAAAAAAGGGAAGATTTAAGTAATGTACAAGTATTGATAGGACTGTTAATTTCAATGTCAACATTGTTTGGAATATTAGCAAAATTTTTAAATAAAAAACTTGATGAAAAATTAGAAGGTCTTTATCATGACAATAGAAGACAGTATAGGTATTTAATAGTGGCTTTTGCTAGTGACCTTCATAAAGGAATACAGAAAACAAGAGAAGAATTCCAAACAATTTTAGATATTTTTGGAAGATATGAATATTTGGTAGAAAAATTACATGTAAAAAATCATTATGCAGATAGTGAAATAGCATACATAAAAGAAAAATATAAGAAATTAAAATAGAAAGAGGTAATTTAATGAAAGAAAAATTGAATAAAAAAAGTATAATAGTCGCAATAATTGCTATTGTAATAGGTATATTAACAGGATTAGGATTTTATGAAACCAACAAAGATAAATCAGTCAACGAAATAATTGATAATACAATGAATGAAGTTACAAATCATATTTCAACATACGAAATGACAGATGAAGAAGTAAAACAATTGCCATCTACAGAAATAATTGAACAAACAGAGAGACAAGAAAATGAACAAGAACAAGAAGTAGAAAGCGAAGCTTTTGAACTTCAAGGAGAAATAGCATATGAAGGAGACAAAGCAAGAAATTGGAACATTGAACTTGGAGATTATAAAGGGCTTACATATTATTCACAAATAGATAGCAGATGGTCTAATAAAATGTATTCTAGTGTAGAAGATAAGAGTCAAACAATAGGAACAAGTGGCTGTGGACCTACATCTGCTAGCATGATAGTAACAGCATGCAAGGGGACAATAACTCCAGACATGATGTCGGATTTATTCGTAAAATACGGATACAGGTCAGCTAATAACGGTACATATTGGTCAGCATTTAGGGCAGTAGCAGACGAATTTAATATCGGTTATGAAGAAACATCTGATATTCAAAGAGCATTACAATTATTACAAAATAAAAGATATGTTGTAGCAAGTGTAGGAAATGGCTTATTTACAACTGGAGGACATTTTATTGTTTTAATTGGTATAGATGAAAATACGATAAGTATATATGACCCATATTTATATTCTGGAAAATTTGAAACATCAACAAGAAGAGGTAAAGTATCCGTAAATGGAAATACGGTATATTGTAGTGTAGATAATTTTATAAAATATGCAAATGCAAAAGGATTCTTCTGTTATGCTCATGATAATAATATTCAAGTAAATAACACACAACCAGTTACTACTTCAAATTATACAAGATATGTAAACACAAAGTCATTAAATCTAAACGTAAGAAATACACCTAATGGAAGAATAGTAGGAAGTTTAAACAAAAATACACAAGTTAAAGTAGATGGAACTAATGGAGCTTGGTCTCATATAATTACTCCAATAAATGGTTGGGTAAGTTCTAATTATTTAGCAAGTTACATATATACAAGTACACCAGCAACAAAAACAATAAGTGGATATAGGACTGGTAATTATAAAGTTAATGCTAGCGTATTAAATGTACGTTATGGAGCAGGAACAAAATATAAAGCTAAAACATATAAACAACTTACTTCTAATGCTAGAAATCAAAATAAACGATTAGGTAACTATTATACAAACGGATATAAACGTGGTGTAGTATGCACAGTAACAAAAGTTAATGGTAATTGGGGACTAACAGCTAGTGGTTGGATTTGCTTAGATTATTGTAGTAAAACATAGAATAAAACTAATGCAATAAATAATGCAATAG
>CANQNU010000081.1 GCA_947625295.1 uncultured Clostridia bacterium | reverse complement strand
CAGCAGAAGTGACAGTAAATAGAATTCATCCAGAAGCTGTTAGAATAAGTGCAAGTCGTGAAGGAACACAAGGAGCTAAATTAAAATTTGAAGCAAAAGATGGAAGTGATATAGTAAAAGTACATTATATATTAGCATCTGAAGATGATAATCCTACTAATGTAGATACTACTGTAAACTTTATGGATCCTACAAAACATGCAGATATTAAAGAAGCAGTAGTTACAAACAATGCATTTGACGCAAAATTAGATTGGTCTGCATTAGTTAATACTAAAAAATATACAGTATATTTTGTAGTAGAAAATAAAGCAGGAAATCTTTCAGGAGTCAATATATATAATGCAGTAGTTCCAGTAGACCAAGCAACTCAAGAAAAGAAAGTTACAGATGTAAAAGTAGATGATGATTTAAAAGTTAAATTTACAGAACCTTCTCAAGCACCAGATGATGGTTATACAATAGTAATATATAATGCAGAAGGAAAGGTAGTAGCTGAAGTACCAGCTAATCAAGGAGATGGAACAATAGGAACAGATATATCAACTAAAATACCAGCAGATGGAAAATATACATTAACTGTTGTTTCAAAAGGAAAAAATGATGGTTCAACAAAATCTTCTGATGAAACAGAGCCAGTTGAATTTGAAGTATCACAATTAGCAACAGTAACAGGACTTCATTTCGAAGTAGATAAAGAAACAAGCAAAGTATATTTAAAATGGAATGAATATACAGATAAAGAAGATGAAGCATTTACAGGATATACAATAAATATTTATAAATATGTACCAGCAAGTAAAAGCTATGAAGAAACAGCTACAATAAAAAATATTAATGTAGGTAAAGGATTAAAAGAAATAGAATGTACCAGAAATAATAATTTAGATGTATCAACTACAAACACTCGTTACAAAGCAGAAATAATTGCAAATGGAAGTGGAAAAGTTGT
Source organism: uncultured Clostridia bacterium (assembly GCA_947625295.1). Lineage (GTDB taxonomy): Bacteria > Bacillota > Clostridia > TANB77 > CAG-508 > CAG-269. The sequence goes on along the minus strand of CANQNU010000081.1, from coordinate 4,674 downwards.
AAGTTCAGAAGCAACACAAACAACAAAAGACTATTGCAATATTGAAATAACTATGACAGCTGAAGCTGTAACAGATAAAGAAATAGATTTAACAATGTCTGATCCTACTCAAATAGCTAAGATAAATGAATTAGGTGATAAAGTAACTTATGATGTAGAAGTTTGGACTTATGTAGAACCAGAACATGAAGATGCTCATTGGAAATATTCAAAAACAATAGAAAATGTAGAATTTAAAGATGGAAAAACAGTAGTAGTAGACAATTTAGAACCAAATACTGAAGATGGTTATAAATTTGTTTTAGTTGCACATGTAGATGGAGATAAAGCAGAAGGAAGAACAGAACAAACATCAGATACAAAAACAAAAGCTACTTTACCATCATTAGATGGAAAAACAGTTATTAAAACTGCTTCTAAACCAGAAGATACTGCTGGAGGAAAAGTATATGCAAGTACTGCACGTAATAACCAAAAATTATATATTGATGGAGTAAAAATTGACTTAGATAATCCTACAAACTACTATGATCCAAACAAACTTCTTGATGCAACAAAAGCAAATGGTTTTGCTATTAAGTTTGTGGCATCATTAGAAGATGGGGATAAGATAGTTTCTGTAACAGATGAAAAAGTTACAATTAAATCTTGCGAAGTTGCTACTAATGGAACAGCTAGAGATATTAAAGCAGGAAAGAGAATACTTGAAATTCAAGGAAATAAATGGTTGCAAGAAGTAAAAGCAAATTCTGACAATGTAAAAGAAATTATATTAACTGGAGATGTAACTGTTGATGGACCTTTATTTAAGGTATCACAACAAACACGAAAGAATGCGGAAATTAAATTAGGAAATGGCGTAAAAGTAGCGAATGATACAGCTACAGCTAAAGTAACAATTTTAGCAGGAGCTACAGCAACTGTAAATGATATTGATATTTCTTCAAGCGGAAATTTAAAAATTGATGAAACTAATTCTAGTGGTCATACATTAAAAATTGATCCAGCTGGTGAACAAACAATAAACATTTCAAATCATTCTGGTGAAGCATTAAATGTTACATTTATGAATGGTGCTACTGCAGGTCAAACACAAATAGGAGCAATCGAAATAAAATCAGATGCTAATGTAACTGTAAGGGCAGGTGCTACTTTAGATAGCGGAAACATGGCTGCTGATATAACAGTAGAAACAACAAATGGAAATATTAATATACAAGATAAAGGTCTTAAAGGTGGAAAAACAGTAATAGTTTCTACAGATAAAACAAATACAGAAGGAAATGAAAAAACAATAACAGCATATACAGAAAAAGAATCACCAATTGAATTATCAGATGTAGAAATTAAAAATTATACTTTAGAATCATTAAAAGCATTAAGAGATGGAACTGAACTTGATGCAGTTAAAGTTGGTGGAAATAATGGAATCGCTAAGAGTACTATAAAAGAGTTATCAGATGTTCAATTACAACAATTAGTAGATTATTTCAGCGCTTTCGGTTCAGCTTTATGTGATAAAGGTGCTACAGTTACAACAACTAGCACACCTTCTGATAAAAAAGTAACAATTAAATTACCAGCAGGTGAAAAACTTTCATTAAGTGGAGCTACAATTGAAGGACTAGAATAATAAAAAACTTAAAAAAGACTTTCTTACGAAAGTCTTTTTTAAGTTTTTTATTGTAAATTTGTAATAGCTTGTTTTGATACTCCTGATGGAATTTTTATTGTTACAGCATTTTGGTCTTTAGTAGTACCTGAAATTGTAATATATTTACCATCATCACCTTTAACATCTAATACACCAAATTGTGCTAAATAAGTTCTAAATGTTTCCATTTCTTGTGCGTCTTCAATTTTAATTGAATTATTTGCGCCAATACCTGCTTTTAATTCTGCATCAGTATAAGTTCTTAGTTCTACAGCTGCAGCAGTTGGTATAGTGATAGGTGCTGCAATTTTTGATTTTGTTGTAATAGTTGTTACTGTTTCTACAGCTACATCTTTAGCAGTTGTTTTTACTTCTATTTCTTTAGCTCCTGATAATTCTGCTCCATTTACTGTTATTGAATCAACGTCTGTTGCATCAATTTTAATATTGCTTTCTACATTCATTGTAGTTGAAGAAACTTTCAATGTTCCACTAGTTGCTGTAATTTTTACATTTCCAGTTTGTGTTGAACCATAACCAGCTTCTCCTTTAAATACAAGATTTAGACCTTTTTCAGTTGTAATTTCTAAGTCATTATTTCCATTAGTTGCATCAATTGTTAAAGTGTTAGTATTAGAAGTTGCCATTTTTGTTTCAGCTGAAGCTTTTACTGTTATATCATCCACAATTGCTGTATTTCCTGCTGATAATACTACACTTTTACCGCCTGTTACTACTTTAGCTGTATTTTTTAGTGTAACTTGTTTAGCGTTAGCACTAGCAAGACTACTTACATCAAATAATGCTTCTGCTCCATTTGTTCCACTTAAGATTATTTCTTTTGCTCCAGTAGCTGTAATTTTTCTTGAGAAATCATCTCCTATTAATTCAATTGTCATGTCTGTTACAGTTCCTAATGCAACATTAGCATTAGCTCTACTTTCAAAGTCAATTGTAATTTTTTCTGGAGAATAATCTTTTATTATATCTCCTTCTTGTAAATTTTGAATAATTGCATCAATTTTTGCTAATTCTGCAGGATAATCAGTAGCTATATTTTCATATTTAACATTATTAATATTGATGATTCCAGTTGATTCATGACAAATTTTACCAACACCAGCAGTTTTTGAAACTGCCATTCCAGAAACTGAAGGCATTGCCTTTTTAGTAGTTTCTTCTGTTACAGAATTTGCTGCAGTATTAAATGCTGACATTCCTTCTACGTTATCAACTATTGCAATTACTCTGAATCCATATTTAACTCCTGATTCTAAGCCCTCTATAGTTATGTAATAGTTATTATTTTCTTTTTTAAGTTCTGCATTTTCTATTACTTTTTTATCTGTATATGCTTGTTTTGATGGATCAACTTTTGCAGCATCATCAACACGATAATATTCTACATTGTATTTTGTTGTTTTATTGGTAACATTTACTGGTGTAACTTTTAATGAAATCGAGTTTGATGTTGTTTTTGTTTTATCAACTGATACTGCTGTTGTACCTAAAGTAAAGAATCCTTTTGATTCTGATTCTTCAGAATTTATTTCAGCTATTTGATTATTTTTTGCTACTGTTGTTACATATGCTTTATAAGATGTACCACTAACAAGTGGAACTGTTGAGTCTATAACAAGTTCTCTTTTATCTCCAGCAGCAGTCTTAGTTTTACCATTTAAAATATCTGTAGAATTTGCTTTTTCACCAGTTTCAACATCTATTTCGTAAATTGCTACTTCGAACTCTTTGATATCATCTTTTCCATAAGAACTATTCCATGTTATTTTTTTAGTATTTGATGTATCCATTGTAAATGCAACATCTGAAACTTCAGATAATTGTGTTACAGTTACTTTTTCAGATTTTACTGATTCTGAAGATTTTTTTGCTTCTGTTCCAGCTACAGCTACTTCTAACACATATTCACCTGGTTTTGACATTAATATAGTTGAATTGTCAACATCTTTAAGAGTGTTTATCGCAACTTTATCGCTAGTAAGTTTTTTTGTTGCGCTATATACAACATCACTACCTTTATATAATGTTAATGTATAATAATTTTGGTTAACAAAACTTTTATCTTTTAACTTAATTGTAAATACACCATTTATTGCATCAGCAGTTGATGTTGTTTTAGTTAAATCTGGTGCAGTTACTGATTCAATTACGTCGTCTGATTCTGAAAGTTCACCATCTAATGTTATAACTGCAGATCTAATTTCAGTATCTTTTTGTTGAATATTTCCATATTCATCTTCTAATACATAGTAAAGGTCATAAGCTGCTCCTGTTTCAAATTTTTTATCAGTTAATTTTGAAGCATCTAAACTAGCATCTGTTACTTTATTATTTATTAATGATACTGATAATTTATCATCTAAAATATTTTCAACTTTTTTACTACCTCTTTTTCCACCTGTTTTTTCAGTTAATTGCTCTTGAGTACTAGAACTAGATCTTTTTAATATTTTATAATGCATTTTTGCTACTTTAGCATCTCCATAGCCTTCTACAGATACTTCAGCTTTTTCTGAACCTGTACGATTTGTAGTTACTTTTGCATCTACTTTTGCATCTTTACGATTCTCAACAGTAAATGTAGCTATAGTATTATTTTTATTATCAACTAATTGGAATGTAGATTCCTTATTTGCTGGTATTTTATTTGTAACTAATGAAGATAAATCAATTGTTACATTATCTAATTGATTTGCATGAGCAGGAATTACTATACTTGGTGTTAATGTTACTTCTGCGTCTACTACTGGTTTTCCATCTTCTCCAAGCATTTGAGCTTTAACAGCTGTTATAGGTTCATCTAATTGATTAGCTATTTTGATTTTAGCTTTTTCCATTTTTCCATTATTTACATTATTTATATATTTAGTAGGTAATTCTACTGTAATATTTTCTTGTTTTTCTGGTTCTTTTTCAGTTTTTACAAGCATAACTTGTAAAGCTTCTATTCTTCTAGACCATCCAACTGATCCAGCTATAACTTTATTTCCGTTTGCATC
>CANQNU010000080.1 GCA_947625295.1 uncultured Clostridia bacterium | reverse complement strand
CCAATTTTGATTGTTTGGAAACTACTTATTTTTGTTACTTTTATTGTTTCTATACCACTCATAGTTGTAGGAGCTGATAATGGAATGAATTTTTTCGATTTGTTTTTTGTTATGAAATAAAAATGGAAAATAGAGCGGTAGTTTTTTACCGTTCTATTTTTTTCTTACTGAAAGCAAAATTTCACTATCTATTGTTTTTCCCCTTTTTTTAATTATTTGTTATTCTATTTTCTTTTTCTTCTAATTGCTTACTTTCCCTATTTTCTATTGTTTTACAATCTTTTGGTTCTTTAAAACTTAAATACCAACTAATTCCATTTTGATTCTTTTCAATTTCTTCATTTCTTTCTTGAAGAGCTTCAAATGTTTGTGGTGCAGGAATAATAACCGGTTGATTTGGCATCCAGTTTGCAGCGGTAGAACCTTGTGCACAATCTGCCATTTGTAAAGCTTGAACAATTCTAATTATTTCTGGAATAAATCGACCAATATTTAGTGGATAAATTAAAATCGTTCTTATTATTCCCTTATCATCAATTACAAATACATTTCTAACTGTTTGTGTATTACTAATATCACTTGAAATCATCCCATATTTTCTGGCTATTTCTCCGCTTCTGTCTGCAATAATTGGAAATGATACTTTAATTCCAGTTTTGCAATAAATATCATATACCCATGCAAGATGTGAGGCATTGCTAAAGTTACCAATATAATTTTAACTATGCACTTTCTATAAAATTTATATTATTCATTTGTTCTTTAACTATATTTAACTCTGAAAAATTAAAATATATGTATATGTTTTTAAATTCATCTAATTCTATTTTATCTATTAATTCAAATAATACTTTTTTACTTGGATTTTCAAACTTTAAAAATTCTTCAATTACTTGATTTGTTTTTTCTTTATCTTGATTGATTTGAATTTTATTTTGTAATATCTTTATTTTATTTTGTATTTCTTTGCAGTTATTTTCAAGTTTTTCTCGTTGCTTCATAAAATCTCTTGAATATCTAAAATAGTCATTATCTGTTATAATTCCATTTAAGTTATCCATATACATTTTATCTAGTTTTTTGGATATATCTTCTATTTGATTTTTTATAGCTAAAATTTTTTGTTCTTCTTTTTTAATAAGCAGATTATAACTATCTTTATTCTTTTCATATATCGATTTTAAAGCATTTTTATCACAAAAAGTATTAACTATATCTCTTATATTATCAAGCACTTTATTTTCAAATTTATTGTAATTATAATTGTATGTTCTACATTTTTTATCTTTGCTTCTTGCTAAACTACAATCTATATAGCCAATCTTTTTCGTTTTCCCACGATAACAAATTCTAAGTTGTCTTCCGCAATTATGACAAAAGATTAGTCCTTTTAGTAATTCATCATGTTTTGGTGTTGATAGGCTTTTTTTATTTTTTAAAATTTCCTGTGCTTTTACAAAATTCTCCTTTGAAATAATTGCATCATGTGTATTTTCTACTCTTATATATTCATTTTCATTCTTAGGTTTTCGCTTTTTTACTTTATATGAAACAGAAACACATTTATTTTGTACAGTATTTCCAATATATACTTCATTTATAAGCATTGCTCTTATAGATTTTGGATTCCAAGTTGTTCTCTGATGCTTCAAATTAAAGTATTTGCTTGGAGGATCAATTCCTTTTTTGTCTAAAATATTTGATATTTTTTGAAATCCATTTCCTTGTAAATATAATTCAAATATTTTTTCTACTACATAAGATACATTTTTATCAATTTCTAATTTGTTTTTATAAGTAGTACTTTTTTTATATCCATATGGAGCAATACTTCCTAAATATTCTCCTTTTAATTCTTTTTCTCTTAAAACTCCTTTTATCTTTTTAGAAATATCTTTTGCATACATATCATTTATAATAGCTTTAAAAGGCGTTACATCATTATTGGTACTATCTAAAAATGTATCTATTCCATCTAATATAGAAACATATCTAACACTTTTTTCTGGAAAATAGTTTTCTATGTAATAACCTGTTTTTATATAATCCCTTCCAAGTCTTGATAAATCCTTTGTAATTACCATATTTATTTTTTTGTTTTCAATATCTTGTATCATTCTGTTGAAATCTGGTCTATCAAAAGTTGTGCCAGATATTCCGTCATCTTTGTATTCATCTATTAAAACAAGTTGATTTTCTTTTATATATCTTTGCAGAATATCTCTTTGATTAGAAATGCTATCACTTTCTAATTTGTCTCCATCTTCACGAGATAAACGTATATATATTCCTACTTTAAATATTCTATTACTTACAATTTGATTGCTAAAATTCATTTGCACCTCCTGTCTATACACAATACATTTTATGTATTGTTGTTCGGATTAAGAAAATGTAATTCGCTATGCTCATACATTTTCTAAAACCTCCTATATTCTAGCAATCACCTGCTAGAATAATTATAACGTTACTTATTAAAATCAGCAATCTTTTTTATTATCTTTAATTGAATCTTTTAAATATGCAATAAAACTTTTTTCTATTTGTGTATTTATATTTTCTTTATCATTATTAAATATACAAAAAATTTGCTCTTTTTTATCTATGTTACTTTTATTCACATTTACTCACCTTCGTAATTTTATTAAAATTTAATCAAAAAAATAACTATTTTTATTCTTAAATTATTAATAAATTCACACAGATTTTTTTACTTTAATCAAAATGAGGACAAATAAAGAAAAAAGTGTACAAAAAAAGAACGAATATTGAGGATTATTTTTAATGCCCAATATTCGCCAAATTAGCATTTCCTTATGACGAAAGTAAAAAATTAAAAAATTAGTAAGCTTTAAACTATAATTTAGAACGGGATTTAGAGAGATAAATGTATATACTTGAAGGCAAGTTTGGGAGCTTGCCTTTTACATAATATTGTATTTAATTACTAGATACTAATTTATTTTGTATATTTAAAATCTTCTTTCGGTAGTTTTCTATAGAACTTTTTGTATTTTGAATTTGACTTTCATATAACTTACTTAATATATCAAAATCTTCTTCTGATAAATCTTCTTCCTCGATTACTCCAGCTTTATAAGCCTTTTGTAAATTTAATGCTTTTTCTTTCTCTTGATCTGGAATTATTTTTATTTGTTCTTGCAATTGATTATATTTATTTTGAGATTCTATATTGCTTGTATGTAAAATTTCATTTCTAGGCATTTCGTTTTTTGGTGCTTCTAAATAATTTTGACTATTTATGCCGAATAAATTTCTAAAAAATTCTTTGATTTTTTCTATCATTGTTCTTCCCTTCCTTCTTTAGTTTGATTTTCTAGTTGTGCTTCATACTGATTATATAATTCTTTTGCTTGTTGTTCTTTATCTTGTAATTCGGTTAGTTCTTTATCTAGTTCTCCAATACTTTTCTTACCTTTTACAATTAATCTTTCTCTATATGCCTTTCTTTTTGCATCTCTTTCTTCTCTTCTCTTTTGTGCTAATTTTTTCTTTTTAGCTGGACTATTAGCAAGCATTTTTTCTCTTGCTATTCTTTGCCTTTCAATTCTTTCTTCTCTTTGCGTTCTTAATTGCTCAACTTCTTCTTCTGTAAATCTATATTTATCTGGAATTTTATTTCTATCAAAAGAAGCTCCACCTGTAACTGCTTTTTCTCCTCCTACAGATGCTAATTCTTCATTTATGAAATCTACCATCTTTTTATCTCTTTTACTAACAGCCTCTGCAAATTTCTTTCCATCTTCATTATACAAGTATTTATATGCTTCCCAAACTTGTGAGCCTCTTATATTCATATCATCTAAACTTAGTAAAAGCGTATATCCTGCTTCATTCGATGTCATAAGTTCTGTTATTCCCACAATTGCTCCAGGTAGTCCTTCAGAAACTTTATAGATAACATCAGAAATAGAATCATTTAATTCTATTTTTGGTCTAGCAGTTGGATCATCTGGTAACATATCCCTGTCAAAGAAACCTAATCCACTACCTCTAAAAGAGAATCTGTCTTGTTGTCTTTGTCTTTTATCTTCAACACTTTCTATATCTGGTATTTGTATTTTAAATTTATTATCTTTAGCATATTGTACTAATTGTTCTCTAATTCTTCTTTGTTCAAAAGAAAAATCTCTACTAGATATTTTATCATCTAATACCTCTATTTTTTCTGCAATAGCTTCTGGAGTTGCATATATACATTCCCCATTAGCTCCACTATAATCTCCAATATATCCAAAGTCCTTTTGCATATATAATCTTTCAGTTACAAAATTACTTCCCATATCTTTTAATTCTTCGCCAACTAAATCATCTAATTCTATTGTTTGTCTTTCATAAAACATTTCTGGGTATCTATCTTCGACTTTTTTAAGAATTCTTGCTCTCATTTCTTCTTTGTTTTCATATTCTGCTCCATATTTATTTAATATAGCATCTGCAATCAGTTCTGTTTTTTTATGATCTATTTCTACTTCTGGAATAGATATATCAATTTCTTCAATTCCATTATCACGAATATATCTTCTAAATGCTTCTTTTTTCTTATTTGCTTTTTCAACATCAAAAAATCCACTAGAAAAAGCATCTGTATAAGATAATTCTTTTATTCTTCCCATAAGTATTTTATATTCATCTCTTATATATTCTGGTGTTCCATACGCAATATCTGGGCTTAATTCATCTGTTTTTAATACACTATCTTCGTTAATACTTAAATATAGTGATACATATTTATCATTTGATAGTTGCTTTACTGCTTCTAGTTCTCCAAAGTCAAATGAAGTCAAATTCATTATTTTTGAATAGTCTTTTTGTATTTCAGTTGCAAATTGCTCTGTCATATCACTTGATATTGTTCCATTTTCATTTAATACTCTGTTTATATAACTTGCAATACCTTGTACTTTTTTAATATCTACTGGTATTTCTTCAAGTACATCTCTATCTTGTATCTCAAACCCATTTTTTTCTGCATAAGTAATATAAACATTTTTTAATTCTCTTGTACCATTTAAAAAGTGATCTCTGCCATTACTTTTTTGTTCTTGATATAATGCTTTGCTATATAAATCATATATTCTTCTATTTATTCCTTCTGGAGTAGCATAAAACACATTGCTTCTACCAAAATTTGAATCTTCTTCTGCAACTAGACCTTCTTGTACTGTAATTTGATAACCAAAATATTCAAATTTTTTAGGATCCAATTGGTGTTTTATAGCAAGTTGAGCTAAATCCCCATATTTTTTATATAAAATTCTATCTTCATCTGGTACTTCTGTTATATCAGAAAGAAAACTATTATAGCCACTATTTAATAAATCATAATAATGCTCTGTGAAAAATTGTTTTAATTCTTCTTCAAATGCAGTTGTATCTATTTCTTCTAATACTTCATCCTCTCTTAAAGTTATATTATCTAATATTCCTGTAGCAAAACTATTTTCTGGCATTTTAGCTTTAGTTGCATATATTGAAACCAAAGTATCAACAACTTTTTCATCTACAACTGGCTCATTTGCTTCTTTTATACCTAAAGCCTCTTTATCTTCACTTGATAATTCTGATAAACTTCTTGTATTTCTTAATATCTCCTCTGCATTATTAGTTTTTTCAAGCAACTCATCTATTCTTGCTTGTTTTTCGCTTTCTGATAACTCTGATTTTTGAATTTCACCATATTGTAAAGCAAAATCTCTATAAAGCTGTTGTATTGCT
>CANQNU010000079.1 GCA_947625295.1 uncultured Clostridia bacterium | reverse complement strand
AAACAATGAAAGCAGGAAGAATTATTGTAAATTCTCCATCAACTCATGGAGCAATAGGTGATATATATAATACAAATATGCCATCACTAACACTTGGATGTGGTTCATTTGGTGGTAATTCAACAACAGCAAATGTATCATCAGTAAATTTAATTAATATAAAAAGAGTTGCGAAAAGGAGAGTTAATATGCAATGGTTTAAAATTCCACAAAAAATATATTTTGAAGCTGGTTCAATAGCTTATTTAGAGAAAATGCCAAATATAGAAAGAGCATTTATTGTAACAGATGAAGGTATGGTAAAATTAGGATATGTTGATAAAGTCTTATATCATTTAAGAAATAGAAGACAATATGTACATTCAGAAATATTTAGTGATGTAGAATCAGATCCATCATTTGATACAATCAAAAAAGGTGTAAAAGTTATGGAAAACTTTAAGCCTAATGTAATTATTGCAATAGGTGGAGGAAGTGCAATGGATGCAGCAAAAGGAATGTGGTTATTCTATGAGCATCCAGATGCAGATGTAGAAGGATTAAAATTAAAATTCATGGACATTCGTAAACGTACTTATAAATTTCCAGAGCTTGGAACAAAATGTAAGATGGTTGCAATACCAACTACTTCAGGAACAGGGTCAGAGGTAACATCGTTCTCAGTTATTACAGATAAAGAGAAAAATAAAAAATATCCATTAGCAGATTATGAATTAACACCAGATGTAGCAATTATTGACCCAGACTTAGTAATGAGTTTACCAAAATCTATTACAGCAGATACAGGTATGGATGTATTAACACATGCAATTGAAGCATATGTATCAAATATGGCATCTGATTATACAGATGGTTTAGCAGAAAAAGCTGTAGAAATTGTTATGAAATATTTAGAACAAGCATATGATGATGGAACAAACAAATTAGCAAGAGAAAAGATGCACAATGCAAGTACAATAGCAGGTATGGCATTCACAAATGCATTTTTAGGAGTTAACCATTCTCTAGCACATAAATTAGGAGCAGAATTTCATTTACCACATGGAAGAATAAATGCAATATTATTACCATATGTAATAAAATATAATAGCTCAAAGCCAACAAAATTTGTATCTTTCCCAAAATATGAATATTTTATTGCAGATCAAAAATATTACGAATTAGCTAAAAAAGTTGGATTAAAAGCAGATACAGTTGAAGAGGGAATTAATAGTTTAATACAAAAAATTCAAGAATTAAATGAACACTTAAATATACCAAAATCTTTTAAAGAAGTAGGTATTGATGAACAAGAATTCTTGTCAAAAGTCGATATGTTAGCAGATAGAGCTTTTGAAGATCAATGTACTACTGCAAATCCAAGAGTTCCATTAGTAGAAGAATTAAAACAAATTTTATTAGATAGCTATTATGGAAAAAATTATTAAAAAATACTTGACATTATGTTAATAATATGATAAAATAAAATCATATCAACAATTAGTTGATAGTAGCTATTAAACCCTTCAACAAGAAAGGAGCATGCCATATGATGAGAAACAAACATCAAAACTTACGGGGAGGACCTATTGCAGTAAATATGTATATCAAAAAAAACAAATTCCGACAATTTTTCCGTAACGGCAGCGGCGCCAGCGTTTCGGCAGGGTAATCCACCGAGTGATTACTGCCAATCTCAATTGCGATAAGCAAAATTCCTAAAAGGAGGATATGGTAAGTGCGGTACTATTCAGGGTTTACTTAATCAACAATTCTTTTTAAAGTAAAGAATTGTACGGGGAGGCAATGGCCTCCCCGTTTTTCATGTATTAAATTATTAAATAAGATAAGAAAAATTAACGTAAAAAAGAAAAACGAACATAGACTAAAATTATATTGACTATATAAATAGTAAATGGTAAAATACTTCTATTATAGGAGGTTATATAATGAACTTAAAAGATATAATAAAAAAGATATTAGAAACTAAAAGCACAGATCCTGTAAAAAAAGGAATAGAACAAGTAGAAAAAAGTATAGAAAAAGCAGAAGATGATGAAGCAATTAAAAGTGGAGCGAAAACAGCATATAAATCTTTTGAAAGCTCAACCAAAAAGATGTCCCCAGATGAAAAAGGACAATTTGCACAAGAATTTGCTAATTCACTTGTAGCTAAAGAAGAAATTCCACAAGATGTAGCGGTACAATTTATCAATTCAATGATAAAAGAAGATGAAGTAGCAAATGAATATGTAATAGAAGCTGCAAAAGACTTACCTGATAAAAAGATAGTTACACTTGTAGGAACTACAGAAATGCCAATAGAAGATAGAAAAGAACTAATAGGAGCAGTAACTGATGATGAAATAAGAAGAGAACAAATGGAAAAAATAAAGAAAGAAGAAAGAAAAAGAGAAGAAAAGTGTCGAAAAAGAGAAATTGAAAAGTTAAAAAAAATTTATAGTATGTGTAATGGAAAAATAGGAGATTTAGAATTAGTAGAAAAAGTACAAGAGGTTATAAATAAATCTAAATATTTGTCTAAACATGAAATAGAAGCTTTTAAAATAAGAATCGTAGCAAGAAAAATTGCATATAATGTAAATGAATTTGGAAACAGCAAGTTAGCATATTTATCACAACTTTTATCAATAAAAGATATGAAAAGAGTTGGAATTATAGATTTAGCAAAAAAAGAGTATGAATCTATAAAGGAAAAAAGAAAAAAATTTAGAAGACAATATATTACAGAAATGATAGAAAAATATTCACAAGATGAAGATAAATCTGATAGTCAAGAAGATAAATTAAATAGTAATATTTATAGATATAAAAATGATGATGGAAGATAAAAAAATTCATTATAAGAATAGTCTTATAATGAATTTTTTTATTATAAAGTTGTTATATAAAAATTTATATATTAAAATTCACAATTTTTAGGAGTTCTAGGAAAAGGAATTACATCTCTAATATTTTGCATACCAGTTAAATACATAATAGCTCTTTCAAATCCAAGCCCAAATCCTGCATGATTACAACTACCATATTTTCTTAAATCTAAATACCAATCATATTCGTTAATTGGCATATTTAATTCTTTCATTCTAGTTAATAACTTTTCATAATTTTCTTCTCTTTGACTACCACCAATAATTTCTCCTATGCCAGGCACTAATAAATCAGCTGCAGCAACGGTCTTTCCATCTGAATTTTGTTTCATATAAAAAGCTTTAATATCCTTTGGATAGTCAGTAACAAATACAGGCTTTTTAAATACTTTTTCACACAAATATCTTTCATGCTCTGTTTGCAAATCAACTCCCCAAGAAACTTGATATTCAAACTCTGTGTTATGTTTTTCTAATTCTTTAATAGCATCTGTATAGGTAATTCTTGCAAAGTCAGACGAAATTACATTATTTAATCTTTCTAATAAACCATTATCTATAAATTGATTAAAAAATTCCATTTCTTCAGGACAATTATCTAAAACATATTGAAAAATATATTTAATCATATCTTCAGCTAAATCCATGTCGTCATTTAAATCTGCAAAACAAATTTCAGGTTCTACCATCCAAAATTCTGCGGCATGTTTTACTGTGTTAGAATTTTCTGCACGGAAAGTTGGACCAAAAGTATAAACATTACAAAAAGCCTCAGCAAAAGTCTCAGCATTTAATTGACCACTAACTGTTAAATGTGCAGGCTTTCCAAAGAAATCCTTTGAAAAATCTACTTCATTTTCATTAGTTTTTGGAACATTTAATAAGTCAAAAGAGTTTACATTAAACATTTCTCCAGCGCCTTCTGCATCACTTCCTGTAATTAAAGGTGTATTAACATATACAAATCCTCTTTCTTGGAAAAATTTGTGGATAGCATATGCTAAAACACTTCTTACACGGAAAACACTATTAAAAGTATTAGCTCTTGGTCTAAGATGTGCAATAGTTCTTAAATATTCAAAAGAGTGTTTTTTCTTTTGAAGAGGGTATGAACTGTCAGCTAAATTTTCTATTTCAACAGAATTAGCTTGTATTTCAAATGGTTGTTTTGCATTTTCAGTTTCAACTAATGTACCATTTACTTTAATAGAAGAACTAATTGTTAGTTTTGATATTTCTTCAAAATTTTCTAGTTTATCGGTATATACAATTTGAATATTTTTGAAAAATGTTCCATCATTTATTTCTATAAATCCAAATGCCTTAGATGCTCTTACTGTTTTTACCCATCCCTCAATAGTAATACTTTTATTTTTATATTGTTCAGTATTTTTATATAAATTATTAACAGTTAAATTTTTCATATTTTACCTCCGTAATTATTATGTTTAAATTATATATTCTTATATTAGAAAAATCAAGATAAATAAATCAATTAGAAATATGACTGCATAGAATATGTAAAAAGAAACTTTATAAATTCACTTTTTTTATTTAGATAACATAATATATATCAAAATAAAAAAAGTGAAAGGTGGTAAGACAAATGTCTGAGTACATAATAAAAGGAGGTAAAAAAGCATTAGGAAAAGTAAGCATATCTGGCTCAAAGAACGCGGCTCTACCAATTATTGCAGCAAGTATATTAAATGCAGGAAAAACTACATTATATAATGTTCCCGACATTCATGACACACAAATGATGTTTGAAATTTTAAAAAGAATAGGAGCTACTGTAACTAAGAAAAAAAATAAGGTTATTATTGATACAAATAAAATTAATTGTTATGAAATCCCAGAAGATTTAATGAGACAAATGCGTTCATCTGTTATTTTTGTAGGAAGTTTGCTAGGTAAACATCAAAAAGCTATATTTTCTTATCCAGGAGGTTGTGATATTTGATTGATACATCGTACAAGTATAAGATAAATGAGTGGATACAGCAATTTAAATAATAAATTTATAAGGCTTTAAATTGTAAAATTTAAGGCTTTATTCTTTTAGCCTAAAATTGTAAGAAAGCAAATTTAGGCATAATGAAAGATGAAATAAAAATTATTCAAATGAGAATATAGATAAAGCAAGTCATATTTGAATTATTCAATAGAATTGCCATCTGAAGATGAGGTAATTAGAGAATTTGAAAAAGAAACTAGAACATATTTAGATGCAGAAAAACAAATTAAATATGAAGGTAAAGAAAAAGAATGGGATTTAGAAATATAATTATAAAATGTTGTAATAAAAGCTGCTTTATGATAGTATTATGTTGAAAAGAGAATATCTAATGATAAGGAAAATTTTGAAAATATAAAAACAGTTGGTAATTGGAAACAAATATATGAATATGTTTAAAAATAAGTGATATGGAGTAACAAATGAGTAAATTGAAAAAAGAAAATCAAATATTAATAATGTTAGCATTTTTTAGTATATCAGTTGGATTATGGGGAAATTTTAGACAGCTTTGGTTAGAATCTAATAACTTTTCTGTAATCAATATAAGTAATATAATAAGTATCGGAACATTTATAAGTGTTTTAGGACTAATATTTGTAGGAAAATATATAAAATTAGATAAATTGAAATACTTTATAACATTTACTTTATTGATAAAGTTTTTAAATATGTTATTATTATTAAAATTAAATAATTCATTAAATAGTGGACTAATAAATATTTCAATTGCAATAGATGTACTGACAGAATACATAATAAAAAGCAGTATATATCCATTAATAACTACAATATTAAAAAACAATACAATATATAGTAAAAGAAAATTAACGGAGTATTTATTTAGAGATGTTGGTGTATT
>CANQNU010000078.1 GCA_947625295.1 uncultured Clostridia bacterium | reverse complement strand
ATACAACACAGTTATATCAATAGTTACAAGGTTTCCTTTCGACATATTACTGCAACGCACTCAACGTGGCTTGTAAATGGAAACATATCAACAGGTTTTATACTAACAATTTCATACCTTTCCTCCAGTTTAGCCAAATCACGCATCAAGGTTGCAGGGTTACAACTAATATAAATAACTCTTTTCGGACTTATTTTCAAAATATTATCAATACTAATATTATCTAATCCTTTTCTAGGTGGATCAACCATAATAATATCAGGTATAATACTTCTAGTCTGAATTAATTCTGTCAACACTTTCTCCACATCACCTGCTATAAACTCTGCATTTTCCACTTTATTTATCTTAGCATTTTCTTTAGCTGCTTTAACTGCTTCTTCAACAATTTCAATTCCATATACTTTTTTTGCATATTGGGACATAAACAATGAAATTGTACCAATACCACAATATAAGTCAAATACAACATCATCTTTTGTAATATTTGCACCTTCAATTCCCAACTGATATAACTTTTCTGCTTGAATCGGATTAACTTGATAAAATGAAAGTGGTGAAATTTTAAATACAAACTTTCCTAAAATATCCTTAATATATCCGTTTCCATATAAATTTATATTTTCCTCTCCCAATATAACATTTGTATTTTTTTTATTAATATTTTTAATAATAGACTTAACTGTTGGAAATTCTTTTAAAATAAGTTCTGTTAATTGTTTTTCTTTCGGAATTTCATTTCCATTAATTACTAAAATGCACATAATTTCATTTGTTTTTATACCTATTTTTGTTACAATATGTCTTACTAAACCGCTTCTTTGTATTCTCATCATAAATACTAATTTGATTTTCAATAATAAAATTAAATATAAATTGTGCTAATTTTTCTGTTTGTTCATTTTGAATCATGCACTTATGAATTGGTATAATTTCATGAGTTCTATTTGCAAATACTCCCATAATTGGATTACCATTTTTATCTTTACCTAATGGATATTGTGCTTTATTTCTATAATGATATGGCACTTCCATTCCTAATGTTTCTTGTACTTCTACTTTGTTTTTTAATGTTTTGTTGACTAGACTTTGTACTGCATTTTGTTTCATTTTTAAAGTTTCTAAATAATCTATATGTCTTAAACTACATCCTCCACATCTTTTGTATGTAGTGCAGTCACTCTCTATTCTATATTTTGATGGTACTATAATTTCTAATATTTTTCCAAATGCATGAGATGACAATACTTTTACAATTAAAATTTTTATTTTTTCTCCTTTTATTGCATTTGGAATAAATATCGTAAATCCATCAATTTTAGCTATTCCTTCTCCTTGGAATCCGTTGTCTATAATTTCTACTGTATATTCTTCATTTTTATTTACCATTATTTTTCTCCTACCTTATATATTCTTTTATTATTATATATAAATATTACTAAATATCACTTCTTAAATAGAGGTAGTCTTATATAATTTTTCTTTTAATATGGTGGTGATAATTTGCTAAGTCCAAAACATCCTCCTGCAAAAAGTAGTTCCCCTGTTTTTGGATTTACTTCGATAGAATTTGTTTCAAATCCCCCCTGTTTTCCTGATTTAATAATTGTATTTGTTGTATTACTAGTTATTACTTGGAATGTTTTTCCTCCATCTACTGAACGATATAAAGAACAATCATTCATGTAATAATTACCTGGTCCTCCACAATATATAATATTAGGATCGTTTGGGTCTACTGCTACTTTTGTAATAATATTATTACCTTTTATATCTAAAGGTGCTTTATTATATTCTGGTATGTATTGATTTACTACATATTCCGTATTTCCGTCTTTTAAATATACTCTATATAAATATCTGTTTCCTGCTGCTACATAAACACATTCATTTTTCCAATCATAGGCAACATCATCTATATTTAAACCATCTGTTTCGCTATTAATATTAGGTTGAAATTTTTCATTATTTACTTTTTTCCATGTAACACCATTATCATATGAAACTACTACATATTTTGCTGTTTCATCCATTCCATATAATTCTTTTTGTCCTTTTGGATTATGTGTATATACATTTATACATCCATTCATCTTTTTCCATGTATATCCACCATCTTCACTTCTTAAATCACAAGCAAATAATACTTTAGGATTAGTTGGTGATTGGTATGAAGATTCTATGCTTGTTCTTAAATTTTGTTGTGTAAAATATAATCCTGTATCTATAATTGTATTTCCACCATCAAATGTTATTTTTAATTTTCTTGGTTCATTCCATCCTTCTGCTACTCCAACAAAATAGGTGTTTTCATCTACTGCGTAACCTCCATAACAAAATCCTCCCCAGCCTGCATTTGACATATTTATATATTTCCACGTTTTTCCACCATCAGTTGTAACACAACCATTATAATCTTGTGAACCATAATATATAATATCTGGATTATATATATTATGATGTACTAGTCCTCCACTTAATATTCCAGTTATGCCATTGCTATCCCATCTAAATGTTTTTCCACTATCTATACTAGAGCTTACGAAATCCCCTTGTACAAATAGCCATACTTTATTTTCAATTGGACTCCACATTGGTATACTTGCTCTATTATTATTTGGCATGAAACTTAGAGTATTGTCTAATATGGATTTTTCCCATGTAAGCCCTCCATCGTCACTATAATATGGATAGTTTTGATATTCTCCTTCTTTGTTAATAATAACCATTTTATTTGGATCTAATGGACTTACTTTTAAGTTCATTGGCTGTTTTGTAGGATAATTCTCTGAATCAATTTTTATAAAATTGTTTTCGTCCTGCAATTGATATATACCATTATTATTACAATAATATGTATACACTTTATTATTCGTTGATATTAAGTCAAAGCCTGTAACATTATCTTCTACTATTTTTGAAAAAGTATTGCCTTTATCATTACTATAATAAATTCCATCTGATTTTGCAGCATATACTTCACCTGTATATGGATTTGTTTTTATAGTTGCATCATATAACTCTGTATTAATTAAATTCCAAGTATATCCTCCATCTGTTGTTTTATATAATCCCTTTTCTTCTTCTGTTAATTGATTGCTTTCTATTTTATATGCTGTTGACCAATATGCAATCATACATCTATCTGATTCTTCACTATAAGAAGATTCATCGAAAATAACAGAATCTCTTATATCTCTATGGCCTGTTATTAACATATTTTTTGTATGCTTCCATGTTTTTCCACCGTCTTCTGAAATATGTGGACCATTTGTATCAAATGAATTACTATTTATTCCTATTGCTATTACATAATTAGAATTTTTAGGGTCTATGGCAAATGCCCCTGCTCCTCTTGACGTAAGTCCTGCATTTGATTGTTGCCAATTTTTTCCTCCGTCTTCTGAACGGTAAATACCTCCTACATCTGTCCCCATTAATAGCAGATTTCCATTTTTATTAATTGCCATACCTATTGGCCATTGGCAACCTTCTCCTCCAGTTGTAATTTCATCTTTTTCTAATAATTCTTTTGAAACCATTGGTATTGTTTCCCATTTAGATATGTTTGTTACATTATATTTATCATAAGGGCATTCTTTCTGTTGCTTTATAAGTAATGATAAATCTATAATTGTTATTTTGCTGTCTTCATTCATATCTGCTTGTGATTCTTGTTCTAAACTTTTCAAATTAATTAGATGTTCTTCTAACAATTTAATATCTTCATCATCAATTACCGAACTTTTATTAATATCACCTAAAAATATATTAGTGCTTGTTGATGCAATATTTGAATTGGTTAAAGTAATAATACCAATAAGAAATAGTAATATTGTATTTTTTAATTTTTTATATTTGCATAAAATAATTATTATTAATATTAATACAATAGTTATTAATATAGGAATTATATTACTTTTTCCTGTTTTAGGTAATACTTTTAATGGTGTACTATTAATTGAGTTTTCTGTTTCTTGTTTTTTTATTGTTAACTTATTTAGATTTTCTTCTTGTTCTTTTTGTTTTTCTTCTACATTTTTATTTGTTTTCTCTTCATCCTGTTCTTGCGTATTTTCTTTTTGGTTTTCTTGTTGAACTTGATTTTCTTGTTGGTCTTGTGGTTTTTCTTTTGGGTTTTCTTGCTGATTTTGATTTTCTTGTTGGTCTTGTGGTTTTTCTTTTGGGTTTTCTTGCTGATTTTGATTTTCTTGTTGGTCTTGTGGTTTTTCTTTTTGGTTTTCTTGTTGATCTTGATTTTCTTGTTGGTCTTTATTTGAATTATTTAATTTAATTTCAATTTTATGCTCTATTGAATCCTTTACAAATTCAGTATTTCCGTCAGATGCTATTATATTTTCTATGCTTATTGTAGTAGTTTTTGATTCTATATTTTCTTTACTAATTAACTTTATTTCTAATATATCATTTTCTGTTATTCCTTCTTTATTTATTACTATAAAGTTTTTATTTTCCTTATTATATTTTAACTCTTGCCAATTTCCTTTTACTTTAAAATTACTTTCTGTTAAATTTTCCCATATATTTTCGTCATAGTTTATCTTTGCTTGATATGTATTAATTTCTTCTGTATTGGACAATTTTAATAAAATAGAAACTTCTTGTTTTTGATTAACTATTTGAGTTTCTACTTCTATTTCACTATTTAGTGTTTGTTCATTTGCATTTACCATATTTAAAGGCATAAATGAACTTATTAGTAATATTAAAATTATAAATAAAAGAGCTTTTTTTCTCATTTTTTCTCCTTTTTTTGCTATTTATATATTATTTTTCCTTCTAATATTATATCATAATAAATCAATTTTTTCAATTTTTATAGGCTTTATGACAATGCTTGAAAAAATTAACATAATGTGATATGATTCATAGTGTAGATGGAAAAGTCTCATCACATACTCATTTGAGTATGCACATTGAAAACCGAATATGTTATTAGAAGGAGGAATGTTTATGGAAAAACTTGTTAATTTTATTCAAGAGACTCGCAATAAAGTTTTGGCAAGTGGAATGGCAAAAAAATTTGCAGACAACTTCGAACAGAAAGCTCTTGAAACTTTGTCAGAATGGTTCCGTGATAATCCTAGCAGAGCAATTGCTTATAATATTTTTTCATTTCATTTAGGATCAATTGTTTTCGATGATGAAGTGTCTCCTACGATTGATTTTGTCGTTGGATATCGGGATTGGCAGGAGTTAGAGGATGTTGATGATGAATATTTAGTTGAAATCTCAGAAAATCAAAACATCCTAATTGCATTGGATGAATCTTTTAACTCTATAGTTGTAAAAGATTTTGAGCCTTTTATTAACGAGCTTTATAATAGGGGTTATAAAGTTTTGTACTATTCATTCAACAATACCCTGTGTGTAAATTTCGGAATACCAAGATGAGTTCCTCCTGCCATATATAGCGAGGTTTTCAAAGACGCACCTTCCATTAGGGTGCGTCTTAAAATATATAAAAAACAAATTTGGAGTCAAGAGATTGGCTCTTTTTTAATACCAGTTTAAATGTATGTAATAAATAATACCTATGGAATTATTAACAACTGTTTGTAATGAAAAGTTTAATAGTATTATATATAGAGAATACGGTTGAAAAATCAATAACTACGCAGCACATAAAAAAGTATATTTACATTTTGTTTTCTGATTTAATATCAAAGTTTATAGTAATCGTAGAAATTATTGATAATATGAATATTATATAAAATACTTTTTCTCCAATAAATTTTGCCGCAAGGGCTAATAACAAAAATACTAAAACTTCTGTAAAACATAAACTCATTTGTCCAACAGCTGATAATAATTCATTATCTTCTGTAGATTT
>CANQNU010000077.1 GCA_947625295.1 uncultured Clostridia bacterium | reverse complement strand
TGCGGCGTGTCCCCCGCCACGGCCAACCGCATCCTTGCGGCCCTGACGGCGGAGGGAGAGTTGGTCAAGTGCCGCGTGGCGAGCCATTGGGCGTATAGAAAAGGGTAAGTGAAAAAACCACATTACGAAAGCACCCTGCCGTGGCAGGGTGCGCAGAGTTATTTGTATTCTGACGGCACCACTTGCCGTGTCCATCGGGGGAAAGACATCCAAGTGAACCTGTATATCTAAAACGAGTCCCCAGTCAGTGAAAGCTGGCCGGGGACTGCGTACTTCTGATCTTACAAGCTTACAAGAGTGGTTTTCCAAAATGCAAAAGATAGCATAAGGGTGAGATTATGACTTGCAAATGCTATAGCAAGTGTTATAATATCTGTTGGGAGTTGAGAATTATGGATTTCTGTTCTGTAGTAAAAACTGTGCGGAAAGAGTTGAATTTAAGTCAGGAGCAGTTAGCAAGAGAGTTAAATATAAGCTTCTCTACCGTAAATAGATGGGAGAATGGAAAGTCTCAGCCAAGCCAAATGGCAAAAGAGCTTTTTTTCAATTTCTGCACAAACAGGAGTATAGATGCAAAACTTTTAGGAAAGGAGGACGTGAAATGATTGGAATCACGCTTGAGAATCTGGACCGTGTTACAGTAGAAAATGAGTGGAACTCAAGTAGCGAAAACGAGCTTATAATGCACACTATTCATGCTTATCCCGCTAAGTTTCCTGCTTTTATTGCCAAAAAGGCATTTGATTATGCGCAGGAAGAGGGCGTGACAGTTCAAAAGGTCGCGGATATCTTCTGCGGCTGTGGGACCGTTGCACTCGAGGCAAAAACGCATGAAAAAGAGTTCTGGGGATGTGATATAAATCCTGTTGCGACGCTGATCGCGAAGGTTAAGAGTGAGAGTTATGAGAAGGAGACCGCAGAGACATATTTTAATTGCATCAAGGACGCATATCAGAATAAAGCGATAGATAACGATATTTATAGTAATGCCAATGGCAGGCTGAAGTACTGGTTTACAGATAAAAGTTATGTCGATTTGTTCCGTTTAAAGTCTGCAATTGAAGACGTTGTCGTAGATAGTAAGTATTTGGATGCTTTCCACTGTTTGTTTTCTTCCATTCTGAAAGCGTCATCAAAATGGCTGACAAAATCGATAAAACCGCAGATAGATCCAGCTAAAGAAGAAATTGATGTGTGGGAAGTATTCGAGCTGCGCTATATAAAATTTCTTAGCGCGATCGAGCAGATCAAACAGAAAAGAATATCATCTCATTCGATCATTATCAAAACAGAGAATTTTTTAGAGGCGGAGGATACACCCGACGTTGATCTTATTATTTCGAGCCCTCCATATGTTACATCGTATGAATACGCGGATCTGCATCAGTTGTCCTCTCTGTGGCTTCAATATGCGGAAGACTATCGCGATTTGAGGAAGGGTTCTATAGGGAGCCTTTATAACAGTGAGAATTACACGATACAATTGGAGCAACTCAATTCTGTTGGGCGCCAGATAGTAACAGATCTGATCAATATACAGCGGGCTACGGCAAAGGTCAGGTCGGTTGCGAGATATTACGTAGATATTCAACAGGCAATAAAAAAGTGTGCCTCGATGCTCAATTCGGGCGGTATGGCTCTTTTTGTAGTCGGTGACACTGAATATAAAGGTGTTAAGGTTAAGAATTCTGAGCACTTGATCCAAAGCATGACCGATGAGGGATTTACCGATATTAAAGCAGCAAAACGCAGAATATCCAATAAATTGCTTACCCCTTATCGCGATGAACGTGGGCGGTTCTCGTCTGATAAAACCAGCAGAACGATTTATCACGAGGAGTATATTATCAGCGGAAGGATGTGGAGTTAATGGCTGAAAAACTTAAGATCCGCCCCTATGCCCGCTTATTGACAATGCTTGGTGATCAGTTGATCAAAAATGAGCTGATCGCATTGGTTGAATTGATCAAGAATTCCTATGATGCGGATGCCTCTTGGGTGAAGGTCAGTTTTGTTGACTTTGGGCCGGACTATGCCCTTACGTCATCCTCAAAAATCATTATAGAAGATGATGGTTGCGGCATGAACGAGGACATACTGCGCAGACATTGGCTCAATCCAGCAACACCGGACAAGCTCAAAATGAAAGCGGTGAGTCCGAAGACACAGAAAGGACGGATCCTGCAGGGCGAGAAAGGCATTGGGCGTTTTGCGATTTTTAAGCTGGGTAAGAAGATCACGATCACGACAAGGCGACGGCTGCAGGATGACGCGGGAAGATTTGTTGATGCCGGAGAAGGTATCGAAAACATATTAACGTATGACTTTACAGGTTATGACGATGATTTTTTGTCAGAAAATGGTAAAGAGCGGGATCTGTTTCTTGAAGAACTGACAGTCGACCTGGCCCAGCGGGAACCTGAAGCTATAGTAGATAAGGACATCAAGTTGGGTACCACCCAAGTTTTTAAACGTAAACCCTTTGGCACGATCATTGAAATAACTGGACTGAAGACGAAGTGGACAACGGACAGAGTAAACCGGATCCAGAAAAATATCGGGAAAATGCAGCCGATCTTCTCTAGCAAGGAAACGGCGGATTTTACTGTGTGGATCTACAAGGACAATACGCTTGTTGAATCCAATGACAGTTATATCAAAGAGCTTCGGAATTGCTTGGAGAATAAATCAGTTCTCAAGGTGACGAATGGGCGATTCCTTTCCCCAAGCAATGAAATAATCTTCGATTTAGACGGCCGTCCCGTTCACTTGGACTTCAATGACCAAGATATCAGGGGACTGACGCAGTTCAAGAAATTTAAAGAGTTGGAGGCTCGTGGGGAAACTGTTGATTGTGGTAGTTTCAGATTTGAATTCTATATTTTCGATTTTAATGTCGATTCGGAAAACCCCTCCAAATACTTTCTCAGCCGCGACGAGAAGATTACCATAAAAGAGCATAGAATATATCTTTATCGCGACAATGTAAGAGTAATGCCATATGGAGATCCTGAGGATGACTGGCTGAGAATAGATATGGCTCGTGGTACTGTGCGCGCCGACGAATACTTGAGTAATGATCAGGTCGTCGGCTGTGTCTATATATCTCAGAAAGAGAATCCGAATCTGAGGGATAAGACAAACCGTGAAGGGCTGATAGAGGAAGGACGCGCGCTTGAGGATTTTATCGGCGTGCTGCAGCTTATCCTGCGCTACCTCAGAAAGAAACCGTTTGCACAATATCTTATTGACAAAAAACGAAAGAAAGAAATTGATCTGATTAAACGCGGCCGGCCATTGGAATTGATCGAGTCTGCTAAAAAGCAATATAAAAATGACACAAGAGTAATTGAGTTTTTAAATACTTTTGAGCACAGTTATTCCAAAGAGAAGCGTACCTTAGAGGACAGAATCCAAAAAACCGAAAATTTGGCGGCGGTCGGTCTTTCTATTGAGACTGCGACGCACGATGTGATGCTTCTCATTGGAAAGGCTACCGAACAGCTGACTTCCCTTGTAAAGGAGCTTATGTTGGGTGGGGAGATAGACCGAGAAAGTCTTATTTCCCGCATCACTCTTGCGCAGGGATCATTATCCATGGTCCAGTCCCAAATGAAGGATGTGCAGCTGCTCTTTCCGTCTACTAAATCCAGAACAAAGAGCATAAATGTCAGAACGATCATCGAAAAGGTGCATAATCTCTATAAGCGTGCTTTCAGTGAAGATGATATTACAGTTGAGTATAATGTTACCGCGCGCCCGCTAATTGTTAAAACAACGGACGCAGTTCTTCTGCAGGTTTTTATTAATCTGTTTGATAATGCGTTGTATTGGTTAAAGACAGTAAATACTGACCGAAAGATCCTCATCACGATCGATGGTGACCAACAGAGACTTATCTTCTCGGACAGTGGGCCGGGTGTAAAACCAGATGATGCAGATTACATATTTGAGGCATTCTATTCCGGCAAGGGCGAAGAAGGCCGTGGACTTGGCCTTTACATTGCCAGTCAGCTGTTGGATAGATATGATTATACAATAACCTTGGCAGAGTTTTCTAAAGATCACATTTTAAAAGGGGCCAACTTTATACTTGAGTTTATTAGAGAGGTAGAAAATGGACGTTGGTAAGATTTTTAATGGTATCGCGGTCATTGTTGACAATAAAATCGAGGATGTTGATTCTAGTATTTATAGGATAAAGACACTTATAGAGGCCAAAAATATACCGGTCGTATCGTACTCGGATATACCATCAGAGGATGTGATAGCATCCTTTGACAGGGCTTCCTTTATAATTCTTGACTGGGATTATTCAGATGGAGAATTAGGACAGGAAGAAGGAGAGAGACTTTCTATTCCGGAAGAGCTGAAGCAGGAAACGGAAAAGCGCTTGGTCAGCTTTATAAGAAAACTTCTTTCTGATACGTTTGTACCGATATTTATTTTCACAGGTAAATCGGAAGATATGGTGACTGACAGTCTCCGGGATGAAAGTCTTTGGCGTGATGAGGGCCCGAACCGTATCTTCGTGAAGCAAAAAAGTGATATCCACACAGAAGAGGCACTGTTTTCATCTATTGAGGAATGGGTCAAAAGTATGCCCTCCGTATATGTACTGAAGTGCTGGGAAGGCGCTGCCCGCCAGGCGAAAACAGCGATGTTCAATGAATTATATGATTGTTCGCCGAATTGGACGGGCATCATCTGGGAAATGCTCAAAGGCGACAGCCGTGACAACATAAAAGAGTTCGGAGATTTTGTAACGAGGCAATTTGTAAATCGTATAGGCGAATATACATTTGAAGAAAATATCATCAGCAAAGAGCCGGCTGTCAACGCCGATGAGCTGCTGCGAGTAGTGCAGGGGGAGAGGTATATCACATATACGAAGCCACAGGTAATGGCATACACCGGCGATCTCTTCCGGGAGGACGATACCTACTATTTGAATGTCCGGGCGCAATGTGATCTGGCGAGAGAACCTGATCCAGAACTGTATCTCATCAGTGGGAAAGCGCTCTCTGCCGCGGACATTGCCCTTGAGGACATCAGACTGACAAGCGATAAGCGTCTTCATGTTGATAATCTTTCTTACACACTGGATGAAGTGGACGCGATATTTGGGAGTGTAGCTAAATTGAAAAAACTGAATTATGCCATCGCAAAACAAAAGAATAAAGCGTTTTTCAGCCACGGAAATATCATAGGGAAAAAGATTGAAATTATTATTCCCTGTATTGCAGAACAGGGAGCGTTGAAATTCAGCTTGGACATTGCCAAAATGCAAAAATATAGCGAAATAAGAGGCAAACTCATCGGCAGGATACTCCCTCCATATATCACTCAGATCCAGCAAAGTTGCGCAAGTCATATAGTTCGGGAAGGGGTTATGCCAACGCCCAAGAGCGTATTCAATCACTTGGAATTGTAAGACATCGGTTTCAGCGTCAGCAGGGTGTGGGATGAAAAAGAAAGGGATACGTAATGACAAAGAGAGATTTGCCGGTAGTACTTTTGACCAGTTTGAGAGAAGTCGGCGGAGAGGCGACCATCGTTGATATTTGCAAATATATCTGGGAACAATATGTGAATGAGTTGAGAGACTCGGGCGATTTGTTTTATACATGGCAATATGATATACGTTGGGCAGCTACAGAGCTGAGAAAAGAAGGACTTATGAAAGCGGTCACTTGTAGCCCAAGTGGTGTATGGTAGCTAGATATTCAGTAAACGTAGCTATACAAGTTGTTTGTTTATGCGCTGTGTATATGAACAAATTAGTTACAGATGCGCCTGAACTGTAGCCATTATGTGAGCACCTTCTCTTCTAACATTTGATTCATCTTCTCTGGCGCCTAGAGGATATATCTGTTCTGCAGTTAGGGAGACAAATATAGTCTCAAAAACTCCCGTGGTGAGGGGCATAGATGGGTCCTGCCAAAATTTGTGTCCTTCACCATGATGGCGCAGAATGTGCAGAAGTATTTCTGCTCTGTCAGCACTGCCGCTGCGTCCATCAGCAGAAAGGTGTCCAAGGGAACCTGTATATCTAAACGAATCCCAGCCAGCTTTGTATTGACCGGGGATTTGTGTAAGGAGAATCATTTCACACATTCGACAGGCTGCGGACTTCCTAGTATGATGGAGGAAAAAAGGAGGCCTGCGCAATGGAACAGTACAAAGAGGTCAACGGCATCGGCTACACGCTGGTGGGGGACTACTACCTGCCGAACCTGCTGCCGCATCAGGAGGCGGAGAGGCC
>CANQNU010000076.1 GCA_947625295.1 uncultured Clostridia bacterium | reverse complement strand
ATTTTTTCGAAAAATCTCAACAAAATATTTGCTAAAAATAAGTTTTATGATATACTAATCAAGTAAGAAAATAATAAGGAGAGAAAGAATGAAAAAAGGAAGAAGAGTAACAAGAAAACAAGAGAACAAGAAAGTAACAAATGCGGATATAAATAATAAAAAGAAAATAATAAAGAAAATATTAAGCATTATAATAGCAATTATAGTTCTTGTAATTATATGCATAGTGGCTAATCATTTTATAATATTAGACAAAAATAAACGCACTAATTTAGTAATTAACAATAAAAATGTTACATCAAATTTAAAAAATGAAATTTTAATAGAAGATGATATTATTTATTTATCACAACAAGATATACAAAACTTTTTTGATAAATATATTTATAAAGAAGAACAGACAAATCAAATTATAACAACATATAATAAAAAAATTGCAGCAATTGGATTTGAAGAAAATATAATTATAATTAATGGATCTAAAAAACCAATTTATGCTCATACAATAGAAAAAGATGGAACGACTTATTTACCAATTTCTGAAATGAAAGATGTATATGACATACAAATAGAAAATATAGAAAATACAAAAGTTATAACGATGGATTCATTAGATAGAGAACAAAAAAAGGCAATTGTAACATCAAATTTATCAGTAAGATCATCTACTAAATTTATTGCAAAAACTATAGATAGAATAAAAAAGGGAGATTATGTAGTAGTAATTTCTAATGATAAAAATTATACTAAAATAAGAACTGAAAATGGAAAAATAGGATATATAAAATCAAATAAATTAGCAAATGAGATTACTGTTAGAGAAGAAATGCAAGAAGAAAAACAAATTGAAGGAAAAGTAAATTTGACTTGGGATTATTTTTCAACAGTAGGATCTGCACCAGATAGGACAGGGACAAGCATAGATGGAATTAATGTAGTTTCACCAGCATTTTTCTATTTAGATAAAAAAGGAGAATTACAAGAAAATATAGGAAATGCAGGAGAAAAATATATCCAATGGGCACATGATAATGGATATAAAGTATGGCCAATGGTATCTAATGCAGATGCAGGATTACAAGTAACATCTACAATTATGAATAGTTATCAAAAAAGACAAGAACTTATAGAAAATATTGTAGATAAATGTGTAGAATATAAAATAGATGGTATTAATGTAGATTTTGAAAATATGAAGCAAGAAGATAAAGATTTATATTCTAGATTTATTATAGAATTAACACCAAGATTAAAAGAAATAGGATTAGTTACATCAGTTGATGTAACAGCGCCAGATGGAGGAGAGACATGGTCAATGTGCTTTGACAGACATGTTATAGGAGATGTGGCTGATTATATAGTTTTTATGGCATATGATGAATATGGAGTATCAAGCACAAAACCAGGAACAACTGCTGGATATGATTGGGTCAAGTTAAGTTTAGATAAATTCTTACAAACAGAAGCAATTGACTCTAATAAAATTATTTTGGCAATTCCATTTTATACAAGAGTTTGGACAACAAATAGCCAAGGAAAGGTTTCAAGTAATTCTGTTTCAATGAAAAATGTTAACTCAGTTATACCAGAAGGAACAGAAAGACAATGGAATGATGAGCTAAAACAAAATTATGTACAGTACAATGAAGGAAGCAATAAAAAAGAAATATGGATAGAAGATATAGATTCATTAAAAGCAAAAGTATCATTAATCAAAGAAAATAATTTAGCAGGTGTTGCTTCTTGGCAAAAAGGAATGGAAACAGATGAAGTATGGCAAATGCTAAAACAAGAGATAAATTAATTATAAATATTATTAAATATTATTGTTTTATAAATTGTAATATAAAATTTAAAAATAGCTTGACATTAGTATTTTGGAAATATATAATACAAAAAAAGCACTTTTTGGGGGTATTCAAGGCATATGCAAAATGAAAATGTATTTTTTACAACAGACAAATATAATAATTTAACAGACGAACAGATAATATCTCAAATTAAGCAAGGAGATCAAAATGCCTTATCTTATTTGTTAGATAAATATAGAGAATTAGTCAATAAAAAAGTTGGAAAATATTTTATGATTGGAGCAGAAAAAGAAGATATAATCCAAGAAGGAATGATAGGCTTATTTAAAGCAATTAAAGATTTTAATCCAGAAAAACAAAATACATTTAAATCATTTGCCAATATTTGTATAGAAAGACAATTAATTACAGCAATAAAAACTTCAAATAGACAGAAACATATGCCATTAAATTCTTATTTATCATTAAATATAGCAGCCTATGACAATAATGATGAAAATAGTGTAGAATTAATGGATACATTTGATAGTAAAACAGTTGAAGACCCACTAGAAACAATAATGAAGGAAGAATATTATAATGAAGTTCAACAAACCGTAGAAAAACATTTAAGTAAATTTGAAAAAGAAGTTTTAGCTAGATTTATAAAAGGAGATAGTTACATTACAATTGCTAAAAAATTAGACTCTCCCGTAAAATCAGTAGATAATGCAATTCAAAGAATTAGAAAAAAGGCAATAAAAAATATGTTTAATGAAAAATAAATAGAGACATCTATCTTTAGGTAGATGTCTTTAATATTGAAAATTTACATAACCTATGATATAATGATGATGTTTATTTAAACGATGCAAGCAAAGAAAGGAGAAAGAATATTATGAATACAGAAGTAAATTTGCGATTACTTATATGTGGAATGCCAGGAGCTGGAAAAGGATATCTGATTAAGAATTTAAAAAGAGTTCTTAATAATCAGAAAAAAACAATAGCTCAAATACATTGCAAAGACATTATAAAAGAAGATCCATTATGCAGACAGTTTGCCGAAAAAGGTGAGCTATTACCAGACGAATTAGTTATTTCAATATTTCGGAAGAAGCTTGAAATGACTAAAGGCAACATTGCACTTGATGGATTCCCAAGAACATTTAACCAAGCTAAGGCACTTTTGGACATTGACACAAATTTTGTGATTTGGAAAATACAAGTCAATCAAGAAACTGTCCTACAAAGAGTCCAAAATAGAATAACTTGCCATAAATGTGGGGAAACATACAGCATAATAGGAAAAAATGCACCACATATTGAAGGAATATGCGATTCTTGTGGTAGCAAACTAGAACGTCGTGTAGATGAAAAACAGATACAAAAAAGAATTGAAATCTATCGCAAACAAACTGAACCAGCCATTGAATTTTTAACTCAGCAAGGTTTCAAATGTTTTGTTTTAGATGGTACACACCTAGAACAAAATGATATTGAAAGATATATAAATGAGACAATTGGATGGTTATATAGCTAATGATAAGTAAATTTAAAATGTAATATTAATATTCGTTCTTTAACGTATTGTAAAGCGTAGAAAAAAGCAATCAAAATTTTTGATTGCCTTTTTCGCATTTAATAACATTTGGGGCTTCCAACGGGAATTGAACCCGTGACCTCAGCCTTACCAAGGCTGCACTCTACCAACTGAGCTATAGAAGCAAATATAATATACATATAAAATTATATAATATCTATTATAAAAATTCAAGAGTAATTAAATAAAAATAATAGTACTAATTAGCCCTAAAATTATAGATATCTTGTTATATAAACAGCTAAATATGCTGAAATTAACTAGTAACAAAAAAATAAAGTTAAAATTTTCTATTGACTTTTTAAGAAAAACATAATAAAATTATAATCAATAAAAAACGAGTAAGAGAAAAAGTAAAATAAAGGTTACTTAAAGAGAAAACTAGTCATAGGCTGAAAGCTAGTTCAAGAAAACATATTTGAAAAACTAACTCTTCAAAGTTTCTAGTGAATAAGCTAGACGGAAAAGAACCGTTATATTCTTAAAATTAAGTAAAAAATAGGATGGAACCGTGTAAAATAAGCACTCCTATGGTTATAAAGCCAAGGAGTGTTTTTTGATAATTTCAGAAATAGAAAAAAATCATCAAAACTTCAAAAAATATTAAGGAGGAATAAAAATGATAAAAGTTAGTTTAAAAGATGGCTCTATTTTAGAAGTGGAAGAAGGAAGCTCTATTTTAGATGTTGCTAAAAAAATTAGTGAAGGTTTAGCAAGAGTTGCTACATGTGGAGAAATAGATGGAAAAGTGAGAGATTTAAGATATCAAATACAAGAAGATTGTAATTTAGTAATCCATACATTTAATGAAGATGATATAGAAGGTAAAAAAGCTTATTGGCACACAACATCACATATTATGGCTCAAGCAGTAAAAAGATTATTTCCAGATGTAAAATTTGCAATAGGCCCTTCAATTGATGATGGCTTTTATTATGATTTTGACGTAGAAAGACCATTTACAGATGAAGATAAAGCAAAAATTGAAGAAGAAATGAAAAAAATAATTAAAGAAAATATTGAAATTGAAAGATTTTCTTTACCTAAAAAAGAAGCTTTAAAATTGATGGAAGGACAACCTTATAAACAAGAACTAATTGAAGATTTACCAGAAGGAGAAGAAATAAGTTTTTATAAACAAGGAGATTTTACAGATTTATGTGCAGGACCACATCTTGAAAGTACAGGAAAAGTAAAAGCTGTAAAAATATTATCTTCTTCAGGTGCTTATTGGAGAGGTGATGAACATAATAAAATGTTGCAAAGAATATATGCAATATCATTCCCTAAAACAAGTCAATTAGAAGAACATTTACAAAGATTAGAAGAAATCAAACAAAGAGATCATAGAAAAATAGGAAAAGAACAAGAAATATTTATGACTCATCCACTAGTTGGTTCAGGACTTCCAATGTATCTACCAAATGGTGCAACAATTAGAAGATTATTAGAAAGATACATTCAAGATAAAGAAATACAAATGGGATATAGCCATGTATATACACCATCACTTGCAAATTCAGAATTATATAAAGTTTCAGGACACTGGGATCATTATAGTGAAGATATGTTTCCTGTAATGAAAATGGATAATGAAGAAATGGTATTAAGACCAATGAATTGTCCACACCATATGTTAATTTATAAAAATAAAATGCATTCATACAGAGATTTACCAATTAGAATTGGTGAACTTGCACATGATTTTAGATATGAAAATAGTGGAAGTGTATGTGGACTAGAAAGAGTTAGACAAATGTGTCAAAATGATGCGCACTTATTTGTAAGACCAGATCAAATTAAAGAAGAATTTGGAAAAGTTGTTAAACTTATATTAGAAGTATACAAAGACTTTGGATTTAAAGATTACGAATTTAGATTATCTTTAAGAGATAAAAATAATAAAGAAAAATACTTTGATGATGATGAAATGTGGGAAAAAGCAGAAAGTCAATTAAGAGATATTTTAACAGAATTAGGAGCACCTTTTTATGAAGCAGAAGGAGAAGCAGCATTCTATGGACCAAAACTAGATGTTCAATTAAAATCTGCTGTAGGACATGATGTAACAGTATCAACATGTCAACTTGACTTCTTATTACCACAGAAATTCCAATTAGAATATATCGGTGAAGATGGAGAAAAGCATAGACCAGTAGTAATCCACAGAGCAATACTAGGGTCATTAGATAGATTCATGTGCTTCTTAATAGAAGAAACAAAAGGAGCATTTCCAGTATGGCTATCACCAATACAAGTAAAAATTCTCCCAATTACAGATAACCAACATAAATATGCCTATGAATTAAGAGAAAAACTTGTAAAAGAGGGAATTCGTGTAGAAGTAGACGATAGAAATGAAAAAACAGGATATAAAATCCGTGAAGCTCAACTTTCAAAAGTCCCATATATGTTAGTTGTGGGAGCAAGAGAAGTAGAGGAAAATATGGTTGCTGTTCGTTCTAGAGAGGATGGAGACATTGGAACAATGAAAGCTGATGAATTTGTAGAAAAAATTAAGAATGAAGTTGAGAATAAAACAAAATAATTTACGAAATTTTTTAGAATATTTTATAATAGTTTAAAAAAACTGATTTAAGGAGGAAAAAATGAAATTAGGGATAGTAGGTTTACCAAATGTAGGAAAAAGTACGATGTTCAACAGTATAACAAAAGCAGGAGCAGAATGTGCAAACTATCCATTTTGTACAATAGAGCCAAATGTTGGAGTAGTACCAGTACCAGATGAAAGGCTAGATGAACTAACAAAGATGTATAATCCACAAAAAACAACTCATGCAGTAATAGAATTTGTTGATATTGCAGGATTAGTAAAAGGTGCAAGCAAAGGAGAAGGTCTAGGAAATAAATTTTTATCTCATAT
>CANQNU010000075.1 GCA_947625295.1 uncultured Clostridia bacterium | reverse complement strand
CAAGTGGAAAGGTAGTAAAAGGAAGCTCAATAGACGTAAAAATAACTGCTACAGATAGTGGAACACTAACATGTAAAAGTAATAATACAAATATAGCAACAGCAACAATAATAAATGGAAATACTCTAAGGATAACAGGAACAAAACAGACAGCAGGAACAGAAAGTACGACAATAACAGTAACGGGTTCAACAGCAGGAAATACTGCAACATATACAATCCAATCACATATGCATTCAGGAAATTCATCATCATATGGAGGATGTTATACTAAGAGTAATACAGGATATACTTCATGTGGAGGAACTGTATCGTATACTACAATAGGAACTGAAACATGCAGAGGTACTAGAACATATAGTGTTACAACTACAACGAGTAGTGATGGTAAAAAAGTTACAGTATATGCACATTGGACGTGTTCATCATGCGGTAGAAGTGGAACGCAAACGGTAGGCACTTATAATAATGTTACTTCTGAATACGGCCCTGTTTGTACAAGTTGGGCTGGAAAGAAGGTGTCATGTACGAGTTCAACTAGTACTTATGGTTATAAATGTGGTACATGTGGAACGATTTACAATTCAAGCGGAACGTGTACGGCGAATACTAGACAATACACATACTATACAATGAACTGTGGATTCTAAACACTAATGACCAAGGGACTCATCCCTTGGTCATATTTTGTTATATATTCTACAAGTATTATCATAAGTTAATTTGGCAACTTCTTCGATGGCAATTCCTTTAACATTTGCTATTTTTTCTGCTATGTATTTTAAATTTCTTGAATCATTTCTTTTTCCCCTAAGTGGTTCCGGTGATAAATAAGGGCTATCTGTTTCTATTAGCATTCTGTCATTTGGTACCATTTTTATTATTTCGTCTGCATTTTTAGAGTTTTTAAATGTAACTGGACCTGCAAATGAAATATAAAATCCTATTTTTAGTGCCTCTTTAACAAGTTCTCTATTAAGAGGACAACAGTGGAATACTCCTTTTTTTGCAACAGGATTTTGCTTCAATATTTCAATTGTATCCATTATAGCTTCCCTTGTATGAATCATAATTGGTAGGTTAAGCTCATTTGCCAATTTTATTTGAGCAATAAATGCCTTTTTTTGCAGTTCTTTATTTTCTTTATTCCAGTAATAATCTAATCCTATTTCTCCTATTGCTATTACTTTTTTATTTTGTTTCACTAAATCTTTAATTTCTTCTAACATTATCCACAGTTTTTCTTCTGTTTGTGGAATATCATTTGGAGATATTCCACAGCTTGCATAAATAAAATCATATTTTTTAGACAATTCTATTGCCATTTTTGATCCTTCTAGACTATATCCAGCTGAAATAATTGTTTTTACTTCCTTTGCAATCTCTTTAATCACTTCTTCTCTATCTTGATTAAATTTCTCGTCATCTAAATGAGCATGACTATCAAAAAGTTCCATGTTTTACAATCATTCCTTTCTTCGATATAAATCTAGCCATATAAAAATTTTAATTGTTTTCTAGCTTTTTGTTTAAATACTTATCTTTTAGATACTTACTTTTTAGATACTTAAAACAGTTACATTTGCAATTGCATATTCTTTGCAATGTGATAAACTAATATCTATGTTTTCAATCTTTTCTATATTAATACCTGATATCGTTACACTTGGCCTTCCATTTTCATCATTAATAACTTCAATATCTTTCCATGATATATCATATTTATTTTCTAGCTGGTTTGATATTGCTTTAAATACCGCTTCTTTTGCTGCAAATCTAGCAGCATAATGTTGATACTTTTGATTTTTCTTTGACTCACAATATTCTATTTCATTTGTTGTAAATACTTTGTCTAAAAACTTTTTTCCAATATTGTCTATACTCTCTTTTATTCGAGAAATTTCTATTATATCTGTTCCACAAGTTACCTTCATTTACATCTTCCTTATTATCTATTATTTAGTATTATCAAATTATATATATTTATTATTAAATAAAATATTAAAATTACTAATATAATCAAGTTTACCTTTACATTTTTTTTCATATTAAGATCTTTATATAAAATATCATATTTAGACTTTACTTCATTATATAATTTCTCAAGTTCTAATACGTCTTCTAATTTGTTGTTTAGTTCAGTTCCTATTGTATCTTCTGTAATTTCATGTATCCATAGTTCTTTTGTAAATTTAGTAAATTCTTGCATTATTTTCTTTATGTTTTTTCCTTCTTTATACTTATAATTTATACTTTTTAAATATATTTTTTTATAAAGATTTAAAATATATGTATAAAAATATTGATTTTCAAATTCATATGGCAATACTGTATAATTATTCATATTATAATTAGATGTAAATAAGCTAATAGATGATTTGGTCAATCCTATTTTTGCATATTTTAATTTAGATATTTTTTCTACACTGTTTTGATCAAAATTAATGTTATTATCTGCAGATAAATTATTTGCATATTTAATAAAATAATGTTCAATTTCTTGAAAATCTTGGTCGTTATTCCAAGCTGATTGATCAATACATAAATAAGAATAAGTTATGAATCTTTCATCATTAATATTAAAATTTTTCATTTCTATCTTAGTCCCTGCAATGTTTTCAATAAATTCATTAAATGTTTCTGCATTTGAAAACATATTTTCTTGTATTCTTATTTTTTCATATTCTTTTAATTCAGAAGTTTGAAAGTAACTATCTTTAAATTTATAATTAAAGTTTAATAAATCTGAAAATGTACTTTCATCTTCCAAATATGTTTTTATGCATAGAAAACATATTCCTGTATCAAAACATATAATCTCAATTTTTCTTACCTTAAAATATATACCCTTTTTATCATCTACTTTTGCTTGAATATCTGTTCCTAAATTATATTCAAAAATATTGCACTTATTTTTACTTAAAATTTTAGCTTTTTTTTCGACTGATAATTCTTCTGCTTGATTACTTTTTTCGCTACTAAAACTAGAAAATAGTATTTTTCTTGCACTTGGCAAAAAATATTCATATAACTTACAGTCTTTTTCTTTTTCAAAAGTTTTTAATCTATAATTTTTATTCTTCAATAACTTTTCAATATAACTTTTATACATATTTTCTTTAATTATAAATGGATATATAAAATATGTATATTGATAGTTCATCTTTAGTTCCATATTTCTACTACCTCTTATTTACTTATAGTTGATTATAATAATTCATATTTATATCTTTTCCATAATGCCATCTTCCTATAAAATCGATTTTTAGATATTCATCTAATTGATAAGTTGGAGATTGTGATATTTCTCCTTTTTGATTAATACTTCCCCATTTTCCATCTTTTTTTACTGCAACATATCCATACTCATTTTGTTCCATTGCATCGTCATAAATATAATCTACAACAAGCTTTCCATTTGCATCTGTATATCCATATTTTCCATCTTTCTTGCTTAAATATAATGTATGTGATGGGAAAATATCTTTTTCACTTTTTTCTTCAAATTTAAAATTATAATATTTATACTCTTCTGCTTCTCTTATTTTAATATAACCTTTTTCAGTATCTTTATCTGTTAAAATTCCTACTAATTTAACTTGAAATGTATTATCAAGTATCTCATTATTATAATTTTCATCTTCTGTAATATAAATATCTGCTTTTTCGTCATAATTTATATTATTATATTTAAATTCTACTTTAGTATTCTTTGATAAATCTATAACTCCGTATTTTCCGCCTTTTTTTGCAACTAAAATTCCTGCTTTTGCTTCTTTTAATTCTTCATATGTTGGTTCAATTACTACTTCTCCTGTTGTTTTCATAATTCCATATAGATTGTTTTTTGTATAAATTATACTATCTTCAGTATGTTTTAAAACTTCCGTTATGTGGTCATAACCAGTATTTAAAACCTCTGTACCATCTTTTTTTATTAGTATTTCATTATTTGCTTGCTTTATTACATATAAATTATTTCCATATATTTTGCTAATTTCATCATATTTGGTTTCTAATATTGTTGTTCCAGAATAATCAACAATTCCATATTTTCCATCTTCTGCTTGTACAATAAATCCTGATTTGTTATCTTTACCTAAGTTTGTTATGTTGTTATATTGTGGATTTACTAATACTTTTCCTTCATTATCTATAACTCCATATTTTCCATCTTTTTTAACTTTTAATGCATTTTTTATATTTTCTATTGCAGTTATTTCTTCATATTCTGTTGATGTTAAAACTTTTCCTGATAAATTAATTATTCCATATTTTCCATCTTTTTGTACTTTTAGCACATTATCTTCATACCATAAATTATCATTTTCATCTTTGTTTGAAATTGCTTCTATTTGCTCATATTCAGTAAAAATTTCTTCGTTTTTACTGTTTAAGGCTTTTGTTTTATATGTTCCTGCATCATAGTTAATGTCATATGTGCATAGGAAGACATCATTTTTACTATTTGGAATAATAATCATTTCTGCATATGATGGATCAATTATTGTATTTCCTTTTGCATCTATAACTCCCCATTTATTATTTTGAAAACATGCAAAATAATCATTACTTGTTATTTTCCCTTGTTCTTTGTCTTTTGTTAGTAATTTTTTTATTATAAATATAAACATGATTATTACTATAATTGCTATGATTACAGCAAAAACTTTTTTCATGTTTAATTTTGGTTCTTCAAATCTTCTTCCTCTACTCATTTTTTGTGCCCTCCTTTTTACTCTTAGAATATATCATAGTTTATAGTTTATATCAAGTAAATTTTTATTAGAAAATTTTGGTATATATTAATGCAAAGCTTTTTTATACGATACTTTTCTATTATATAAAAATATGACTAAGGGTATATTCCCTCAGTCATTCTTAATCACTTTTAATTATTCTTCTTTTTATTCTTGATTTTGTCCTTCTTTTTGTTCTTCCTTTTGCCATGTAAGTATTGGATAACCCTGGTTTATTCCTGTAGTATCCTCTTTATAGTCTTCACCTAGTTGACTTGCGATATTTTTTAAATTTTCTTTTTGTGTTTCTTCATGTATCTCATATGTAATACTAGATGTTTTTTTCTCAGCTACACTTTTTGCTTTTTCACTACACCAACAATAACAGTTTTTAATTTCAAAATTATCCATATATCCTACAATACTACCATTTCTTAATCCAACTGTTCTAGTAGTTATAATTTTTGTTTCTCCTATATTATAACAGTTGTATATTGCACCTCCATGAAGTTGCCCACATATTCCGGCTGCTACAGGTGCTCCTGATGGTTCGTTTCCTCCTTCACTTTGATCCAAAGTTATTGTTCCTGTATTATAACATGATCTTATAATTGCCTTGTCTCCTGTTATTCCTCCTGCTCTACAGTTTATAGAATTTGTTTTGTTAGTAATATTCCCTGTATTATAGCAATATTCTACTGTGGTATTAGTTGTTGAATATCCTGCAATTCCATAAATTCCACCGATAGTCTCCTGTGTTTCCTGTTATGTTTCCTGAATTATAGCATTTACTCACTGTTCCATTTGTACTTAGCGATCCAACTATACCTCCGAAATACTTTCCTCCTTTGCATTCCATATTAATTTTGTTATAACATTTTCCTACTGTTCCTGAGTTAAGTCCAACTATTGAACCTGTATAATCCTTTGCTTTTATTGTTCCTGATTCTACTCCTACATTTTCTATTTTCCCTTTATTACATCCAAATAATCCTTTGTAACTCTCTGTAGTATCTATGTATATATTTTTAATTGTATGTCCATTTCCATCAAATGTACCTGTAAAAGCATTTGCTTCAGTATTTCCTATTGGCGTCCATTGATTTTCTTCAGATCCTTCTAAGTCTATGTCTGCTGTTAATATTACAGTTTTACCCTCATACTTTTCTCCATTATTTACTTTATCTCTAAATTCTTCTAAACTTTTTTTATCAGAAATCTTAACTACACTTTCATCTTCTTTTTCTTCTTCTTTTTCATCTTTTCCACTTTCTTCACTATTATTATCGTTAGAATCTGAATCTTTAACAAAACTTACTTCTAATTTTGAGTTTATTTTAAACCAATAATCTTTATATAAGATATATAATTCAGATTTATTAGTTAAATCTGGAGTAGCGCCTGTTATTGTGGCTAATTCTGTTGAAACCATGTAGTTATTTTCGGTATCGGATTCTAGTGCTTCAATTATATCTTGTAATGTAGCATCTCCTTTTTTATCTATTTGGACTTCCATTATTTTCTCTTTTAGTTCTTCTAATGCTTGAGCTTTTTTAGTTTCTTCACGTGCTGATAT
>CANQNU010000074.1 GCA_947625295.1 uncultured Clostridia bacterium | reverse complement strand
CCTATTGCAGGAACAGTAGGAGAATCAAAATTAGCAGATGCTTTCAAAATTGACCTACAAGGAATTGAAGGTGTTGAACTAGAATATTCTGTTCATAACAGAACAATCGGATGGTCTAAATGGATGAAAGAAGGAGAAGTTGCAGGATACATACAACCAGATGATAAATTTTCTAGCGGTAATATCTTAGATTGGAAACAAGCTGAAGCAATCAAAATCAGAGTTTCAAAAGGATTAGATAAATTAAAAGCAGCAGGATATGAAATAAGATATCGTGTACATTTAGGATATGACGGATGGGAAAAAGAATGGTCAGTAGCAGACGATTCAACAGTATTAATAAATCAAAGAACTGAAAACAGCCAAACAGGAAAAGATGCAAATGGAAATAAAGTTATAGCTGGATCAGTTGGATGGTCTAGAAGAATAGAAGCATTACAAGTTATGCTTGTAAAAACAAAACAAGAACCAGAAGTACCAGCATACAACTACGATATTACAATTAATGAAAATAATATTATCAATAATGTAAATCAAGAAGACTTAAATGTAAAAGTAACATTTGATAAAGAAGTTGCTAAAGATACTTCATTAAAATTAGTAGCATTTGATGAAAGTGGAAAGAAATTAAGCATAAGTGGTTTAAATGAAACTACAGTAACAAATCCTGAAGAAACAAATAACGATAAAAAAGAAATGAAAGTAACAATAAGTAGTAGCGGAAAAATTGATATGACAAAAGATGAAAAAGGACAACAAGATTTAATTGGAGGTTATCCACATATACTAGATGGAACAATATATTTTAGATTATTTGATGAAAAGGATACAAAATATGCAACACCATTAGGTGAAGCAAAAGTTACAAAAAATACAGTTGAACCATTAGTAGCACGAGTTAGTGCAGAGCGTAGCAATACAGATAATGCTACATTTAAAGCAACAAAATACGGCAAGAGTGATGTAAAAACAATATACTATTGTGCTGTACCAAATAATGTAATAAAAACAGGTTATGTTGGAGATCCAGTAAAATGGGATGCAAAAACAAAAGAATTTAGTAAATCAACAATTGTTAATGAAAGTGAATATACTCCTGTAACAAAAACAATAACAGTTAATGGAGATTCTATAGAAGAAACAATTAGTGGATTAGGCAATAGTAATTCATATAAAATATACTATATAGTAGAAAATTCATATGGAAGTCAAACCATAACAGCTGACGGTTCAATAAGTTTACCAAATGTGGATATGGCAAATGATGCAAGTACAACTAAAGAAGAAAAAATAGCAAATATAACTTTACCAACTTCAGTTACACCAGATAATAATAAATTTACTTGGAGAAATCCTCACCACGAAAGTGCTATTAACCATGGATATATTGTAACATTATATAAAGACGGAGAAATTTATCATGAAGAAATAGCAGGTAGAAACGAATTTGAGTTACGAAACTATAATGATCCAACAAAAACTTTAGAGGCAGGAGAATATTATATAACTGTAGTAACAAAAGGAGATATAGCAGATTCAGTTAAAGCAACTGTAAATTCAGAAGTAGTTACATCAGAAAAAGTAACAGTAAAAGCAGTATCACCAGTAAGCAATATAAAATTAACAACAGATGAAAGCAATGGATATCCAAAACTATCATGGGATGAAAATGATGCAAACTGTGGAGGATATACAGTAAAACTATATCAAGAAGATAAAGATACTGGAGTATTTGGAACAACAGCTAGAATAACTTCTACAACAACAAAATCGGATAATAAATCAATTTATTACCCTACAGATAAAGGAAAAGAAGAATATCCAAATGAAAATTGGACAGGAGAAAGAAAATTAGATCGTA
Source organism: uncultured Clostridia bacterium (assembly GCA_947625295.1). Lineage (GTDB taxonomy): Bacteria > Bacillota > Clostridia > TANB77 > CAG-508 > CAG-269. The sequence continues at coordinate 4,465 of CANQNU010000074.1, read as the reverse complement.
ACTATGGATATTATGCAGAAGTAGTTGCAAATGTAAATGCAGAAAAAATAGCAGAATCTGAAAAAAATAAAGAAGAAAATACAATCTATGTAAATTCACAACCAGAATATTATTACTTCTGTGCCCCATATAGAGAAGCAAAAATTACAAGTGCCTCAGATAGTTCAATGACATTAAAACTAGGAGCTAAGGAAGATGGAAGCGATTATAATAAAAATCCATACAATGGAAAAACATGTGTATATGGAGAAGAAGAAAGTGATTTAACATATGCAGTAAGAGTATATAAGAAAAACGGTGAAAATTGGCAAGATATGGGAACTAAAGAAGTAAAAACAAACTATGATAAAGATGCAGAAGGAAATGTAGAAGCAACATATTTCACAGTAGATGGATTAGACGCATATACAGAATATCAATTCAGATTAATCACAAAATGTGGAGAATTTGAAGGATGGAGTGAAGTAATAGCACAAGGACATACAATGCCAAGAATAGAAGATTTAACATTTGCAGAATCAACAGATAAATGTACGGCAAACTCAAATACTTTCTATGCAGAAAAAACAGGAGCTAAAATAACGATTGAAGGTAAAGAATTTAAAGCAATCGACTTTGGAAATGAAACATTAAAAGATGAATTTACAGGATTAAAAAATTTCCTTTCAAAACTAAAAGCTGGAGATGAAGTAACAATAACAGGAAACACAGTAGATTTAGTACTAAAGGGTGTAGCTAATGAAGCTACTGATGCATCATTCATGTACTCAGATTTCTTAGAAGGAAAAGTTTTAAATATTACTGGAACTGGTAATGAAAGAAAAATTGGAAAACCTACAGGTTCTGCCAACAGTATGAAATATCCAGCAGAAGTAAACCTAAAAGCAGGTCAATTTGACTTAACAACTTTTAAAAAGGAAAAAGATGAAGTAGTAACACTAGGTAATGGCGTAAAAATCAAAACAGGAACAGACGAGATAACAGATTTAATAGTAGTAGCTGGAGCTGAAGTAACAGTAAATAATGTAAAAATGAAAACAGACTTACAAACAGTAATAAATACTAAAACTGTAGATACAAATGGAGTTGAGTTAACAGTAGTAGCTAATGGAGAAGAATCAAACAACTTAGTATTTGAGAACTTAAATAATAGTGTTGATGCAAGTAAAATAAATGGAAATGTAACAATTAAATTTGTAAGTTCTAATGGAACAAGCACAACACAACAAGGAAGTATAACAATCAAAGGAAATGGCGGAAAAGTAACAGTAACTCAAGACAGCAATGTAACAGTAGGAAGTGACATAGCAGTAAAAGTAGAAAAAGGTGAAGTTGATATAACAAGTGATAAATTAACAGGAGGAAAAACAGTAACTTTATCTGCAGCAAAAGATGCTACAACAACAGCAAAAATAGAAGCAATAGCAGAAACAGCAGCACCAGATGTATTAAAAGGAAAAACTATTGAGATAAAAGAATACACAGTAGATGAATTAAGGACAGCATTAAGCACAAATACAGCAATTGGAACAAGCCTAACAAATGAAATAGTAGAAGAAGTAAATGCATGGCTTGCAAAATTCGGTGTAAGTGCTGAAAAAGTAAAAGTAACAGTAAATTCTTCAGACGGAACAAAAGTAACTATAGAAAATTGTGGAGAAAGTAGTGTTGAAGTTGAAGGCATAAAATAATAACATTTCCTAAACAACAAAGAAGGCATCCCCTTTTGGATGCCTTCTTTGCTTATAGCCTCATATTTAAAAATTTTATATTTTTATTTCTTACTATTCTTTATCAACATCTTGTGCTGCAAGTTGTGATAAATCTACATCTTTAGCAAAGTCTCCATTTGAATAAATAGTTGTATCTGTATTATCTTTATTTAATACAATTGTTCCTTTCTTGTCTGAAGATTCATCAATTACATTTACATTCTTTTTAAATACAGCTAGTTTATGAATTGTTAATTTATGTCCGTTTAAGTTTAAAGTTGTGTTTTCTTTTGATGTTTCATAATTTGGTGCAGTATCTAAATCACTTTCTATTTCAACATCTGAATCTAATATTATTGTTACTTTATTTTTCTCTGCATCTATACCTGTCATTTTACTTGCTATTGAATTCTTTATTACTGCCATTAATTGTTTTCCAGCTTCTTTTGCATCTGAATTTCCTACATATACTACTATATCTGATTTAGATTTTTGTGTACTTGTAGTTGTATTTTCATTTACAATTTTAGCTCCAATATCTTCATATTTTGTTAAACCTTTTTTGTTTACTTTTACTATTTCTGGACTGAATGGATGTATTGTTAATTTACATTCATGCATTGAATCTGTTTTACTATCATATTCTGATAAGTATTGATCTCCTATTAAAGCTAAAGCTGTTTGTGATTTTCCTGCTCCTAGATTAAATTCTGGTTCTTTACTTTCATCTAGTTTTAATTCTAATTTTCCAACTACTTTGAATATACTTCTTGTTTTTCCAGCTGTTGTTAATGCTGCATTTGTATCAGGTACAGCTTCATATTTTCCACCATAAACTTTAGTATCTCCAGCGTAGTCACTTGCTACTACATATCTTCCACCTTTAAAAGTTCCATCATTTATTGTTAATTCAGCTGTCTTTCCTAAACCACTTACTCCAGTTGTATAACCATTTTCAATTAAGGCTGATGTTCCATTTAATACCATTTTGCTATTAGTATTATCTCCTTCAGTGAAAGTTCCTCCATCAATTGTCATTTCTCCATGATTAACAACTACATAATAACCTGCTCCTGCACTTGCAGAGTTCTTACTTCTTAATATTTCTCCGTTTGTGATTGTAGCTGTTCCTTCATTTAATAATGCTGGTATTCTAGCAGTTGTACTACCTGCTTCAATTTTACCATCTTTGATTTCTAGAGTTCCCTTATTTTCTACTACAGCTTTATTAGCTGAGTTACTTGTATTTTCTATTATACCTGATTCTATAGTTAAAGTTGCATCAGCACTATTTGTGATAGTTGCTGCAGTTGCATCAGTTGCAGAGCTTATTTTTACTAAATCTTTAGCTTTTTCTCCTTCAACTGCTTTTTCACCAATAGTAAGTTTTCCATTATTAACTATACCAGTTTTTGTTTTTACTTCATTTGAAGTTACTGTTTTTCCTGCTTCTTTGCTATTTGTAATTGTTAATTCTGCCGCTGCTACACCTTCTGTTTTATCTGTAGCTTTAACTTCACCATCTATTTTGAAAGTATTATCATCTGCTAAGCTTAAGTTTTGACCGTTCAAATCTAGAATTGCTTTTTTTCCAGAAGTTAATTCTATATTGCCAGCTAAACTAGTTATTCCATTCGCTGCTAGTTGTACTTTATCATAAGAAGCAGTATTTAAAGCAGTATTTAAACCTTTATTAACATCAGTAGCATTTGTGTTGTCAACTACTTTTGTTATTGTTGTTTCAGGTCCTTTAATTACAGTTCCTGCTCCATCTATATATCCGGCTGCTTCAACTGTAACATCTTTATTAAATGTTACACTAACACCCTCAGGAATATTTAATTCATTACTTATTTTAGTTACAGAATTTATTTTAACTTCACCACAAGTTCCTTGATTTTTATTTTGTAATGATGTTAATTCAGTAATTACACTACCTAGTACTGTTTCATTCATTTCACCAGAAGTAACTGACTTTATATTCCAAGATGGATGTAAATTAACTGTATAAGTTTTAGTATTTTCTGTTTGAACTGGAATTGTATAAGTTGTTAATTCTCTTTGCTCTTTATCATTTGCTGCATACCAACCATTATACTCATAAGTTACACCATCTCCAACTGTTGAATCATGTTTTGGTGTATCAATTCCTAGTTCCTTTAAATCAGTTAAATCTATAGTATCACCAGCTAAATAACCAGTAATTGTTCTAGTCTTAGGTACTGATTTGCCATTTTTTTCTTCTGTTTCACCGTCATAATTGAATACTATAGTAGCATCAACTTTTTTAATCCAAACAGAATATAGAATAGTATCTTCTTTTATAACTTCTTTTTCAAGATCAATCACATCTTTTGCAGTAGCATTTTCAGTTTTAGCCCATCCTAATAATCTGTATTCACTTTCACCTTCTTTTACGTTATCAATTTTTGGTATTTCAGAAACTATACCGTTAGCATTTGTTTTTATAGGTGTAGTAGTATGGTTCTTTGTATCTTTAAATTGAACTGTATTAGTTTTTTCTGGTTCAGTTTTTACAAGCATAACTTGTAAAGCTTCAATTCTTCTAGACCATCCAACAGATCCAGCTATAACTTTATTTCCGTTTGCATCTTTTCCTGTTTGGCTGTTTTCAGTTCTTTTATTTATTACTACTGTTGAATCATCTGCAACTGTCCATTCTTTTTCCCATCCGTCATATCCTAGATGTACACGATATCTTATTTCATATCCTGCTGCTTTTAATTTATCTA
>CANQNU010000073.1 GCA_947625295.1 uncultured Clostridia bacterium | reverse complement strand
GCTATGGCAGGAATTGATGCAAAAACTCTTTTAGAGGGAAATGAAATATTCGAAGAATTTAAAGGAAGTTTGACGGAACAATATGTCTTATGCCAATTAAAACAATGTACAGAATTAGATATATTTTATTGGACATCAAATACAGGAATGGCAGAAATAGATTTTATAACGCAAATAGGAAAAGATAATGTTCCAATAGAAGTAAAAGCAAGTGAAAATTTACAAGCTAAAAGTATAAAATCATTTATACAAAAATATAATACAAAAATAAATGTAAGAACATCTATGTCTAATTATAGAAAAGATGAAAGTATTATAAATATACCTCTATATCTGATAGGAAATATAGAAAAAATTATAAAATAAAAACATTATGGAATTAGTTGGTATTTAAGTTTTAAAGAACCTCAAAAAAAATGTATTGAAACAAATGAAAATTGTAAAAAAATAGAGTGAAAAATTATATATTCATAAAAAATGTACATACTAATATTATGAACAAATTTAAAGTTCATATACTCAAAAAATATTAGGAGGTATATTATGGAAGAAAACGGACAAAAAATTAATTGTACAGTAGAAAGTTGTAAATATAATAATGGAGAGGAAAATTTATGTATGCTACAAGCAATACATGTTTCTCCAATACAAGGAAATGATTCAAAAGAACCAGATGAATCAATGTGTGCAAGTTACAAATATGAAGAATAAAAAGCATTCATTTTTCTGTATTTTTTAATTATAATTTATAAAAAAATATTTGATTTTACAATTTCTTTGTGCTATTTTAGAAGAATGTTGAAACTTAAAAAATAAGTATTGACATCTAACTATTTTAGAAATAAAATAACTTAAGAAAAAGAAAGACTTTATAAAAAGTCAGGAACGGAGGAAAAAATATGTTAGTTACAACACAAGAAATGTTTAAAAAATCAATGGAAGAAGGATTTGCAATAGGTGCATTCAATGTAAATAATATGGAGATTATCCAAGGAATTGTAGATGCAGCAGAAGAAGCAAAGTCACCAGTTATATTACAAGCATCATCAAGTGCTATAAAATATGCAAGAATTAATTATTTAATGAAAATGGTGGAAGCAGCAGTAGAAGAACATCCAGAGATTCCAATTGCAATACATTTAGATCATGGACCAGACTTTGAAACTGCAAAAATGTGTATTGATAATGGATTTACATCAGTAATGATAGATGGTTCAAAATATGATTTTGAACAAAACGTTGCATTAACAAAAAAAGTAGTAGAATATGCTCATAGCAAAGGAGTAGTTGTAGAAGCAGAACTTGGAAAACTAGCAGGAATAGAAGATGAAGTAAATGTAGAAGCAAGTGATGCTATGTATACAGATCCAGCACAAGCACAAGAATTTGTAGAAAGAACAGGATGTGATTCATTAGCAATTGCAATAGGAACAAGCCATGGAGCATACAAATTTAAAGGAGAAGCAAAATTAAGATTTGATATTTTAAAAGAAATAAAACAAAGAATACCAAATACGCCAATTGTATTGCATGGAGCTTCAACTGTAATACCAGAATTAGTAGAAATGTGCAATAAATATGGTGGAGATATACCTGGAGCAAAAGGAGTTCCTGATGAAATATTACACGAAGCAAGTATTTCAGGAGTATCAAAAATAAATGTAGATACAGATTTGCGTTTAGCGATGACTGCAGGAATTAGAAAAGTATTTGCAGAAGAACCAAATGCTTTTGATCCAAGAAAATATTTAACACCAGCAAGAGATTTAATCAAAGAAACAGTGAAACACAAAATGATAGATGTATTTGGTTCAAGTAATAAAGCATAAATTTTGAATATTTATAAACAAAATTTGTTAAAAGTATTGAATTTGTTAAATGAATTTTAATTTCATCAGACCTTATAATTAAATACTGTTAAATAAGATTATAAAAAATGATTCCAATTTAAAACTACAATTTTGTAGAATTAAAAGGAATCATTTTTGTTTTTTAGATTAATAGCAATTTGCCTTTGAGCATCTTTTTTTGCTAAATCTTGTCGCTTATCATATAATTTTTTACCTTTTCCAATACCAAGTTCTAATTTAACAAAGTTACCTTTAAAATATAAAGAAATAGGTATAAGACTATATCCTTTTTGTTTTGTTAAAATAATCAATTTATTAATTTCTTGTTTATTTAATAATAATTTTTTGTTTCTTAATGGGTCTTTATTGAAAATATTTCCATGTTCATAAGGACTAATATGCATACCATAAATATAAACTTCGCCATTTTTAATAATAGCATAGCTATCTTTTAAATTAACTTTTCCGGCACGTATAGATTTTATTTCAGTTCCGAAAAGCACTATTCCAGCTTCTATCTTGTCATTAATGTTATAGTTGTGATAAGCTGTTGGGTTTTTTGCAATTAATCTTGTATTCATTAATAGTTGAGCCTCCAATTGGTAATTTCTTTATAATATAATACTCTAAAAACAATAAAAAATCAATAAAAATATAATAAATATAATAGAAATTTTGAATGAAAAGGAAATCATAAAATAAAAATTGATAAGTAAAATAAAAGTAAAAAACTAAAGAAATTTCTTTACAAGTTTTATTGCTTAGAAACTCTTTAGTTTTTAATACAATTATTAAGTCATTCCAATTTGTTTTATCCTAAAAAAGTTATTATCCAGGATAATAAACTTCATATAGAAAAAATTATAAATTATTAGTCATTATTACTATTAGAATTAAATTGCATTGAATAATACCATACTAATGCAATAATAGCAATAGCAGCAATTCCTAAAATAAGCCATGTCCATGCAGTAGAGTTCATTCCCATAAATGTAGTATCTGTATCAGCAGCTGTTCTGGTTGCAGTATATGCATCATTAGTTGTACCCATCATAGTTCTACCTGTATCATTATTTGTATCTTTAGCAGTATTGTCATTATTGTTCATGATATCTTGCCCCATATTATTAGCTCCATTTTCAACATCACCAGTTGCATCTTTTGAAGCATTTGATATGTCTCTTGCAGCATCTTCAACAGCATTTTCAGCATCTCCAACTATATTTCTTACTCCATCTGCAGCATCTTGTAGTCCATCATTTGCTAGACAAATAGAACATGAAAATACAATAGCTAAAAGGATACATAAACCGATTAATAATTTTCTGTGCATAAGATTATCCTCCTATTTAATTTTGATATACTTAATGTGATAAGTAATAAACACTTTTTCATATAAATATGAAAATTTTATATAATATTAGTATTGAAAAAAACGAAAAAAATATACATCAAAATAAAAAAATCTCAATAAAATAATGAGATTTTTTATTTTAATTATTTTTTTAATCTTATTAAAATTGCAATTGAAAGTAAAATTAAAAGAATACCAATAACAATTAATAAAATATTTAAAATTGTTGATAATTCTAAATTAGATTCGTGTGAAGAATCAATATTACTTACAGTTGTTGATGTTGGTATAGAACTATTTACATTAGAAGTATTTGATGTAGATGTATTATTTTCACGATTTGTTGTATTGTTTTCTGAGCTAGAAACATTATTTGTTGTGTTATAACTATTATTATTGTTCGTTAATTCTTCTTCGTCTGTTAAATTTAAATCAATTGCATATGATAAATTAATTCCTAAAAATAAAATACTACAAAGTAATATTGTTGTTATTTTTTTTAACATGTATTTTTTCCTCCAATAAGTTTTTACTATTAATATAACATATATTATCACAAAATATGAAAAAATGTCTAGTGTTTTTATAAAAAATAGTATTACAATTTTATTACAAAATAATAATAAAACTTGAAAAAAATGGAAAAACATGTTAAAATAATTATGTAACTTGTACATAATGCAAAAGAAAGGAGCAACATGAGTAACAAGACAACCAAGGGAGAAAGAGTGGCTTGCTTATTATTAGCAACTTTAATTATTATGACACGTTGTAACTTATATCAACGTGTTATTGCAAAAAGTCCACCAAAAGAGGTAGTTTTTTGCGAAGAAAAAGAGATGGTTTCATTACGGACCATTATCGCCACTAATAATCCTGAACCAGAAATTGTTAATACAATTTCTGAACAACCTGTAGAGCAGAAATGCAAACTTACGCTAAAAGTGATAAAGGCACAAAAAATTAAAGTCTACAAATCTATTAAGGAGGTTAAATCAGAACTTAGCGTAAATATAGACTTATCTAAACCGTCAGGTTTATCCAAAAAAGATTTTGTAAATCTTATGAAAAAACTAGAATATGATTATACTGGCTTTTTCAAAAGAAATTCAGAATTTGTTTGGAATTTAGCACAGAAATATAAGTTTAACGAAATATTTTTTATGGCTGTTATTGCTAATGAAAGTCTATGGGCATCAAGCGACGCTGCTCTCGCAACCAATAATTATACGTCTCAAATGTCTAATGGAGAATTAATCCACTATTCATCTGAAAAAGATTGCCTGGAAGTAAGCGCTAAAAACATAGGAAAAAACTATCTAAGAAAAGATGGTAAGTATTATAATGGAAAAACAGTATATGCAGTCAATGAACTTTATTGTGAACCAGGTGTTCACAAAGACGGGACTCCATACAAATACAAATGGGCAGATGATGTCTATAGATGCATGGAAATGATTATTGGTTAAAAAAATGACGGCGGAGAGAGCATAGCTCTCTCCGTTTTGCAAATATAATAAAAATAATAAATGTAATAAAAATTTAGAATAATTATATAACTATTGACATCATACTAATAAAGTAATATAATGTTAACCAAAGCTAACAAAAAGGAGAAAATAAATTAAATGATATCAAAATCATTAGAAGAATATTTAAAAACAATGTATGTACTAAAAAAACAAAACGGAAAAATAAGAGTTACAGACATTGCAAAAAAAATGAATTGTTCAAAACCAAGTGTGAATAAAGCAATTTATAACTTAAAAGATAATGAACTTTTAAATTATGAATCATATGGAACAATTGAACTAACCGCAAAAGGAGAAGATTTAGCAAAAAAAATATTAGAAGCATATGACATTATATATTTATTTTTAAAAGATGTATTAAATTTAGAAGAAAAACAAGCACGAGAAGAAGCAGAAAAGATTAAATCTGTAATAACAGATGAAACAATCAACCAATTAGCAAAATACGTACATGAAGTTTTAGATTTAAAAAGTTTAGATTGTGATTATGACATAAATAAAGAAAGATGTAGATCTTGTGAAAGAAGAAAAGTTGCTAAGGGTTCCGCGGGGTTGCCAATGGTTCCGGGTTTAAATGGCAACTTGAGTTGCCATTTAAACCCGGAACCATTGGCAACCCCGGCAACATTTGGCAATCTTAAATAGTGGAAAGGAAATAAAAATGAGTAATAAATTATTAGAAATTAAAGATTTATATGTAAATGCTGAAGAGAAAGAAATATTAAAAGGAATTAATTTAAATATAAATAAGGGCGAAGTACATGTTATTATGGGACCTAATGGTTCTGGAAAGACAACTACTGCAAATGCAATATTAAATAATCCAGCTTATACAAAAGTAAGTGGAAGTATTAATTTTGAAGGAGAAAATATAAATAATTTAAAGACAGATGAGATTGCAAGAAAAGGAATTTTTATGTCTTTTCAGTTACCAGAAGAGATACCTGGCGTTTCAGTTACAAATTTTTTGAAATATGCGAAAAATAAAATGACAGGAAAGCCTGTTAAAATATTTGAGTTTAAAGATGAATTAAAAAAATATATGGAAGAGTTGAACATGAATCCTAAAAATATGGAGAGAAGTTTAAATGTCGGATTTTCAGGGGGAGAGAAAAAGAAAAACGAAATTCTTCAAATGCTTGTATTAAATCCAAAACTTGCAATTTTAGATGAAACAGATTCAGGTCTTGATGTTGATGCTATTAAAACTGTTTCAAAAGGTATTGAAATGTTTAAAAATGATGATAATGCAGTTTTAATTATAACTCATAATACTAAAATTTTGCACAGCTTAAAAGTTGATTTCGTTCATGTTTTAGTAAATGGTAAAATTGTTAAAACTGGAACACAAGAATTGGCTAAAGAGATTGAAGAAAATGGATATAAAAAATATAAAACAAACTCCCTTTAACAAATAAAGAGAGTTTGTGGATTATTAGCGCTTATTAAGAAAAAACATTACTATTAACAAGATTATAGCCAATATTGATAATAATAATATTATTCCTAAATACGCTATAGAGAAAGCGGAAAACGTCCGATACATTGATTCCATAGTATAAAATATAGCTATTTTAATCATTAAGCATCAATCCTTTCTGCACTTGTAGTATATATATTATACTACAAAATAGCATAATTTACAAATATAAATGATAATTTAACTTTTTTTGAAAGGGAAATATAAATGAGAAAAACAAAACTAGAAGAAGTAAATAGAAACATATATGACATAAAAAATAAAGATGAATATGACTTTAAAATAAAAAAAGGTTTAACACCTGAAATAATAGAAGAAATATCAAAACAAAAAAATGATCCAGAATGGATGAA
>CANQNU010000072.1 GCA_947625295.1 uncultured Clostridia bacterium | reverse complement strand
AAGCTGTGGCTATAGCAAGAGGCTTTGTAGCACCAGCAGGGGTAGACCTAATTTGTATACCAGCATTTGCAGAGGTAGAAGTAGAAGGCGAAGATAGAACTGGTATCAAATTAATAGTAGAGTCAAGAGTTTAATAAAATAATAATATAATGGGGCAGACTGCATATGTAGTCTGTTTTTGTTTATAAAAAGCTATTATAATAATTGTACTCAAAGTAAATCATTTTTTGATAATAATTATATAAGTTTAGATTTGAATAGTAATTACAAATAAAAAATAACAAAATTAAATTTGATAAAAGCTTGAAATTTTATACAAATTAATATATGATAGCAAAAGTAGAGGTGAAGTATGAAATCTAATTGGTTTAAATATATTTTTATATTTTTTATAATAATAATTTTAATATTTTCAATATATAAAATCAAAAAAGATGAACAAGAAAAAATATTAGAACAGCAAACAATTAGTATAGAAGAAGAAAAAATAAGAGAGTTAAAATTAGGAATATCACAAATAGACACAATAAACCCAATATTAAGTAATAACAAAAATGTACAGGATATTTCAAAGCTAATTTATGAACCACTAGTAAATTTAACATCAGATTATAAAGCAGAACCATGTTTAGCAATAGAATGGGCAAAACAAAGTGATAATTCATATCTAATTAAACTAAGAGAAAATGTAAAATGGTCAGAAGGTCAAAGATTTACAGCAGAAGATGTAAGATTTACTATCGACAGGCTAAAAGAGATACCATCAGTATATTCATATAATGTGCAATATGTTATAAGTGTTGATATTGTAGATGATTATACAGTAAGAATTAACCTAGATAGAGAAATACCATTTTTTGAATATTATCTAACATTTCCAATATTATCAAGTGAATATTACGAAGCAGAAGACTTTACAAATACCGAAAAAAATAATGCTCCAACTGGAACAGGAAAATATAAAATAACACAAGCAGAATCTTCTTATCTTATATTAGAAAAAAATATATATTGGTGGAATAAAAATACGAACCTATCAATAGAAAAAATAACAGTAAATTTATATTCTTCAGTAGGGGAAATGTATAATAGCTTTAAAATAGGAAACTTAGACTTAGTTGCAACAGATAATGAAAATATACAAGACTATATAGGAACAATTGGATATAATCCAAAAGAAATAAAGGGAAGAAATCATACATTTTTAGCAATTAACACAGGAAACTATTTTTTAGGAAAGCAAGAAGTAAGAAAAGCAATTGCATATTCAATAGATAAAGAAAATATAGTATCTAGTATATTTAATAATAAATATTATACAAGTAGTTTTCCTTTAGATTATGGAAATTGGTTAGCTCAAGGACAAGATGCAAGTTCTGGATATAATGTGGAACAAGCAAAACAAATCTTAGTAGAAAATGGATGGAATTACCGTTCGCAATACTGGCAAAAAACTGAAAATGGAAAAACAGAAAGAATGGCGTTGAATTTATTAGTAAAAGCAAGTGATACTTCAAAAGTTGCAGTAGCACAAAATATAAAAGCACAATTAGAAAATCAGGGTATTAGGATTAATATCATTCAGGCATCAGACGAAAATTATACAAATGCAATTAATGCTAGAAATTATGACATTGCTCTATGCAGTATAACTCTTTCATTAACACCAAGTTTAGAAACATTTTTTGGACAAAACAATTTATCTAATTACACAAATGAAGAAGTAACAAATATTATGAATGAAGTGAAAAATACAACAGATGAAAATATTTTAAAAGAAAAATACCAAAGACTAATAGAGATTTATAAATCTGATATTCCATATATAAGTTTATATTCTAATAAATATACAGTAGCATATAGTTCAGGATTAGTAGGAGACCTTTCACCAAATTGGTATAGTCCATTTTATGGAATAGAAGGATGGTATAAATAATTTACTATAAAATTTTAAAAAAATACTTGACAAAACAAAAATTTGGTATATAATAACTTTATCAAACAAAAGTTCAATTAAATGTAAATAAATAATTATTATAAAATTCAATATTTTCATATAATTGACAAAATATATCGAAAGAAAAATAAATACAGAAATTTTAAGGAGGAAAAAACATGGGAGAAAATACAGAAAAAAAGAAAGCATTAGAAATGGCAATGAGTCAAATAGAAAAACAATTTGGAAAAGGTTCAGTTATGAAATTAGGAGAATTTAAAGCAATGGAAGTAGAAGCAATACCAACAGGAGCTTTAAGTTTAGATATAGCATTAGGAATTGGAGGAGTACCACGAGGAAGAATTATCGAAGTATATGGACCAGAATCTTCTGGAAAAACAACACTAGCATTACATGTTATAGCAGAAGCACAAAAAGCAGGTGGAGAAGCAGCATTTATAGATGCTGAACATGCATTAGATCCTATTTATGCAAAAAAACTAGGAGTAGATATTGATAATTTAATTGTTTCTCAACCAGATACAGGAGAACAAGCATTAGAAATTACAGAAAGTTTAGTAAGAAGTGGAGCATTAGATGTTATTGTTGTTGACTCTGTTGCAGCATTAGTTCCAAAAGCAGAAATAGATGGAGATATGGGAGATTCTCATATGGGATTACAAGCAAGATTAATGTCACAAGCGTTAAGAAAACTAGCAGGAGCATTAAACAAAACAAAAACAGTATTAATCTTTATTAACCAATTAAGAGAAAAAATAGGAGTAATGTTTGGAAACCCAGAAACAACAACAGGAGGTAGAGCACTTAAGTTTTATGCATCTGTTAGAATGGATATTAGAAAAATAGAAAATATCAAACAAGATGGAGAAATAATAGGAAGTAGAGCACGTGTAAAAGTAATTAAAAATAAAGTAGCACCACCATTTAGAGAAGCTGAATTTGATATTATGTACGGAGAAGGAATTTCAAAAGTAGGAAATGTTTTAGACATGGCTGTTAATTTAGATATTATAGAAAAAGCAGGATCATGGTTTAGTTATAATGGTGAAAAAATAGGACAAGGAAGAGAAAATGTTAAGAAATATCTACAAGAAAATCCTGATATTTTAGAAGAGGTAGAAAAGAAAGTAAGAGATAATTTTGCAAAAGCTTTTGAACAAAGTTTAGGTGAAGAATTACCTAAAATTGATGATGAAGACGAATAAAAAATGAAAATTATTACAATATAATAAATTAAAAATTTGATTAATAAAATTAAAGAAGTAGAGGCAAAGATGCCTCTACGAAGATAGTTGAATGATGATTTAGATTAAGTTAGATATATTTGCCCACAAGAACATGAGAAGTGCTCTGTCTTCATCGGGAAAGTTTTCCTGAATACAGGAAAAGAAAGAATTCAGCTGGTCATCGGAAATTTCACTTGAGCTTGAAGCTTTTTTAAAATCATTAAAAGCTTCAAGACAGCCGTATTCTTCAAACAGGTTTTGGATTTGTCTATCGGCTTCTTTTAAAGCCAATGACCGTTCGTAGCAATTTTGAATGTTATCATCTCTTTTCATAATGTTTCTCCTTTCAATTACCATGAATTAATATATATACATGGTCAAAACAGCAACTATCCTATAATTATTATACAATATTTTACGTAATAAGTCAAAATATTAAGACCATTCAACTAAATAGAATATGTACTATGTACTATTAAAAATATAGTAAAATGAAAAATTAAAAAAAAAGGTTTATATATAATTTATATAAAAATCTAAAAATATATAAGGAAAAAACTAATATGTACACAATAGAAGAATTTGATAAAGAAAAAACAAAAATACTAAAATACATACTATATAAAAAAAGAACTGAATATGAAGTAAGAAATAAATTTAGTAAAATAATGGATGAAAATTTATTAGAAGATATTATAGAATACTTAAAACAAGCAAACTATATAAATGATAAAGAATATATAGAAAAAACAGTAAATAATTTTATAGTATTAAAAAATTTATGTATTAAAGAAATAAAATATAAACTTATATCAAAAGGTTTAAACAAATCAGACATAGAAGATTATATATATGAAAATAAAGAAGAACTAGAAGAATATGAAATAAAATCAGCAACAAATATAATATATAAAAAATTAGGAATGATGGAACAAGAAGAAATAAAAGAATACTTATTAAAAAAAGGATACCAAATAGATAATATACAAACAGCATTAGAATCTATATAACTTAATTTTATCAATAAAAATAGTTAATACAGAAATTAGAAAAGGAGCACAAAACATGCCAATATTAGCATTAGAAACAGAACGTTATCCAATAAAAATAGATAATTTTGAAGGACCATTAGATTTATTATGTCATTTAATTGATAAAAACAAAATGGATATTTATGATATAAACTTAAGTGAGATAACAGATCAATATATGGAATATTTGAAGAAGAAAGAAAGTTTAGACCTAGAAATAGCAAGCGAATTTCTTGTTATGGCTTCAACTCTTTTATATTTAAAATCTAAAAGGCTTCTTCCTAAACAAGAAGAAGAGGAAGAAGAAATTACAGAAGAAGAATTAATTAGAAGAATTATAGAATACAAAAAATATAAGGAAATCAGTAAAAAATTACAAGAAAATTATCTTATATTTTCAAATCGATATTTTAAAATACAAGAACAAATAGAATTACCAAAACAGAAATTAGAAGAACAATATGAAAAAGAATTAATTCCTAATATATACGAAAAATTAATAGAAAGAAATAGTGTAAGACTAAATCAAAATGCGAAAAATATTGAAAAAATTGCGATTGTGGAAAATTATACTGTAGCAGATAAAGTAAAGGAAATGTTTAAAGTTTTAGTAAAACAAAAAAGATTTGTATTTAATAAATTATTTTCAATCAAAAAACATAACAAACAAGAAGTAGTAACAGCCTTTTCAGGATTATTAGAATTGTCAAGAAGAAATAAAGTAGAAACAGATCAAGAAGAACTATTTGGAGACATCACAGTAGAAAAAGCAAAGAGAGTAGGATAAAAAGAAAGTAGGAAAAAAGTAGGATAAAAAAAGTAGGAAAAAAAGTAGAATAAAAAAGTAGAATAAAAAAGTAGGATAAAAAAAGTAAGATAAAAAAAGTATATAAAATATAAAAAAGTTAAAAATGGAAACATGTAAAAATCATAAAAGAAAATGTTTAAAAAAGAAAAATATGGAAAAACTAATATTATATCCTCTAAAAGGAGGCGATAATCTTGGTTTTTCTTTTTATTTTAATAGCAATTTTTATTCTTATAATTTCATTAACCATAAAAATAGAAATTATTAATTTTAAATTCACTTCACAAACCAAAAGACATATAAATAAAAATTATAAAATAGCAATAAAATTATTAGCATTTGGAAAGATACCAATTTCTAACTTAAATATTACAAAGACAAAATTAGAAAAACTAAAATTAAAAGAAAAAATAAAAGATATAGATTTTAAATTAATTCAAGATAAGAATAAATTAGATAAAAGAGTATTGCAAGCAATTAAAGAAATAAATATGGATATTGATTTTATTAATTTAAAAATTGAACTTGGAACAGAAAATGCTAGCTTAACATCTATTATAGTTCCAGTAATTAGTACATTTTTAGCTATTTTACTTAGAAAAAAAGTACAGGAACTAGATAATCTAATATTTAATGTAAATCCTATTTACATTAACCAAAATTTAATAAATATAGAATTTTCAGGTATATTTGAAATAAAAATGATACATATTATAAGTATCATATATATATTAAGTAAGAAAAAAGGAGTGGATAAATATGAGCGAACATCCAATAGAAGGTCTTATGATTACAGCTATGAATAGTATTCAAGATATGATAGATGTAAATACAATTATAGGTGAACCAATAGAAACGTCAAATAATATTGTTATTATACCAATATCTAAAGTATCTTTTGGATTTGCAGCAGGAGGTAGTGAATTTAAAGGAGAAACAGTTGATGAATATACAAAAAGAGATAAAGAAGAGCAAGTGCAGTATCGTCTACCATTTGGTGGAGGATCAGGTGCAGGAGTTACAATTAATCCAATTGCATTTTTAGTAATTCAACAAAATAATGTAAAATTAATGCCAGTTAACCATGCATCATCATTAGATAAATTATTAGACTATGTTCCAGACATTATTGAAAAAACAAATAATATAATGAATCGCTGTATGCAAAATAAAAAAGAAGAAACACAAAAGATATTGAAAGAAATGCAAAATAAACATAATAAAAGTATGAAAAAAGAAGAAGAGGATAAAAAAGCAATTGAGAAAAAAATTGAAAAAGAAGTAGAAAAGGTAAAGAAACCAAAAGATTTCGAGGATACAGCTTATGAATTTGAGTATGACGAAACAATGGAAGATGAATAAAAAAATGAACTAATAAAAGATTATAAAATCAATAATATTTTAGAAAAAGAAATATTATAAAAAACAAAAGTAATATTATTAATAATAGAAGTAGTCTTAGGACTACTTTTTTTAGTACGACAGGCATGTCGTTTAGCTAATCGGTGAAAGTCCGAAGTGGAGGTACATATCGCCAACCACATAGAGAA
>CANQNU010000071.1 GCA_947625295.1 uncultured Clostridia bacterium | reverse complement strand
CTAAGAAGAGGAAGTATAAGCAATTATGTGTTAATAGCACAAGATGATTTAAATACATTAGGATATAGAACAAACGGATTAGATGGAATTTTTGGATTAGCCACTTATAATGCTGTTTTAGCATATCAACGAGCAAAAGGACTAACTGCAGACGGAGTTGTAGGATGCAACACATGGCGTTCGCTTCAAGAGGCAGTTGTAGGAACAGGTCCAACAAGTACAACTATAAACTAAAAAATTAATATATATGTTGATATTATAAAATACTTAGTATATAAATTAATTGTAATATAATAATTTTTTAATATATAAAAAGAAATTCTAAATTAAATCTAGAATTTCTTTTGCTTTAATAATATCTTCATCTGTTGCTGGTCTTATGCTTTCTAAAGGATAATCAGTTCCAAGTTGTTTCCATTTATAAGAACCCATATTATGATAAGGCAACAATTCAACTTTTTCAACATTTTTTAAAGAAGATATAAATTCTTTTAATTTTATTAAATCTTGTTTATCATCTGTAATTCCTGGAATAATGACTTGCCTAATCCAAACAGGAATAGAATTTTGACTTAAATATTTAGCAAATTCTAATTCTTGTTTGTTAGAATGACCAACTAATTCTTTACATTTATTATCATTGATATGTTTAATATCCAGTAAAACTAAGTCAGTAAGAGATAGAAGCTTTTTTATATTTTCTGTAAGTGCAACCATACCTGAAGTATCAATACAGGTATGAATATTGTGCTTTTTTAATTTTGTAAAAAGTTCTATCAAAAATTTTACTTGTAAAAGAGGTTCTCCACCGGTAACAGTAACTCCTCCGATTAGGATAGATATAATTTTTATAACGTATAATTTTATTATAAATATCATCTAAAGATTTATATTCACCTGAATTAATATCCCATGTATCACGATTATGGCAATACTTGCATTGTAAATGACAACCTTGCAAAAATAGTACAAATCGAATTCCTGGGCCATCAACAGTTCCAAATGATTCTATTGAATGAACTTTTGCATAATATTTTAAATCTTTTTCTTCCATTTGTTATCTCCTTTAATTGAACATTAAAAAAGTAATAAGTGATGTTTTTTTATATAAAAAACATCACTAAAAATTTTAAATTTTTTCATGTATTGTTCTATTAATTACATCTAATTGTTGTTCTCTAGTTAATTTTGTAAAGTTTACAGCATATCCAGATACTCTAATTGTTAGTTGAGGGTATTTTTCTGGATGTTCCATTGCATCTTCTAATAAACTTCTATCAAATACATTTACATTTATGTGATGTCCTGTTTGAGCAAAGTATCCATCTAGCATATTCACTAAATTGTCAATTCTCTCATTTTCTGTTTTTCCAAGTGTTTTTGGAGTAATAGAAAATGTATAAGATATCCCATCTTCTGCATTATCAAATGGTAATTTTGCAATAGAATTCATTACTGCTAAAGCACCATTAGTATCTCTTCCATGTAATGGGTTTGCTCCAGGTCCAAATGGAACTCCTGCTTTTCTTCCATCTGGAGTACTTCCTGTTGCTTTACCATATACAACATTTGAGGTAATTGTTAAAATTGATAATGTAGGTGTAGAATTTCTATAAGTTTGATGTCTTTTTAATTTACTCATAAAAGTTTTTACAAGTTCAATTGCAATTTGATCTACTCTATCATCATCATTTCCGAATTTAGGGAAATCACCTTCTACTTCATAATCAACGGCTAGTCCAGCTTCATTTCTAATTACTTTTACTTTTGCATATTTAATTGCAGATAAAGAGTCTGTAACAACTGATAAACCAGCAATTCCACAAGCCATTGTTCTATATATTTTTTTATCATGCAAAGCCATTTCAATTGCTTCATAAGAATATTTGTCATGCATATAATGAATTGCATTTAATGCTTTTATATAAATTTTTGCTACGTAATCCATCATTTGATTAAATTTTTCCATTACTTCATCATAATTTAAATATTCAGAAGTAATAGGTTCGTATTTTGGAGTAACTTGTTTACCAGATATCTCATCTTTACCACCATTAATTGCATATAATAAAGTTTTTGCAAGATTTGCTCTAGCGCCAAAGAATTGCATTTGCTTACCAATTCGCATTGGAGAAACACAACAAGCAATTCCATAGTCATCTCCTAATGTAATTCTCATTAAATCATCATTTTCATATTGAATTGATGATGTTTTAATAGATAGGCTTGTTGTAAATTTTTTAAATCCTTCTGGCAATCTAGTTGACCAAAGAACAGTTAAGTTTGGTTCAGGTGCAGGTCCTAAGTTTTGTAATGTGTGTAAAATTCTAAAAGAGTTTTTAGTAACTAAAGTTCTACCGTCTATTCCCATACCACCAATACTTTCTGTTACCCATACAGGATCTCCACTAAATAATTCATTATATTCTGGAGTCCTTAAGAATCGAACTAATCTTAATTTCATTACAAAATGATCCATTATTTCTTGAGCTTCTTCTTCTGTAATAATTCCATTTTTTAAATCTCTTTCAAAGTAAATATCTAAGAAAGTAGAAGTTCTACCAAGACTCATTGCAGCACCATTTTGATCTTTAATAGCTGCCAAATACCCAAAATATAGCCATTGAACAGCTTCTTTTGCATTTGCTGCTGGTTTTGAAATGTCAAACCCATATTTAGATGCCATTACTTTTAATTCATTTAAAGCTTTTATTTGTTCACTTATTTCTTCTCTTTCTCTAATTATTTTTTCTGTTAATTCATCAACATCTAATACATCTAAATCTTTTTTCTTTTCTTCAATTAAAATATCAACACCATATAAAGCAATTCGTCTGTAATCTCCAATAATTCTTCCACGACCATATCCATCAGGAAGACCTGTAATTAAATGAGAAGATCTTGCAGCTCTTATGTCAGGTGTATAAACATCAAATACACCGTCATTGTGAGTTTTTCTGTATTTATGAAATATTTCTTCTACTTTTTCATCCACTTTTCTTCCATATGCTTCACATGATTTTTCAACTATTCTAATTCCACCAAATGGCATTATAGCTCTTTTTAAAGGAGCATCTGTTTGAAGCCCAACAATTGTTTCTAAATTTTTATCAATGTATCCTGCTTCATGGCTAGATACAGTAGAAACAGTAGATGCATCAATATCTAGAACTCCACCTTCTGAATTTTTTTCTTTTTCATATAATTCTAATACTTCATTCCATAATTTAGTTGTTTTTTCTGTTGTACCTGATAAAAAAGAACTATCTCCTTCATATGGAGTATAATTTTTTTGTATAAAATCTCTTACGTTAATTTCTGATTCCCAATCTCCTGTAGTAAAATCATTCCATTGTTCAAATTTCATTTTCTACCTCCTGCTTTTTTATATTATTAACATTTTTTCGGATATTATAATAGCATAGTAAAAAAATTTTAGCAATTAAAATAAGAAAATTAATTAAAATATTATAAATATTTAATATGAATAAAAAAGAATAAAAGCAAATAAAAAAATCTCAATAAATGAGATTTTAGAAAATTATAAATCATAATTAGATTCTGCTATTACTTTTGCAACATCATATATTAATTTCTGTTTATCAGGAGAGCAATGTCCTAATAATTCAGAAAATTCTTTATTTAAATAATTTGTAGAGCTACTAGAAGCACCATTTAAAAGATATCCTTCAGTAACATCTAATAAAGAACATAATTGGTTTAATCTTTTTAAATTAATATGGGAATTTCCTCTTTCTACTCTACTTAAAAAAGCAACAGAAATATCTATTTTTTCTGCTAAATCTTCTTGAGTCATATTTTTGGCAAGTCTTGCTTGTTTAATTCTTTGCCCAATTATACTATAATCTATAGCCATTTTTTATCACCTTCCTTATTTGATATTTGTAATATAGCATTTTATAGTTTAAATTTACAGAAACTACAAAATACATATTTAACTATCTAGTTAAAAAATAAAAGAATCTATAAATAAAAATTAAACAAATAGTGTGTTATATATGAAAATTAAAGAAAAATTAAGAAAAAATGAGAAAAAGTAAGAAATATATATGAAAACTGATAAAATACTAGAAAAAAATGTATATAAAAATGAGAAATTTAAACAAAAAAGGTATACATAATTTGAAAATAGATAAAATATATAGTATAATAAAAGATATTCGCATAAAAATAACAATAAGGAGAGTGAATTTATATTTTAAGTAAAAGAGTAAAATACTATACGAAAGAAATTCTAAAATATTTTAACTTAATACTAATATCTATTGGTTTAATAATAGCGATTATATTAATAAAATATAAACCAATCTATAAAATAAGTATTTCAGGAAAAGAATTAGGATATATAAACACAAAAGAAGCTCTAGAAGAAAGCATAAAAAATAGTATTTTAGAAGATCAAGAAAAAAATATTGATTCCATTGAAATTCAGAAAGAGCCAAAATATGAATTAACTCTAGTTAATAGAAATGTAAATGCAAATGAACAACAAGTTGCAGAAAGTATAAAAGAAGAAATCATAGTAACATATAAATATTATGAAATTGCATTAGGTGAAGATGTTATTCAAACAGTAAATACATTAGAAGAAGCAGAAGAAATATGTAATATTCTTAAAAACAAAAAAATAGATAATGTAGAAACTAACTTGAACATTTCTGAAAAATACACACAAAATAAAGAAGAAATAGCAAATACAGATATAGAAATAGCAAAACAAGAAGTTGAGTCAAAAGCACAGAAAATTATAGAAAAACAAGAAGCAATTAAAGAAGAACAAGAAAGAATAAATTCAATGCCAGAAATTAATGGAATTAAAATTGCTACACAGCCAATATCAGGTACAATTACATCAAGATATGGAGTAAGTAGTTCAATAAGAAGTTCAAAACACACCGGATTAGACATTGCAGCAGAAGCAGGAACTCCAATTAAAGTTATAGCAGATGGAACAGTTACAAGTGCTACTTATAGTGGATCATATGGAAACTTAGTAAAAATAGACCATGGAAACAATGTAGAAACATGGTATGCACATACCAGCAAAATGTATGTAAATGTAGGACAACAGGTTAAAGCAGGAGATATAATTGCAGCAGTAGGGTCAACAGGAAACTCAACAGGAGCACACCTACATTTAGAGATAAGAATAAATGGAAATCATGTTAATCCACAAAATTATTTATATAAATAGTGTCAAAAGAATTTGTCTCTTTTGACATTTTTTTATTTATAATTATAAAAATTCAATTGTAAGTTATAAAATTATCTAATTCTTCGGCTACGCTCCATTATAAACAAATTATAAAATTAACAAATAGGCCCCTCTCAAAGCAAGTTTGAGATTCTCCCATTTGTTAATTAAATAATTTGTAATATAATTCCACTTGCATTCATAATTAGATAATTTTATAACTTACAATTGAATAAAAGATTTATATAAGTATGTCAAAAAGACCCATCCTTTTGATACTTTTAAAATTCTTGACAAAATTTTCTAATAATATATAATAGATTTGGTTAAACTAAAGAAAAGTTACAAAATATTATTTTGTGATAGTAGTCTATAAAAATATATAATTATTTATAAAGATTTATAATAGACTATAAAAGGAGGTAC
Source organism: uncultured Clostridia bacterium (assembly GCA_947625295.1). Lineage (GTDB taxonomy): Bacteria > Bacillota > Clostridia > TANB77 > CAG-508 > CAG-269. Next base: position 1,270 of record CANQNU010000071.1, on the reverse strand, counting down.
AATTATGGCTGAAAATGTAAGTCAAGAAGAAGAACAAAGAGTTAAACAAATGATTGACGATTTAGTAGAAAGAGCAAAAATAGCATCAAAAGAATATCTAAAATTAGACCAAGAAACAGTAAATAATGTTATAAAAGCAATGTCAATGGCAGGATTAGAACATCATATGGAACTTGCAAAAATGGCAGTAGAAGAAACAAAAAGAGGAATTTATGAAGATAAAATAACAAAGAATATGTTTGCAACAGAATATGTTTATCATAGTATTAAATATGAAAAAACAGTAGGTGTAGTTAATGAAAACGATGAAGAAGATTATATTGAAATAGCAGAACCAGTAGGTATCATTGCTGGAGTTACACCTGTTACAAATCCTACTTCAACAACAATGTTTAAATCAATTATAGCTGCAAAAACAAGAAATGTTATTATATTTGGATTTCACCCATCTGCACAAAAATGTAGTAGTGAAGCAGCAAGGATTGTAAGAGATGCAGCAGTAGAAGCAGGTGCTCCAAAAGATTGTATTCTATGGATTGAAGAACCAAGTATTCTAGCAACTAGATTATTAATGAATCATCCAGATGTAAACTTAATTTTAGCAACAGGTGGAACAGGAATGGTAAAAGCAGCTTATTCATGTGGAAAGCCAGCATTGGGAGTAGGACCGGGAAATGTTCCATGTTATATTGATAAAACAGCAAAATTAGAAACATCAGTAAATGATGTAGTTTTATCTAAAGCATTTGATAATGGAATGATTTGCGCATCTGAACAAGCAGTTTTAGTTGATAGAGATATCTATGAAAAATTTGAAGAATTAATGAGAGATGCAGGATGTTATTTTGTAAATCCTGAAGAAAAAGAAAAATTACAAAATAGTATGTTTGAATATTCAGAAGAATATGGATACAAATTAAAATCACATGTACCAGGTCAATCTCCATATACAATTGCACAAGAAGCGGGATTTGAAGTTCCAGAAGATACAAAAGTACTAGTAGTATATGAAGAAGGAATAGGAAGAGATTATCCATTTTCTAAAGAAAAATTAAGTCCAGTTTTAACTTATTATATAGTAGAAAATGAAGAAGAAGGAATTGATAAAGCAGAAAGGCTATTAGAATTTGGAGGACTTGGACATTCAGCAGTTATACACAGTGAAAATCAAGAAACAATTTTAAAATTTTCAGAAACAATGAAAGCAGGAAGAATTATTGTAAATTCTCCATCAACTCATGGAGCAATAGGTGATATATATAATACAAAT
>CANQNU010000070.1 GCA_947625295.1 uncultured Clostridia bacterium | reverse complement strand
ATCCCCTACATATTCAAGCATTTAAGACTAATTGAAAATCTATAAACCTATGTATTAGAAGGCCTGTGCTCTATCCAACTGAGCTACTGACCCAAATGACAAGAACTATAATATCACAAATTTTATCCATTGTCAACCTATAACAGAAGAAAATTTTTAAATAAAAGTTACTATTTAACCATATTATAATATCCAAAAAATATAAAATTAAATAGTAACAAAAATGTTATAACGAAAATTATTACCAAAAATTATTACCAAAAATAAAATTAACCTAAAAGACAAACATATTTGCAAAACCAATTAAACCAAACATAATAAAAATAACATTAGACAAAAATTCAATAAAAGAAGGGTTTAACTTACTTCCCAAAAGCTTTCCAAAAAATAGAGCAAAAGAATTACTAAGAACCATACCAGTAATTGAACCTAAAATTAATGAAAATTTATAGTTTGGATATTCTAACCCTAGTCCTAAAGAAGCTAAAAATGTCTTATCCCCAATTTCTCCAACAATAATACAAATTGCAATTATAATAATATAATTAATTTTAATAGACAAAATTTTTTCAAGAAAAGAGGTTTTCGTACTATCTTTACCACTAGAATAATCATTTGATTTTTTAGGAATAAATCCAATAATTCCAAAAAGTAAAAAAGATGCATAAGTAATCAATTTAGAATAATAGCTAAAAGTATCATTACCAAAAGAGCCTAATTGGCTACCAAATAGAATAGCTAAGCCATGACTAAAAAAAGTACCAAGAGCTACTCCAAGTAAAATGTTTTTTGCTTTATCTTTAGTAGAAAAAGACAAAACTAATAATTGTGTTTTATCGCCTAATTCTGAAAAGAATACGAGCATAAATGCAATAAAAAAAGGATATAGATATTCCATAAAATACCTCTTTTCAAATAAACTTTTTATAAATATTTATTAATAAATATTCTAAAAACTAGAATTTATGAATAACAGCCAAAAAGAAAGCGTCCCTAATATTTATAAGTTTGTGTAAATTTTTTGTGAATTTCTTTACTTTCTAAAAAGAAAATGATAATATGATAAACAGTAAATTTAGATAATAATAAAAGGAGGAATTTTTTGTGATAGAAGTAAAAAATGTTACAAAAAAGTATGGAAAAGCAGTAGCCGTAGACAACATTAGCTTTACAATAAAAGAAGGCGAAATAGTAGGATTGCTTCGGACCAAATGGAGCAGGAAAAAGTACGACAATGAATATGCTAACAGGTTTTATTGAGCAAACAGAAGGAGAAATAATAATAGATGGTTATAACATGCTAAAAAAACCTAAAAAAGCAAAAAGAGAAATTGGATATATGCCAGAAGGAGTGCCATTATATACAGATTTAACAGTAAAAGAATTTGTTAATTATATGGCAGAAATAAAAAACGTAAATAAAAAAGAGAGAAAAGAAAAAGTAGAAAAAATAATAGAAGAAACAGGGCTTAAAGACGTTGAAAAGAAATTAATTAAAAATTTATCAAGAGGATATAAACAAAGAGTAAGTATGGCAGGAAGCTTAGTTGGAGAACCTAAAATATTAATTTTAGATGAACCAACAGTAGGTCTTGATCCAAAACAAATTACAGAGATTAGAAACTTAATAAAAGAACTTGGAAAAACACATACAGTTATATTAAGCTCACATATATTATCAGAAGTAAGCCAAATCTGCAATAAAGTTATCATTATTAATAAAGGTAAAATAGTTGCAGTAGATACACCAGAAAACTTAGAAAATAAAGTATCTAACGATAATTCTATTTATGTAACAGTAGAAGATACAGATAATAAAATAGAAAAAATAACAGAAAAAATTACAGGAATAAAAAAATTAGAACTAATACAAAGCAATGAGGACGGAACAAAACAATACATAATAGAAGCAGAAAAAGATGTAGACTTAAGAAAATCAATATTTGCTGAATTTGCTAAAGAAAATATTACAATATTTGAAATGAAAAAAGTTGATTCTACTTTAGAAGATGCATTTATGAAATTAATAGAAGGAGGTAATAAATAATGTGGGCAGTAATGAAAAAAGAATTTAAATCTTATTTTTACTCACCAGTAGGATATGTCTTTATAGGATTATTTTTAATAATGTTTAGTATATTTTTCTATATAGATGTATTCAATTATCAAAGTACAAATTTTGAATATATATTTTATTCTGGTGCAACAATTTTAACATTTATTGTACCAGTGCTAACAATGAGAACAATAGCAGAAGAAAGAAAAAATGGAACAGAACAATTATTACTAACTTCACCTTTAAGTATTACAAAAGTAGTAATTGGTAAATTTCTTGCTGCAACATTAATAGTTATAATAACAGAACTATGCACTTTTATGTACTTTGGAATCTTATGTTTCTTTGGTAAACCACATATTACGACGGCACTAATTACAATGCTAGGATTTTTATTACTAGCAATTAGCTATATTTCTTTTGGAATTTTAGCTTCTAGTATAACAGAGAATCAAATTATAGCAGGAGTTATAACAATAGGATTTTTCATATTAACATGGTTTTTACCACAATTTAGTGAGATATTTACTAATTTTTCATTAATTAATATGTTTTCAAAATTTCCAACAGGACAGATTGACATTGCAGATACAGTAACATTTATAACATTTACAATTGCCTGCATTTTATTAACAATTTTATTTATGCAAAGAAGAAAAAGTGTAAGATAAAGGAGGGAACAGAATTGAAAAAAGATAAAGAAGAAAAATTAGTAAATGATAAAGACAAAATAAAAAATAATAAGAAGAAGGAAAAACAAGATAAAAAGAAAAACAAAGAAAATAAAGAAAAAAAGCCAAATAAATTTATAGAAACAATAAAAAAGAAATGGCTAATAAATGGAACCAAAACTTTCATACTTGTATTGATAATAATAGCTATTTTTATAGGAATAAATATTTTAATGCAAAAATTAGAACTTGCACCAATTGATTTTTCTCAAGAAAAATTATACACATTAACAGATGAAAGTAAGGAAAAAGTAAAGAATATTGAAAAAGATGTAAATATATATTTTGTAGGATATGATGATGATAATACAAATTTAGATTTAGCAAAACAATACAAAAAAGCAAATGAAAAAATAAATGTAGAAGCAGTAAACGTTGATAATAGACCAGACTTAGCACAAAAATATGGAATAGAAAGTGGAACACAAGGAATTATTGTAGAATGTGGAGACAAATCAAAAGTATTAACAGATAGTGATTTAGTTACATATGATACATCAACATATGAGACTATTAGTATTGCAGAAGAAAAGCTAACAAGTAGTATACAAGCTGTAACAACAGACAAGATTCCTAAAGTATATTTCCTAACAGGATATAGTGAATTTTCTTTAAATGCAAACATGAACTATTTAAATATGTATCTTGAAAATGAAATTAACGAAATAGATACATTAAATATTTTATCAGTAGGAAAAGTACCAGATGATTGTGATACTTTAGTAGTTACTACACCAAATAAGGATTTTGACGATGTTGCTACAAATGCAATATTAGATTATATTAAATCTGGAAGAAATATTTTATGGCTAAATGGAGCAATTACATCAAATAAAGATATGCCAAATGTAAATAAAATATTGGCAGAATATGGTGTAAAACCATTTGAAGTAGGAGTTATAAGAGAAACAGATACAAGTAAAATGGCAACAGGGTCACCTGACTTAATTATTCCACATATAGAAAGTTCAACGTTAACAAAAAATTTATATAATACAGCAGGAGTAATATTGGTAAATGCAACAAGAATAAATATGGATACAGATAAATTAGAAGAACTAAAAGTAGAAGAAACAGACTTAATAACAGCAGAAGAAACTTCATATTTTAGAACAGACTTTACAAAACAATCTGCAAGTGCAAGTGAAGGAGAAGAAAAAGGACCATTTGTAATTGGAGCAGAACTAGAAAAAACAATAACAGAAGCAAACGAAGAAAATGAACAATCTGCTATAAAATCAAAACTAGTAATTTATGGAGAAAATTACTTCATTTCAGATTATCAATTAAGTCAAAATTCTCAATATGGAGCAATACAACTTGCATATAATAAAGATTTAGTATTAAATTCTATTGCTTACTTAGTAGACAGAGAAGAAGATATAACAGCTAGAAAAAGCACAGGAACGGTAACTTATACAGCAACAGAACAACAAGATACAATTATTAGAGTTATTATATTTACAGTTCCAGCATTAATAATTATAGTTGGAATTATAGTATGGCAAGTAAGAAGAAGGAAAAAATAGAATAAATAATGAAAAATCCCATAAAATAATATGGGGTTTTTATTATGAAAAATATATTAAAAGTAGTTTTTGTAATTATTGGAACATTAATAGGTGCTGGTTTTGCATCAGGACAGGAAATGTATGTTTTTTTCTTTTCATATGGAATGCAAGGATTAATAGGTATAATAATTTCAAGCATATTAATGGGAATTATTATATATCAAACATTAAAATTATTAGATAAATACGAAATTAGAACATATAAAGATTTTTTAGATATATTAATCACAAGTAAAAAAGGAAGAAAAACAAATTTAATAGAAAATATAATAAATTTGATTGTTAATATTTTTATTGTAATTACTTTTCTTATTATGGTAGCAGGATTTGGAGCATATTTTGAACAAGAATTTGGAATTAATAGTTTAATTGGAAGCAGTATATTAGCAATTTTAAGTTTTGCTATATTTTTAACAAGTGTTAAAGGTGTAGTAAAAGCTAATGAATTATTAGTACCAATTTTGATTATATTTTTAGTAATAATTGGTCTAATAAATTTAAAATCTATAAATTTATCAGAATTAGGAGATTATATAATTCGAACAAATGAATCTAGCTTTATTTTAAGTGCAATTGTATATTGCAGTTATAATAGTATTTTGTTAATACCGGTTTTAATAACATTAAAAGAGCTTTTAAAAAGTAAAAAACAAATATCTTTAATTTCAATTATTAGTACACTTATCATAATACTTCTTTCAGTTATAGTATATTTAATATTAGTTAGAGTAGATGTTGATATTACAAAATTAGAAATGCCTGCGGTTTATGTTGTTTCAAATATATTTACAATTTTAAAATATATTTATGGCTTTATTATATTAGGTTCTATTTTTACTACATCTATTTCTCTTGGAACAAGTTTTTTACAAAATGTTAGTAAAAATAGAAAAAGTTATACACAGTTTGCTATTATTATGTGCATAACATCTGTTATAATTTCTAAAATAGGATTTTCTAATTTAATTAATTTTTTATATCCTGTTTTTGGATATTTAGGGTTAATTCAGATTTGGAAAATTTTAATTGTAAAATAAAAATCTAGAGATGATATAATCTTTAGATTTTTTTTATACAAAGGGAAACTTATATTTCCTTATTTTTTTATGCAAATTATTACGTAAATGTAAGCAAAATGTAAGCAAAATGTAATAATCCTTTAAAAGCTACGCATTTTGGAGAATGACAGAAAATAAAAAAAACACTCTGTTGATTTTATGAAAAAATAAGACTACTATTAAAATAGTAAAATATGAAAAAAGGAGAACTAGCATGAAAAAAAGGATGTTTATTAAAGAAAATAAGTTTATACTATTAATTGCATTATTATTAGTAGTAGTAATTATCAGTGGATGTTTGTTCAGTGGAAAAGCATTTAAGAGTCAATATAAGGGACAAATAGCAACATATGATGCTTCAGGAGAAAGCGAAACATTAACATTTAACCATGATCAAACAACATTAACTCTAGAAATAGGAGGAATTCCTCTAAGCATGACTTTAAATATCAAGAAAACAGATTCAGAAGGACATGTATCATGGCAACAAGAAACAGATATAAGTGCATATACAGTAACATCTAGCGATTCAGAAGTTGCATCAGCAACAAAAAATGGTTCTTGTGTAGTTATAACTCCTGGAAGCAAATCAGGATTAACAACAGTAACAGCAACGAATAGTAGTAAAGGTTTAACAGCAACATTAAGTGTAACAATTAATGAAGAAAACCTTCCTGATTCAGTAGAAATAATTCAATACCCAACTAAAAGAGCTTTTGAAGTAAATGAAAAGATTAAAGATTTTACAAGTGGCGGAGAGTATAGAATAAAATTTAGGGATGGAACAATAACTAATAATTTATCTATGCAGAATTCAGATATTTTATATCCTTATGAAGCCAAGTCTGCTTTTAGTGATGAAGAAGGTACATATGCTTGGTTTGAAGAACCGGGAATATATCAAATGAGATTTTCACCAATGGTTATTGGTAAACCAAGATATGATTGGTTATATAAAGATATTGACATAGCTATATTAGGAATAAAAATAAAACCAGATTCAATAAAAACAAATTATAAAAAAGGAGAAAGCTTAGATTTAGATTCTGGAAAAATATTATCAACTACAGAAGAAATAAAAACAGAAGAAATATCAATGAAAGATAGTGGAGTAACAATAGAAGGATACGATGCTAATAAAACAGGAAAACAAACAGTAACTGTAAAATATGGAAAATACACAACAACATTTGATGTATTAGTATCTGAATCAGAAGAAAAACCTGGAGGTGAAGATAACCCAGGAGGAAATACTGGAACAGAGGACAATAAAGACACAGAGTTACCAGTAATTACTAAGGCAGAAGCAGCAAAAGATAGTAATGGAAATAATATATTATATATAACAGCAAGTGATAATGAATCAGGAATAGAAAAAGTATTAGTAAATGGAAAAGATATTACAAACCAAAAAACAGAAGATGGAAGGTATTACTATAAATTAGAAGAAGACGGAGAATATGAAATAACAATAATAGATAAATCTGGAAATAAAACAGAAAAAGTATTAAATTGGAAAGCAGAAACAGATAATGACAACGAGGAAAACAATAATTCAGGAAGCGATTCAGATAATGACAACGAAGGAGACAATAATTCAGGAAGCGGTTCAGATAACGACAACGAAGGAAACAATAATTCAGGAAGTGGTTCAGATAACGACAAC
>CANQNU010000069.1 GCA_947625295.1 uncultured Clostridia bacterium | reverse complement strand
ATCTGGACTCTAATACATCTACATTAGAAAATATTTCAAATTGTTAGAAATTTGTTAGAAAAATCTAGCAATTTTATAATTAAAACCACAGGCATAATTTTCTCAAGTGTCTGTGGTTCTAATGGTGCAGATGGCCGGAATCGAACCGGCACGGTTTATTCAACCGCAGGATTTTAAGTCCTGTGCGTCTACCAGTTCCGCCACATCTGCATAAAATATTAAATAAAACTGGTATATTAAAGACAATTAGTATTATAATATGTTGATTTAAATTTGTCAACATTTTTTTAAAAATAATTTATATAGACATGTAAAAGTACATAAATTTTATTGCACATAAATTAAAACAAAAATAAAAAACAAAACTAATATTTTATTAGCAATAATACTTAAAAAATATTAATTTCATTTTTTATTTCATTAAGCTTGTTTTGATTTAGTGCTATTGTATTCTTGCAATTTTAATAATTCATTAGCCATCAAGTTTAGAATACTACGATTATATGAATTTAATTTTAAATAATTTTTCAAAAATTTATCATCCATGACATCATTAAGGTTATAAGAATTTTCATCAATGGAATCTTCAAATAAAAAATTAGGATTAACATTTAGTGTCTTGCAAATATTTGTAATTGTTGTAGCACTACCAAATGCAATACCACGTTCTAACTGACTAATATATCTAGTTGATAAACAAGTCTTTTCAGCTAATTGTTCTTGAGTATAATTAGCTTTAGCTCTAGCTAATTTAATTTTTTTACCAATATTTTTTCTTAAAAATTTCTCATGATCGTTCATAAGATACCTCCCAATATTATTTAATAAAAGTATAACAATTAGAAAAAGAAAATAACACGAACTAAAAGTATTACAAAAACAGATTGATAGTTCTATAAAAATAAAATTATAGAATGATTTGATTTATTTTTAATAACTACAATAAGTATAATATAGTCAAAAATTATAAAGAATAAATATAAATTTATAAGAAGACAAATTATAAAAATAGTATATAAATAATTTATAGAAAATGATATAATGATAAAAAGGAGAAAAAAGAAATGACAAGAATATTATTTATATGTTTAGGAAACATATGTAGATCGCCAATGGCAGAATATGTATTTAAGGATATAATTACAAAAAAAGGAATACAAAATCAATTTATCATCAAATCAGCAGCGACAAGTAACGAGGAAATAGGAAATGGAATGCACTATGGAACAAGAAAAAAACTAGATGAAATGGGAATACAATATGGTAGACATATTGCAAGGAAAATGACAATTCAAGACTATAACAATTACGATTATTTAATAGGAATGGAAGAAAGCAATGTAAGGAATATCCTAAGAATAGTAGGGCAAGATGAAGAAAACAAAATATTTAGATTATTGGATTTTTCAAATAATCCAAGAGATATTGCAGATCCTTGGTACACAGAAAATTTTGACAAGACATATGAAGACATAATAGAAGGGTGCGAAGGGTTGTTACAGTATATACTAAAAAAAGAATATAATTAAGGTACATATTTTGAATATATGTATCTTTTTTTTAATATATTTTATTAGGAGGGAAAAGATATGGAAGTACAAAAAGTTATCCACTTAAGAGAAAGAATGCAAGTTATAAAAGATATTAAATTAGGAAAGTTAGAAAAAGTACAAATAGGAGTAAGTATAATAAGCATTATAATTGGTACACTTTTACATTATATATATGGATGGTTTGGGGAAAACATATTTGTGGCGAGCTTTAGTGCAGTAAATGCAAGTGTATGGGAACATTTAAAATTAATATTTTATCCAATGCTAGTAGTCGGAATAATTGAATATTTTTTTGTAAATAAAAATGCAAATAATTATTTTGAATCAAAAACAATAGGAATTTTTATATCTATATGTTTTATGGTAATAACATTTTTTACTTATACAGGTATATTAGGAACAAATTTTTTTATTATTGATATTATAATATTTATTGCTAGCATATTAATAGGGGAGTATATTTCATATAAACTAATGATAAGAGAAGATGAATCTGATGTAAAGACAAAGATATTGGCAAGTATCATACTATTGTTTTTATTGATTTGTTTTATTGTGTGTACATATGTACCTCCAAGAGTGAATTTATTTAGAGATCCTATAAATGATAATTATGGGATAAATAACAAATTAGAAAACAGTTCTGTAAGTAGTTTATAAAAATATCTAAAAAAATTTAAAAAAACTATTGACAAAAAATGGAAATGAATTTATAATACATAACAAGTTAATTAACCTATTATGAAAACTAAAGAAATATTCAAAAAATTATTAATTCGTTTATTATTCGTATTTTACTTGAATTAATTCAAATTATAAAAATATTTATATCAAAATATTCAATTAAAAACTAAATCTGTTTAAATATTTGAGGCCATTATAGTTTCCCCATTATTTAATATATATTCCTCAAAATTTTAAAATTTTAAAAATAAAATCAAAATTATCAAAATCATAAAGTTGATTCTTTATAAATCCATAAAAGTATAAAAAAGATTTCACATATTAAACATCCTTTATTTACATAAATTACTATAATGGCTTCAAATATTTAAACAGATTTAGTAGAAAGGAGAACATGTTATCAATTGTAAAAAGTATGGCACTAAATGGTCTAAATGGATATCTAATATCAATCCAAGTAGATATATCAAATGGAATGCCATATTTTGAAATTGTAGGTTTACCAGATGCTAGTGTAAGAGAATCTAAAGAAAGAGTAAAAACTGCAATAAAGAATTCAAATATAGAATTTTTAAGTAGAAGAATTGTTGTAAATCTTGCACCTGCTAATACAAAGAAAGAAGGGTCAAGCTTAGATTTACCAATAGCAATAGGAATTTTAATTGCAAATGGAACTATTAGAAATAAATATTTAGAAAATTTTTTAAAAGATACTATTTTTATTGGAGAGCTTTCATTAGATGGTACAATTGAAAATGTAAGTGGAGTTTTGCCAGTATGCATTGAAGCAAAAAAATTGGGTATAAAAAGAGTTATACTATCGGAAAAAAATGCAAAAGAAGCATCCATAATATCTGGATTAGAAATTCTCTCAGCTAGTAAATTAAGTGAAGTAATACAATATTTAAATGGAGAAATTCCATTAAAAAAAGAACAAAAATCTAATTTTTTTATAAACAACGAAATAAAATACGAATTTGATTTTTCAGATGTAAAAGGACAAGAAAGTGTAAAAAGAGCCTTAGAAATAGCGGCAGCAGGAGGCCATAATTGTCTATTAATTGGAAGTCCTGGATCTGGCAAAACTATGTTAGCAAGACGATTGCCAAGTATTTTGCCAAATATTCAATTTGAAGAATCATTGGAAGTAACAAAAATACATAGCGTAGCAGGATTATTATCTGAAAAAATGCCAATTATTTTAAAAAGACCATTTCGAAGCCCACATCATACTGTTACAGCTACATCATTAATTGGTGGAGGGAAGATGCCTAAACCTGGAGAAATTAGTTTAGCACATTTTGGAGTTTTATTTTTAGACGAATTGCCAGAATTTAAGAAAAGTACTTTAGAACTATTACGAGGACCCCTAGAGGATAGAATTGTAACAATTAGTAGATTAAATATGTCTATTACTTATCCATGTAATTTTATGTTTGTTGCAAGTATGAATCCTTGCCCATGTGGATATTACAATTGTAAAGAAAAAGTATGTAATTGTACACAAGATCAAATAAAAAAATATATAAATAAAATTAGTGGCCCACTTTTAGATAGAATTGATATACAAATAGAAGTACAAAGTGTTGAATATCAAAAATTAAAGGATGATAAAAAAGAAGAAACTTCAGAAATAATTAGGAAAAGAGTTAACGAAGCAAGAAAAATTCAATTACAAAGATATGAAAAATATCATATCTTTTCTAACTCTGAATTAACTCCACAATTAATTGAAAAATATTGTAATATAGATAATAAATGTAAAAAAATATTAGAGTTAGCATTTGAAAGATTAGGGTTAAGTGCAAGAGCATATAGTAGAATTTTAAAAGTAGCAAGAACAATTGCCGATTTAGACAATTCAAATAATATAGAGACACAACACTTAGCAGAAGCAATTCAATATAGAAGTTTAGATAGAAAATATTGGGGAAGTTAGGAGTGATATGAATTAAGATAATCAATTTAGGTGATAAAGAATATCCAAAACAATTAATTGATATAAAAAAACCTCCAAAAAAATTATATATAGAAGGAAACTTAGAATTGTTAAATACAAATATGATTGCTATTGTTGGCTCAAGAAATTGTACTGAAAATGGAAAAAAACTAGCTAGAAAATTTGCACAAGAGCTAGTAGAACAAAAAATTACAATTGTTAGTGGAATGGCAAATCGGAATTGATACTATCGCTCATAAGACAACATTAGAATACAGAGGAAAAACAATTGCTGTTCTGGGAAACGGATTTAATCATATATTCCCAAAAGAAAATAAAGCACTTTATTATGATATTATAAAAAATGGAGGATTAATAATTAGTGAATATCCACCAGAAACAAAAGCAGAGTCTAAGTATTTTATAGCAAGAAATAGAATTGTAAGTGGGATATCAATAGGAGTGCTAATTGTTGAAGCAGCTTATAGAAGTGGTACAAGTGTTACAGCAAAGCTAGCGACAGAGCAGAATAAGAAGGTATTTGTTTTACCACATGAAATTGATGATATTCATGGAGTAGGAACAAACAGATTAATTAGAAAAGGTGCTATTTTAGTTACTTCTACGCAAGAAATAATAGAAGAATATGAATTTTTAGAATATAGAAAAGTACAAAAAAGAAAAATTAAAAATACAAAAGAGAACACTAATACAAAAGAAGATTTTTATATAAAAGATCAAATAGAAGAAATAGACGAAATAGTAAACAAAAGTAAAAACAATAAAGAAAAAAATAATATTGATATGCAAACGAAAAAGAAAATACTAAAAAAAGAATTATTTAATGAAAAATATCAAGAAGTATACGATTTAATAACAACAGAAACAATTAATATTAATGAAATTTATAAAAAAACAAATATGCAATTGAATGAAGTTAATCAAATATTATTTTTTTTAGAAATAGAAGGATATATCGAAAAAATTGCAGGAGGATATAGGTGTATTTTAAGCAAAGAATAGGAAAGTTAGGAGAAGAGTTAGCATGCAAATATTTAGAAAATAATAATTATGAAATAATATGTAGAAATTTTTCTTGTAGACAAGGAGAGATTGATATTATTGCAAAAGATAATAACGAAAAAGAATTAGTTTTTATAGAAGTAAAAACTCGTTCTAACTTTAAATATGGAATGCCTAGTGAATCAGTAAATGAAAAGAAAAGAAAACATATTTATAAAGCAGGAAAATATTATCTTTACAAATATAAAATACAAAATATAGCAATTAGATTAGATGTAATTGAAATTTATATAAAAAATGGAACTTATTATTTAAATCAAATTAAACAAGCTTTTTATAAATAATGCGCAAAGTGATTTAAACTAATTTTCATTATTATATGAAGATAAAATTGTATTGACACAACATTTAGATTATGTTATGATATGAAAAAAATAAAGGAGGTAAAGTTATGAACCGGGAGACTCGCAGACATCCAAAACATTATTGTTTACCATACCTTGAGGTATGTGGACAAGTAGTGGATACGAACAATAAAGTTCGTCCAAATACAGCTTCTAAATACAACAATAAGAAGAAGCGACATCCACACAAATAGTAACTAGAAAATGTTTTAACCTCAATAAGCCCCACTGTAATTTAGTGGGGCTTTATAATATATAAAATATTTAAATTTAATAATTAATAATTATTTTAAATGTTATAAATATATAAACTTTCATTTTTTAACAAAGCATAAGTAATATTTACTATTGCTAAAGATTTTTAAAATCTAATAATTTCATTATAAATTTCGATAGCGAAATTATCTGTCATTCCTGAAATATAGTATAAAATTGCTTTATAAAAATCAATATTACTTTCTTTATCAAATAATATTTTATTCTTCAATTTTAAATTTTCACGATTACCAAAATCATAATAATTTACTAAGAATTCTGAAAAAGTTTGACTAAGTTTTGGATAAAATTTTTCCATATTTTTTATTACAGATATTGTATTACTACCACTAAAAGTTGACTTTAATAATGAATATATTTCATTCAAAACAATGTCAAAATATCGATTAGAAGGAATAATTCTTTTGCAATTATATATGTTTTTATAATTAAATTTATTTATTTCATCTATTAATTTAAAAGCATTATCTGAAAAACATAGCCCTTTTTCAGGAGAAGAATTTTCACATAAATCTTTAATTAAATTATTAATGATGATGGTATTATTAATCTTATCATTAGGATAGTTATATCCTAATAAATCATATAATTTTGTTAATTGATTATCCAAAATACCTAAAGTTATTGCATCCTCAATATCACGACCAAGATAAGAAATTTTATCTGCAATTTTTACTACACAAGCTTCCCAAGTATATGGTGAATATTGGTTAGGATGTGTATAAGTAGATAAATTAATAAATTCTTCTCGAGGTTTTAAAGAATTTTCTGTTACTTCTCCACAATGCGAAATAATACCATCTCTTACAGCATATGTTAAATTTAAATTTTGTTTATATTTTTCATAATCTTCTAATAATTCAATATTTTCAACCAACTCTAGGCCATTTTTTTCATGCCAAAAAGTTTGACCAATATCTTGCATAGAAAGCTTTGATAATATTTTTTCTCCAACATGTCCAAAAGGGCTGTGACCTAAATCATGAGCAGAAGCAATTGCTTTTGTAAGTTCTGGATTTAATCCTAAATATTGTGCAATTGTATAGCTAATTGATTCAACATGAATTACATGTTCAATTCTTGTACAAATATGATCATTGTTTGGAGAGAAAAATACTTGTGTTTTATGTTTTAATCTTCGATAAGCATTACAATGAATAATTCGGGTATAATCTCTACCAAATTCTGTACGTATGTCATTATTTCTTGCATAAAGAGGCTTTTCTCTTGATATCATATTATTCCATTTTGGATTTTTTTCATTTGCATAATAATCTTTAAAAGAATTTTTCATAGTTTCCACCTTCTATAACTAATATAAATAGATTATTTATATTAGTTTATAATAAAAGAAGAAAAAAGTCTATAATTGCAAATAAATTACTTATATGATACAGCAAAATTAATTATAATAAT
>CANQNU010000068.1 GCA_947625295.1 uncultured Clostridia bacterium | reverse complement strand
ATTATCAACTAATTCAAAATCAATTTGTCTTAGCAACTTACTTGCTTTATCAACTTTAATCTTTACTTTATCTCCAATCTTGTATACTTTATTTGTTCGCTCTCCAATTAATCTTTTTCTATCTTCATCATATATAAAATATTCATCGCCCATTTTGTCAAATCTAATAAGTCCTTCTACTGTATTTTCTAATTCTACAAACATTCCAAAAGATGTGATAGATGAGACTATTCCTTCATATTCTTGTCCAATTCTAGACTCCATATATTCAGCTTTTTTAATATCTTCTGATTCTCTTTCTACTTGCGTTGCAATTTTTTCTCTTTCTGATGATTGTTTTGCTCTTTCTTCTGCTTCTATTCTATATTTCTCAATTGCTTTTTCTTGTACATCATAATTTTTTTTCAAATACATAGAAATTATTCTATGTATAAATAAGTCTGGATACCTTCTAATTGGCGATGTAAAATGGCAATAGTATTTACTTGCAATACCAAAGTGTCCTTTATTTTCTGATTCATATCTTGCTACTTTTAAAGTTCTTAATATTAAATTTGATACTACTTTTTCTTCTTCTTTTCCTTTTATTTCTTCTAAAATTTTAGAAAATTCTTTTGGATATATATTATCTTTATTTGCTTTAATTTTCAAACCAAAATTAAATAAAAATTTGTTTAATTCTTGTATTTTTTCCATGTCTGGCTCTTCGTGTACACGATAAATAAATGGTGCTTCTAACCAGAAAAATTTTTCAGCAATAGTTTCGTTCGCAATTAGCATAAATTGTTCAATTATTTCATGTGCAAATGTAGTTTCATATTTTGAAATATTAGTAACTTTTCCATCAATATCCAAGTCAATTTTACTTTCAGGAATATCTAAATTTAAATAACCTTGCTCCATTCTTTTAGACTTTAAAATTTGTGCTAATTCTTCCATTAACTTAAAATCTGGAATGTATGGTTCATATCTTTTTAATACTTCTTGGTCTGATTCATCTATTATTTTTTGTACATCTGTATAACTCATTCTTTCAGTTACTTTTATAATTGCTTTATACACCTGAGAAGATACTACTTTTCCTGCTTTATCTATTTCCATACTACATGACAATGTAAATCTGTCTTCTCCTGCATTTAAACTGCATATTCCATTTGATAATTCCCTTGGGAGCATTGGAATTACTCTTCCTAGCATATAAATACTAGTTCCTCTAATTAGAGCTTCTTTGTCTAATAAACTATCCTCTTTTACATAGTAACTAACATCTGCAATATGAACATCTAACTTATAATTTCCGTTTTCTAATTTTTCAACCCTAACTGCATCGTCTAAGTCCTTTGCATCTTCTCCATCTATGGTAAATATTATTTTATCTCGTGCATCTACCCTATTGGGAATATCTTTTTCATCTACTTGATTTCCACATCTTTTTGCTTCTTCTACAACTGGCTCTGGAAAGACTGATGGAAGATTATGCTCTTTAATTAAGGAAAGCATATCAACTCCTGCTTCGTTTACATTTCCTAAAACCTCAATTATTTTTCCTTCTGCCTTTTTCCCTTTTTCAGGATATTTTGTGATTTTTACTAACACCTTATGATTACTTCTTGCTTTTCCAATATCCTTTTTTGCAATATAAATATCTGTACCAAAATTCTTATCATCTGGAATTACAAATCCAAATGTCTTATTATTTTGAAAGATTCCAACTACTGTATCTTTTTCATGTTTTAAGATTTTAACAACCTTTCCTTCTGCACTTTTTATTTTATTTTTCTCTTCTATAATTTCAATTAAAACTCTATCTCCATTTAAAGCATTTAAAGAATTTTCTTTAGTAATATATACTTCATCCTCTTGATCTTCCATACGTACAAAACCAAACCCCTTTTGGTTTTTACGAAAAATTCCATCATAATACTTTTTATCAACTATTCTATATCTGTTTTTTCTATTCTTTTGAATTTTAAAATCAAGTTCTAATTCTCCTAGTGTTTCTAAAAACTCTCTATATTCATTTTTAGGTACTCTCATAATCATAGCAATCTCTTTTGCCTTCATCGGCACATAATCATCATCTTTCATCAACTCTAAAATTTTCTCTTGTTTTTCTTTCATATCTTTTCCTTTCCATCATAAAAAAATATTAGCTTATTTGTTTTAAAAAAGAGCGTGTTTTTATATAAAAACCGCCCTTTTTATTACATCTATGCCATATATAATATTCCTAAACCTATTGTTAATATTGCAAATACGACTGATAAAATTATAGTCCATCTTTTTTGTTTTCCTTCTTTAGTTCTACCTTTATTTTTTTCATAAAAGTTGCTTGTTGATGAACCTGTTATTGTTGAAGATAATCCTGCATCTTCTTTTGTTTGAATTAATGTTAATATTATTAATATTAATGCTATTACGAAATAGATTACTATTAATATTCCTTTTGCTATTTCCATTTATGAATTCCTCCTAACGGTTTTGCTCTTTTTTACTTAAGTATTGTAACATAGTTTTTTATAAAATGCAAACTTTTTTATCTAATTTATGAAAATTTTACTAATATAATGCATTTTTTGCTAAATATGATTAATATGTACTTCTACTATTTGTTTGCTTTTATTCGTCTATTTCTTTATCTTTTAATATACACCAAGTTCCAATTGGTTCTGGTAAGTCTTGAAATACCATTTCTTCCTTTGTTATTGGATGAAGTATTGTAAGCTCATACGCCCATAATGCAATTTGTTTTCCTTTTCCTCTTGTACCATATTTTTGATCTCCAAAAATACTATGTCCACTATTTGCAAGTTGTACTCTAATTTGATGATGTCTTCCTGTATGTAAATTTACTTTTACTAAACTTAAATCTTTTACTTTATTATATTTCTCTACTTCATAATCTAATTTTGCCAATTTAGCATTTTTCTTTTCTTTACTTACAACTTTACTGATATTATTTCTTTCATCTTTATATAAATAATCTTCTAAAATTCCGCTTCTTATTTTCAAATTTACCATCAACTACTGCTAAATACTTTTTCTTAAAAACTTTCTCTCTTACTTGATCACTTAATCTTGAAGCAGCTTTAGAAGTTTTAGCAAACACCATTACTCCACCTACTGGTCTATCTAATCTATGAACTAGACCTAAATATACATTGCCAGGTTTATTGTACTTTTCTTTTATATACTGCTTTATAATTGTTATCATATCAATATCCCCTGTTTTATCAGCCTGTGAAGGGATATTAGGCGTTTTTTCTACAACAATAATATGATTATCTTCATAAATAATTTTTAAATCTTGCATTATTTTCTCCTTTTGAACTTAAACAATAAGAAAAATTAAAACCATCTCCATTATCTAGCTTTCTTACTTTTCCCATCTTCCATAAATTCCACATGGTAGAACTAACTTTGATTCTTCCATTGGTATTCCTATTTCTCCTGCTTCTAGCTTTCCTTTATATTTTTTTCCTACTGTTAGGCTTAGAATATTTTTTAGTACAGTGCTTGATATCCCTGTTGTATATGAATTAATTAGGAAAAATAGTGGATTATTTGATAATACTTTTGTGCATAGTTCTACCAAGTCATATATGTTATTTTCAAATTGCCATACTTCTCCTTTTGCTCCTCTTCCATATGATGGTGGGTCCATTATAATTGCATCATATTTATTTCCTCTTCTAATTTCTCTGTTTACAAATTTTATAACATCATCTACTATAAATCTTACTGGTTTATTTTGTAATTTTGATGATTCAACATTTTCCTTTGCCCATGTTGTCATTCCCTTTGAGCTATCTACGTGACATACTGTTGCTCCTGCTGATAAACATGCTACTGTTGCTCCTCCTGTATAGGCAAATAAGTTTAAAACTTTAATTTCTCTTTTTTCTGACTTGATTTTATTAATCATCCAATCCCAGTTTACAGCTTGTTCTGGAAATAATCCTGTATGTTTGAATCCCATTGGCTTAATATTAAAAGTTAAGTTTTTATAATGAATTTGCCATCTGCTTGGTATCTTTTTATTAAATTCCCATGAGCCTCCTCCTGTTTTGCTTCTGTGATATGTTGCATTTATTTCTTTCCATTTATTTGGGAAACTCTTATCTTTCCATACAATTTGTGGATCTGGTCTTGATAATATTACATTTCCCCATTTTTCTAATTTTTGTCCATCTGCCATGTCTAATATTTTATATTCTTTCCACTCATCTGCAAGTTTCATCATAACTTTTTTCTATCTCCTCTATTCCCTTTTTTATAAATATATAATGTTTTTTGTGTTATATAATTTGATATAAAAATAATACCATCTCTTCTTAAGACAGTATTATTTTATCATATTTTATCTATTTTTCCAATAAGTATCCTTGAATAGAATAATTTTTTACTAATTTTGAATTTTCATCATAATTTAAATAAAAAGATTTTATAATAAGCTTTTTGTTATTCTCTATTTGTATTTCATTATGATTTTCAAAGTAGTCATCTAATCCTTCTTCTCCTAAATCAAGATAAACGTCAATATATCTCTTAAACTCTTTTTGTAAATTAACTTTTATACTTTCATTAGAATCCATATACTTTAATTCAATTCCATTGAATGTTTCTATACTATTGTAATTATAAGAATTAATTTGATATAAAGTTGTATATCCTTCTACATTAACTTTTGAATTTTTAATATTTGCACTTATATATGTTGTGCGAGAATATTTAGTATCATTCATATTGTTGAAACTTTTTATTTTATCAATGTCTTCACTATTTAATATTTTATTAATATATTTTTTTCCATCCTCTGAATCGTTCAAATATATGTATGCTCCAGATATTCTCTCTTTTTCTTTTTCTGTATAGTCAGATTTATTTTTTAACATCTTTAGTGCTTGTGCTTGACTAATGTTTGAAATGCTGAACATATTAACACCTGGAATAATTAATGAAATGATGGCTATTGCATCAATTGTTAGTAGCAAAATTTCCAACTTTTCTTTTTTAAAAAGATATATTAAAATGTATACAATTTCAAATAAAATTAACGCAACGCATATATATCTTAATGGTGTAAATCCATTTTCTGAAATTCTAATTCCTATTGTATATATTTGTAAAAATACAAATGGGATAAATGCAATTGGTAGTTTTGAACTGATTTTGTCCAAGATGCTTTCTTCTTGAAAATGTTGCATCATTGTCCAAATAGGCATTCCTATTATGAATAATGCTGATAAAATTCTGAATATTTGATTTTTTGGCATATCTCTTAAAATAAGTATTTTTAAAATATATACATATATAATAGCAAAAGATATTATAACTAGTGTAGTTAAAACATATTTTATCAGCCCTTTGAAAAATCCATTTACTTCTCCATCTACATCTACTAAGCTATATATTAATTTTGGAATATAGTAAAATCCTAGTAAAAGGATTTCTAGTCTAAGTACTAATGTGTAGCCTATTTTTTCCCATATTAAATATACAAAAATTGCTGAAACTATTGATATTCCTATTGATAAGATTATATATATAACACTAGTTTTTGTCATATTGATAAATACTTTTAACAGATATTCTTTAAAATCTTTTTTTGTTTTTTTGAAAATGGTGTATATTGATAAAATTCCTAGTGTTAAAACATAACAAAATGAGATTTTCCATACTAAATTTTCTATACTTTGTGTACTAAATTTTATATTATGTATTATAACTAGTATGACTGAAATAATAGCAGATGCTATATATGATAAATTTCTCTTTGTATTATCTTTTTCAAATAGTGCTTCTGCCAAAAAGCTTCCTGATGCAAAATATAAAACAAAAGACATTATATTTTCTATTGTTTTTGGCTCTAAAAAACTGGTGTCTAAAGTAATTGCACTAAAAGTTGTACTTAGCAAAATTGCAATCATTGTTATTGGAAATTTTTCAAAAATTTTTTTAACTAATTGTGGAATAGTTTTGAACTTTTCTTTGATTTGCATACTTTATCTCCTTTTATAACTTTTTTTCTATTTTATCATATCTCTATATTATTGTAAATTTTAATTTGGAATAAAGTATATCTTAAAAAATTGGGTTGTTATAAATATTAAAGTTTTTTGAATTTTTAATTAGATAAAAATTATATTTGTGAATTAATAAATTTGATTGTAGGTGGTAATATGGGATATTTTGATTTCATCTTGCCACCTACAATGTTGTATTGAGAATCTCTTATTCTCTGATTTTAAATATTTTGTAGAATTTTCATAAAACTATAAATCATAGCTATATTTAGAGTGGAAAACATTACAAATGCTATGATTGCTGTTGTTAGTAATTTATGATTTTTAATTTTTTTTATTATTTTGCTCGTCCATCTTTCTTCTGCTATTTCTAATCTGTTTAAGTCTGAGTTATAGTTAACTTTAAAAAATACATCTTTTGTATATTCCATATTAATCCCCCTTATTTTTTGTTTATATATGTATATTCATTTATTTTTATTTTATTCCTATTTTTTATAAAATTATTTGTGTTTTGTTAAAAAAATAAGTCTATGAATAGATTATTTTTTTATCTATTATAGACTTATTTTTTATTTAATCATTTTATTTCTCAATCCTAATCCCACAAATCTCACAGTGATAATGACTCGTCTCTCTGACAACTGCTGCAACGTAAGTCAAAGGCATCGTTCCACCGAATAAAACTTCATAATTATTTTCATACCTATAATAACCAATGGTTGACCTTCCGACAATATGTCCCATCTTCATACGGAACCTCCTTCGGAATATATATATACTTACTTTCACCGATATAATACTGCACATGTCCCGAAAACAACATAGGCGAACCATCACTTATCAAGAAATCAGGTTCCAAAACATAACAGCCCATGCATGGGTCGTCCTTCACCTCCAAATACCTGGTAATGTGACCTCCTTTAGGTCCTTTTTCGTATGTACTATCTAATTGTATACCACATACACCACATTTATAATGATATACAGACGGACTGATACAAGTCGCATTTGACACTAAATTTCCTCCTTCTACTGGTTTATGCCCATTTGCATTACCCAACGTATAAGTCTCATTCAATTGTGTACCACACACACTACACTTATAATAATACTTTGCCGGCTCCGTACATGTAGCATCTGATGCTTTAGTTCCTCCTTGTACTTGATTATGCGTTGTATTTCCTTTTGCTGTTGTGTTTAAAGACGTTGCTTTATTTCCTGCTACATCGTATACTTCTACATATGTATCATAATTATTATTAAATGTTACACTTATATCT
>CANQNU010000067.1 GCA_947625295.1 uncultured Clostridia bacterium | reverse complement strand
TTTATAGAAAATTTTTTATCAACATTATATATGTGTTATAAAGAGTTAGATAAAAGATTTAGCATTGTAAATAGTAATAAAATTACTAAAAAAGCAAGAATTGAAGCAACTGTATTAAATAATCTAACTCCTATTTCAAAAGCAGAAATATGCAAGATTTTACCAGATGTTAGTAGCACAACAGTAGAAGCAGTTTTAGGGAATATGGTAAAAAATGGAACGATAAAGATAATAGGAAGTGGAAGAAATACAAAATATATGAAAAAGTAATTAAAAATGAATTATATATTTAAAACAATACAAAAAGTTTAACATTTGAGATAAGCCTTAAGAACAAAATCTTAGGGTTTATTTTTTTGCCTTTAAAATTATTAACAGCATATAAAAAAGCTGCGAAATCGATTGTGTGTTGAACTAAAACTGAAAGAAAGGAGAGTTATATGAGCAAACAAAAATTAAGAGGATTATGGATTCCAGCAGATATTTTGTTAAACGAAAAATTATCAGATAAAGAAAAAATAATATTATCAATGATTTTATATTTAAGTGATGAAAAAGGAAGTTGCTTTGCAAGTAATAAATATATAGCAAGTATTGTAAATGTAACCTCCGACAGAGTTTCAAAAATAGTAAGTTCACTAAAAGAAAAAGAATATATAAAAGTTGATTTAAAATATAAAAAAGACAGTAAAGAAATAGAAGAAAGACAAATTATACCTATTGTAGAAAATATCAATAGGTATAGTGAAAAACACCTAGAGGGTATAGGTAAAAATAACTATTCAGGTAGTCAAAAACAACTACACCCTATAGGTAAAAACGACAAAGAGATAATAAATAATATAAAAAATAAAAATAACTATAATAAGGAATCACACATCAAAAAGAATAATAAAGCTAACTTTGAACAGCGAGATTATACAGGCTTTGACTTTACTAAATTATATGCAAATGCAAGTGCGTTCTTATAAATATATGCATTTGCATATAGAAAATCAGTTGCTAGAGCAGAAATGCTACTTAGTTAACTGATTTTTTTAGCCTAAAATTGCGAGTAGCAAATTTGGGCTAAAACATAAAAAATACGAAAAAGTATTTTTTATGGATTGGGGTGTGGGGCAATAGCCCTGCCATACGGGACAAACTTGTTTGTCTAGTATGTTAGACAAATAAATTTATTCTAGCAAGAAAGGAGGCTACGAAGAATATGAGTTATGCTATTATAAGAAATGATAAATTAACAAGAGTTGATGCACAGGGATCATACATTCATAATGATAGAAGGTCAAAAGGACATTCTAATAAAGATATTGATCCTACAAGAACACATTTCAACTTTTGGTGTAAGAAAAATGAGTTAACCTATATAAAAGAATTTGATAAAATGAAAAAAGAATATGATTTAAAAGGTAATATTAGAAGTAATAGCATTATAATGTGTGAAATGATGATTACATCTGATAATGTCTTTTTTGATAAAATTGGTTTAGAAGAAACGATAAGATATTTTAGGGAAAGTTATAAGTTTGTATGTAATTACAAAAATCTTGGAGAAAAGTATATAGTTTCTGCAGCAGTACATTTAGATGAAACTACTCCACATATGCATTTAGTATATATACCAGTAATTCATACAAAAGATAAAGAAGGAAATCCAATAGATAAAATATGCTCACGAGATTTTTGGAAAGGCAGAGATAGTTACAGACAATTACAAAATGCTTTTCACGAATATGTAACATCAAAAGGTTTTGATTTAGAAAGAGGATTACCAGTAGAAGAAACAAAAGCAAAACATCAAAAAATAGAAGATTTGAAGAAAATAACTAATTTTAAAAATACTAAAAAAGTATTAGATAATATTAAACTTGAATTGCCAGAAGTCCCAGAATTAAAAAATATAAAAAAAGTTATGATTAACAGGGATAAAAAGATTATGAATGACATTATAAAACCAAAAGATAATCTAATTAATAAACTACATCAAGAAAATATAAAATTACACAAAGAATTGTCAAAACAAGCAGTAGTTATTGAAGAAGCTGAAAAATACCAAAAAGAAAGAGATAAAATAATAGCTGATAATGAAAATTTGCATAATGAAGTGGATAATATTAAAGCAGAATATAAAGAAAAAGAATTTAATATAGAATGGAAATATACAAATAGAATTAAAAGTTTAGAAAAAGAGAATAGCTATTTACACAAAGTTGTGGATAGATTTAAAGAAACTATTGATAAATTTATAACTTGGATTTGCAAAAAGTTTGATATGGGTGCAGAAAATAATTTGATTAGAGATTTTGAACGAGAAAATAATATTTTGTTAGATGCTGAAAAACAAATAAAACGCGAAGAAAGAAAAAAAGATTTAGAAATGGAAATATAAGGAACAAACTTGTTGGTTTGCTCCTTATTATTTCATATGTTTTAGTGCAAATTCACAAGCAGAAACTACAAAGCCATTGAAAGAATATTCTTTTTTGTCTAGTCCTTTGTTAGCTTTTTCTACAATATCAATTATTTGAGAATTTATTTCAATAGGAAATCTAATACTTTTATAAATATTTGCTTCTGTAGATTTTTTCATTACAAATTTTTCCATAAATTTACCCCTTTTCTATAATTTTTTACAAAATCTATAGAAATTATACTGGAAATATGATATATAATTATATAACTGAAATACAGTTATATAATTACAAGGAGGAGTTCAAAATGCTATGGATAGATTATTACTTTTATTTAAGTAAATTGCCAGAAAAAGAAAAAAGAAATCAAATATTATTAATAATTGGATTTTTTGTTGTAATGTTTCTAATAGGACTTATTGATGAGCTTATTAGACATAAATTCAAGAAACAGAAATAGAACAATTAAAGTAATATATAATTTAATACAGATCAAAGTTCAAAATTTGCAAAAAATAGAAAAATGTGGTATTATTAACATAATGGAAATAGCCATTGTTGTAACCGTTATAAAAATATCACTTAGGAGGTATAAACAATGAAACGGTATGAAAAATTTGTGCTTGAGGCAGAAAAGGGTATAACCTTTGAAGTCTCAGAGGGAACAAGCGGAGAGTTAATTATCAGAGCTCTAAACATTGCTACAGCCAATGTCAACTCTACAAACTATGTAAATCCTCCAATTCCAGAAGGATATAAGCATATCTGTGGAGAATGGAACAATGGATTTGTAATTGAAAGATGTTCTGATGGAAGCCAGTTTGTATGGATTCCTGTTGGAAGTCTCGACTCTAATGGAACACTTGATGGAGAACATTTTTCGGAGAAATTCGGCAGACGAAATTACAGGAACAATGAATTTTCGGATGATGAATTCAATGAAGCTTTAAATGGTGAACTGATTGAACAATTTGAAAGTGTCAAAAAATATGGGGGATTTTATATTTCTCGTTATAACATTTCCAAGAGTTCAGAAGGAAAACCACAGTCAGTAAAAGGCGTTATGCCGTGGGTAAACATCAATTTTGATAATGCCAAGAAGGTTGCATCCACTATCGAAGATAATGAAGCAGTTAAAAGTCATCTGACTTTTGGTGCAGAATATGATTCGGTATTGGAATGGTTTATCAAAACAGAAGTTAAAACTCTTGCTGAAATTGCAGAGGACTCTACTGAATGGGGCAATCATTGGAATGCAGAGTATTCTCCAGGAAAAGTAGTTAAAACAGGAAGCTGTGAAGAATGGTGTGCAAATAACATCTATGATTTTGCAGGCAATGTGGATGAATGGACACAAGAACGGAACGAAAGTTTGTATCGTGTTATCCGCGGTGGCTTTTACGGCAATTTTGGGTACGATTATCCTGTCGCCTATCGCGGTTACGACTATCCTAGTAACCCCTATGACAATACCAGTTTCCGTGCCACGCTTTATATCAAGTAGCACTGACCACTGTAAAACTATCCTAATTTGTTTCCAAGCACAGATAGAAGGAGAGAACTTTGAAATTTCAGAGTCTCTCTTTCTTTTTTAAAAATTTTTTAAGAGGAGTTGATATGGAGATGGAAAAAAACAAAGATAACAGGTTGGTAATAATAGTAAAAATAGAAAAGTATATTGAATATATGCTTATAATATTACTTAAACTTCCAAGAACAGAAAAATTTAGTATAGGAACAGAAGTAAAAACGAGTATGTATGAAATACTAAAGAATATTCTTCTAGCAAGTAAAATAGATAAAAATAAAAGACTACAAATTTATAATATTGTAGATAGTAATATATGTTATCAAAGAATTTGTATAAGAATAATGTATAATCAAAAATGGATAGATGAAAAGAAATATAAGTATAGCAATGAGTTACTAGCTGAAATTGGAAAAATTTTAGGAGGACTTATTAAATCACTAGAGGTGAAAAAATATGCCAAGAACAATTAGAAATGTATATGAAATAGCAGTATCATTTGAAGAATTATTAAAAGCACATAAGAAAGCACGATGTGGGAAAAGAGAGAAGAAAAAAATAATTTTATTTGAGTTAAGACTAGAACAAGAATTATTAGAATTAGAGAAGCAATTAAAAAATAGAACATATAAACATGGTGGTTATACAAAATTCAAAATATATGAGCCAAAAGAAAGAGTAATTATGGCATCAGAATATAGAGATAGAGTAGTACATCAATGGTATGTCGAAAATTTTATAAAGCCATATTTTGTGCCACAATTTATTAGTACATCCTATGCGGGAATAGAAGGAAGAGGCATGCATAAAGCATCAAAAGATGTTCAAAAAGCAATGAGAAGTGCAAAATCTAAATGGAAGAATTATTACATTTTAAAAATGGATATTACAAAGTATTTTCAAAATATAGATAAAAGAATACTCTGGGAAATATTAAAAAGAAAAATTAAAGATAAAAAATTATTGTGGTTAACTAGAGAAATTTTATTATCTACAGAAGGGATGGTTGGATTACCTTTAGGTAATTATACATCTCAAATGTTTGCAAATATATATTTAAATGAATTAGATCAGTACATTAAACATAAGTTAAAATGTAAGTATTATTACAGATATATGGATGATATGGTTATTATGTGTGAGAGTAAAGAAATTGCAAAGGAAATTTTAACTAATATAACTAAATTTTTACATAAAAATTTAAAATTAGGTTTAAATTCAAAAACAAGAATTTTTAAAGATATACAAGGCGTTAACTTTTGTGGTTATAAAATCAATGAAAAAAGACTAAAAATAAGGCATACAAGTAAATGTAGAATGAAAAGAAAACTAAAAAGATATACAAAACAGCTAAAAAAAGGAAAAATAACATTACCTGAAATACAAAGAAGTATAGCAGGTTGGCTAGGCTATGTTAAACATGCAGATTCTTATAATTTAAGAAAAAGTATGTTTTATATAGAGGGATAGACTTTAAAAAGGCATTCGTATCGTGTTATCCGCGGTGGCAATTACAACAATAATGGAAACAATTATCCTGTCGCCTATCGCAATTACAACAATCCTAATAACAACTATAACAATACCAGTTTCCGTGCCACGCTCTAATATTAAGTCAGATTATATATTTCATGGAATATATACAGCATTTTTATTAGATATTAAAGGAAGTCTATTCCTTCTTAAAAGTAATTTTAAGTAAATATGAATTATAAGAGTATATGTATTAGTAAATTGAAAAATTGAATATATGTATACTTTTCTATTTTTTAGTACTATTAATCCAACTTTCAAATTCTTCAGCAGAAATTTCTTTATTTAGATATTTAGTTTTCATAATAGCTCCATCTTTTTTATATTTTTCAAATCTTTGGATTGCAGTATCAGTTCCGTAATGAGAAACAGAGCTTGCAAGAGACATATAGCGTTTTCTATATTTATCTAAAAGTTTATCTTCTTTTAGTGATTTTTTGTATGCTAATTCTTTTCCAATTTGTCTACATGTTTTGCCTGTGTTTTCATATTCTACATTACAATATTTAGTTTCTTTTAAATTTGATGGAACAAAGTAATATCCACAATTTTGACATTGTCTTATAGTGTTATGATTATCAGACATAAATTCTTTAAACATAAGAGCTATTATTGCTAAAATATCTTCGCTTTCAAAATAATATGGAATATTATATTTGCTAATATCTATGTTTTCAAAAAGTAAACCAAAAGTTTCAAATTGTATATTTAATTTTTCCATAAATCCATTTATTTCAGTTTCATTATATTTCATTGATTTATCTTCATAATAATTTTTTTTTTCTTGTATTATATTTTCTATATCTTCTTGTGTTAATTCTAATTCATCATCATATTTTCTAAAGAAGTTAGTATCATATGGTAATCTTAGATTTTTTAATAATGTATATTTAAGGTATAAAAATTCCTCTTTATATTCTTTTACAATTTCATCTAGGTCTCTATTAAATTCAGAAAATGAAAGTTTTAAGTGTGTTGATGATTCTTGGTTTGCCTTTTTAATTTTAGGATATTTTCTGTAATATAAGTTTTCAAAACAAAACCAAAAAATAAAAGATCTGCAATCTTCATCATCTTCAAAATCTGTGTTCAGAAATATAAGAAGAAAAGAACCTATTGTATCAATCATATGCTCAGTGTTATATGATGAGAAAAATATTTTTTTATATTTATCATAATACATATGTTTAAAAACAAAAAATTCTAATCCTAGATTTTTATCAAAAGCTAGTTTGAAACTCAAATTGGACACCCCCACATCAAACAACCTAAAATTAATAAAAAATTTTTTGAGATTGTACAGTGTGAATTTTTAAAATCCACAATTATAATGTATACAATACTTAATTGACATAATTTTACTACAAAAAGATAAAAAAGTCAAAAAATGGAAATGCACATTGACAATTAAATAGTAGTTGCAAGAACGAATAATGATACTTTCGCCTAGCTAACGTGATGTAAAGGGGTGATTCTGTAAAGCAGGAATGAGGGCAAATCTCATATGGGAGCAAATCCACTTGTAACGGTATAAAATTCTAAAATTTGGAAAAAATAAAAACAAGAGGAGTGAGGCTGTTGAAAGAAAAAAAGAAATATAAAAAAAAGAATGATTTTAAGATAAATATATTTTTTAATGAAAAAGGAGAGGCATTGGAACGAGTTGTAGAAAGAGCTTTTGGAAATTATTGTTTAAAAACAGTTAAAAAATAAAATGAAACAATGGTATTTGATGAGATAATATGATATAATGAAAATCAAGAGTATCAATATTATCTCATATGTTTTATAGCAAAAAGGAGGTAGAAGTGAGCTATACAATAATGAATAATATTGATTATAAAGTAGGCATATACATTAG
>CANQNU010000066.1 GCA_947625295.1 uncultured Clostridia bacterium | reverse complement strand
TTTTTATTCTATCCTCTATGGCGAGATTTTTTCCATGCTTCAGCTTCAGCTCTATCAATTCTTTTCATTGCTTTTCGTAAATTTGCATCTGCTTTTATAACCTGTTTAGTAATTTTCTCCTTTTGTTCTGCTGATACCTCCTGTTTACATGTAGGTTTTGGCATATCAAAAGTTTCAAATTTAATCGCCATTAATTTTACCTCCTTAACAAATTTGTTTTCGAGTTACTGATTATTCATAGCCATCAATAAAACCATCTCAGTATAATCTACTGGTCTCCCAAAATATGCTTCGTAAGTTATTCTAGCATGTACACTATTGTTTTCCTTTATACACGCTTCACATAGTTATTTGAGAGATTTTCTTGTGGCTTCTAGTTCTTGTTCAGCCTCCTTTCTTGCATTCCGTTCTCGTGAAATTATTCCTATAATAACCCCTCCGATAATAGCAACAATTAATGAAACAATAACTAAAAAAATGAAATCGTTTATAGTGTACCTCCTTACCGATTTTGGTTACGAACTACTCTACATATAAAGCTTGCAACTTGCAAGTTAATTGAATTATGTACGTATTATACCATACAAACTAAATATTTTCAATAAATTGAGCAATTGAAAATCATTTCATAAGATTTTTTATTAAATTATTTGTTTTTCTTTACTCTATCAATATTACTTTTATTCTTATCACTACCCAAGTGAAAAGAATAGGTTAATTCTTGTTCCATATATGCACCTCCCTGGAATTGCTTCGAAGGACAGGACTTTGACTTTATCATAAATCCTAACCCCTTATGAGTTTTGACCAACGGTACAAAACTCGGGGATAATGTAATACATACTGAAAATAAAACAAAAAAATACCATCCCTTTCCAGAATGGTATTTAATATATCTGTTCTATAAAGTTCGAACAGAAACGTCGTTTGAGCGATTAAGGAGGTGTTATTTGCGAAAAAATTTCCTCCCACATTTTGCTAAAAAAATAATTTGATTAATCAACTGTTTAAATAGTATATCGTAAACAAATAATATTATTAATCATTCACATATCAATATTTAATAATTTTGATTTTTAGGTACTACACCTCTTACTCCACCTCTAGGATTTTCCACATCTCCTTCATATCTCGGAATTAGATGAACATGAATATGCATTACACTTTGTCCAGCAGCTTTTCCACAGTTCATGCCTATATTGTAGCCATCTGGATTATATTTTTCATCGATAATCATTTTTGCTTTTTCCACTAATTCAAATATTGCATTTTTTTCCTCTAATGTAGTTTCAAAAAAATCTTTGACATGCCTTTTTGTCATAAAAAGTATATGTCCTTTATTCACTGGAAATTTATCAAATCTAGCAAATGCATATTCATTTTCTAATATTATTTTTTCTTTTTCATCTTTCCATTTACAAAATAAACACTCTTCCATATTATCGTTCTCCTTTATCTTTTTCTTCTATTTGTTTTATTCCAATTTCTAATTGAGTGTTTTTACTTCCTTTTGTATCAACTCCATATTTATATTTTGATAGTTGATTTTCTCTCTTTAATTCTAAAACTTTAGTTTCTACATCTCTAAAAATTTTAAATAATCTTTGAGATATGTCTTCAGATACATAAACTAAAAAAATTTTTTTATTTCTTTCATTTTGATAAATAACAATTTTTCCTTCATTTGATTTAAATGCAAAAGTTACTCTACCTTCATCAAAATCTTCATCAATATCCTTTGAAGATATTTTTTCATATCCTGCTTTTATTTCTTCATTTTCATATACTGTAAACTGACCTTCTTTCAAGTTCCAAATATTATTTCCAAATCCATCTATATCTGGGCATATAGCATTCCACAAACTTTTAAAAGCTTTTCTTTCATTTTCTCTTAAGTCTTTATGCTCAGATAAATCTCCTATAAAACTTCTCATCTGCTCATTTTCTAATGCAGTAAAAGGTTTTATAATTCCAAGACTTTCATAATTTTTTTTATCAGATAACGTTTTTTCCTGAGGTAACATTAAAGTTTTTATTTTATTAAAAAATCCCATATTTTAGCATCCTTTCTTGTACACAATAAACTTTAAATTATGATATTATATTTAACATTATTGGAGCCAATAGGCAGAATCGAACTGCCGACCTACAGGTTACGAATCTGTTGCTCTACCAACTGAGCTATATTGGCATCACACTAAAAACTATGTTACACTATTTTTATATTTTTGTCAATCAAAAATGAGACACTTTAGTGTACTCTCACTTAGTGTCTCAATATCTCTATTTTGTTTCAATATTTTTATTCGAATTATTTGAAGAATTTGTATTACCTTTATTTGTTGTATTATCTGAAGAAGTATTACTATTTTTATCTTTTTCTATTGTATTATTGGTATTAGTTTTGTTATTATTAGTATTTTGATTATCAGTATTTGATTTATCTGTAGTAAAATTATTATTAGGTTTTGAGGTATTCTCTTGATTTTGTGGTTCTGTTGGAGTAGGAACGTTCTGATTATTATTTGAGCTCTGTTCATTTGATGCATTGCTTGAATTATTATTGTTATTATTATTTGAAGATGTATTATTAGCATTGCTTGAAATATTTGCATTTTTCCATGGGTTATTATAAATCGGATCAGTTGGATCATAACCTCTTAGACTTTCATAAGCAGATATTTTCATAGCTGATGGCTTTCCTAGTGGATCAGTAGCATTTGCAGAAAATTCTACTTGTGTACCACTTCCACAATTGTTATATATCCATAATGCATCTTCAACTTTAAGCCTTATACATCCTGCTGAAGCTGCCGTACCTAATTTGTCATATTCCCAATATTCTAGTGCTCCATTATCTGTTGTTAAATATGGTACTGAATGAAATAAAATATTACCAACTATTTTTACTGCATATTGCCCATAAACTCCTCCAAATAATGCTCTCCATTTATATCTAGTATTAGTAAGTTTATATACCCCACTTCTTGGAGTAGATACACCCGTAGAACATACCATTGCTTTAACTGGTATCGTATATTTATTATTTGCATCTTTTTTATATATTGTAACTACATTTGAACTATAATTTACTATTACATAGTATGGTGCACTTTGGTCTGCAACAGTCACTTCTTCTTGTTGTAATTCTTCTTCTGTTGCACTTTCATTCTCTAAAGCTTCTTCTATTTCATCTTGTTTATCAATATTATTGATTTCCAGCATATATGAATTTCCACTATATTTTCCTTCTTTTTCATATTTGAAATATATATTTGAATTTGATTCAAGTTCTATTTTATCTTGATATAATATATAAACTTCCGGTTTTTTCTTTGTTTCTTTTATTTGTTCATTATTATTTTCCTCTATTTTTTCTATTTCTTCTTGTTCATTTTCTTCTATTTTTTCTTGGCTATCTTCATTATTATTTTCTAGCTTGTCCAAAGTATCAACATAATAATATAAATTATAATCTTTTAATTTTTCAGTTACTGTTATTATTACATTATTACTTGTTGTTTCTGTTTCTGATATATCTAATTTTATATTTTTTACACTGACATCTGGGATATTATTTTGATTATTATCTGTTATTTCATCACTTGAAGTTTCAATATTATTATTAAATTTAGCAAAAGTAATTCCTATTGAAATAGCAACTATTAACAATATTATAAAAATTAGTGTTACTTTCTTTTTCATACTTATTTTTGATAATTTCTTCATTTACTATCCCCTTCCTATTTTATATTATCATAAATTATATACTTTGTTAATAGTTATTAAAAAAATTGAGTTTAAAATTTTCTTCAAAATATAAATTTAAAGAAAATCTTAAACTCAAAAAATATTTTTTATTATTTTAATACATTCCGTCCATTCCAGCTGGCATTCCATCTCCGTGTCCGCCACAGTTACATCCTTTTTCTTCTGGTACATCTGTTACTAAACTTTCTGTAGTAAGTACCATTGATGCAATTGAAGCTGCATTTTGAAGTGCACTTCTTGTAACTTTTGTTGGATCAACAATTCCTGCTTTTTTCATATCAACATATTTTTCACTTGCAGCATCAAATCCAACTCCAGCTTCTGATTGCTTTACTTTATCAACAATTACTGCTGGTTCTAATCCACTATTTCTAGCAATTTGTTTTACTGGTTCTTCTAAAGATTGAAGTACTATTTGTGCTCCTAATTTTTCTCCATTTTCTAGTTTAGAAACTAATTTTTCAACTTTAGGAATTACATTTATTAAAGCTGTTCCTCCTCCTGCTACTATTCCTTCTTCTACAGCTGCTTTAGTTGCAGATAAAGCATCTTCTATTCTTAATTTCTTATCTTTCATTTCAACTTCTGTAGCTGCACCTACTCCTATTACAGCAACTCCTCCAGCAATTTTAGCTAATCTTTCTTGTAATTGCTCTTTGTCATATTCGCTTTGTGTTTCTGTAATTTGTGTTTTTATTTGATTAACTCTATTTTCAATTGCTGATTTATCTCCTGCTCCATCTACAATGATTGTGTTTTCTTTTTGTACTTTTACTTGTTTTGCTCTACCTAATTGTTCAATTGTTGTATCTTTTAATTCTAATCCTAAGTCTGATGTAATTACTTCTCCTCCTGTTAATATGCTAATATCTTCAAGCATTGCTTTTCTCTTATCTCCAAATCCAGGTGCTTTTACTGCAACTACATTTAAAACTCCTCTTAATTTGTTTAATACTAATGTAGATAATGCTTCTCCTTCGATATCATCACAAATAATAACTAGTTTTCCTGATTGTTGCATTAAACTTTCTAATAATGGTAATATTTCTTGAATATTACTAATCTTTTTGTCTGTAATTAAAATATATGGATTATCTATAATAGCTTCCATTTTTTCTGTATCTGTTACCATATATGGTGAAACATATCCTTTATCAAATTGCATACCTTCTACAACATTTAATTCTGTATTTGATGTTTTTGATTCTTCTATTGTTATAACACCATCTTTTGATACCTTTTCCATTGCATCTGCAATCAAATTTCCTACTTCTTCATTGTTTGCAGAAATACTTGCAACTCTTGCTATATCTTCTTTTCCATTTACTTCTGAGCTTATTTCTCTCAATGCATCAACAGCTACATTAACAGCTTTATCAATTCCTCTTTTTATTGCCATTGGATCTGCACCTGCCGCTACATTTTTAACGCCTTCTTTTATCATACTTTGAGCTAGAACTGTTGCTGTTGTAGTACCATCTCCTGCAACATCATTTGTTTTTGTAGAAACTTCTTTTACTAAACGAGCTCCCATATTTTCAAATTTATCTTCTAATTCAATTTCTTTTGCAATTGTCACACCATCATTTGTGATTAATGGT
Organism: uncultured Clostridia bacterium; assembly: GCA_947625295.1. Lineage (GTDB taxonomy): Bacteria > Bacillota > Clostridia > TANB77 > CAG-508 > CAG-269. The sequence continues at coordinate 2,317 of CANQNU010000066.1, read as the reverse complement.
GAACCAAAACTCTTATCTAAAACAACATTTCTACCTTTTGGTCCTAATGTAACTTTAACAGTATCTGCTAATTTATTAACACCTTCCAATAAAGACTTTCTTGCATCTTCTCCAAATTTAATAATTTTTGCCATTTTTTATCCTTCCTTTCATGGATTAGTGGACTTCCTTTCGTTCCCTTTTTAAGGAATTTTTGGACACTCCTTATCCTATTTTTATATTTTTCTATTTTTTTCAGTTATTTACTCTACAATTGCTAAAATATCTTCTTGTTTTACAATTATATATTCTTGTCCTTCATATTTTACTTCTGTTCCAGAATATTTACTTACAATAACATTGTCACCTTTTTTTACTGTTACAGGTTCTAATTTTCCATCTTTCATTTCTCCTGGTCCTATTTCAATTACTTCTGCTATTTGTGGTTTTTCTTGTGCATTTCCTGCTAGAATAATTCCACTTTTTGTTTTTTCTTCGCCTTCCTTCATCTTTATTAATACTCTACTACCTAATGGTTTAATCATACTATTACCTCCTTTAGTTTTTAGCACTCTTGTTAAGTGACTGCTAATAATTTATACCCATTTTTAATAAATGTCAATACTTTTTTATATTTTTCACACAAAGTTCACATATCTATTTTATGCTACTTATTTTTGCTATATTACTAAAAGTTTAATATATTTTTTAAAATAAACAATCTTATTTTCTTGCCTTTTTTTATATAACAAGATATAATTTTATTATGAAAAAATTAATTGTAACAAAAAATTATAATGAAAAAAAATTAAATAAATTTCTATTTGACAAAATACCAAATCTTACTAACAATTTGTTTTACAAGACTTTACGAAAAAAGGATATTAAGGTAAATGGGAAAAGAATAAATGAAAATATTACTATTTTTGAAGGTGATGAAATATTAGTTTATATTTCTGATGAAATTTTGTCCTCTTCGTTCTTATTAGATATATTTTTTGAAGATGATAATATCTTATTAATTAATAAACCTCATGGAATTGAAGTAACTGGTGAACATAGTTTAACTACATATGTTCATAAAAAATATTCATATTATGATTATAAGCCTATGCCTTGTCACAGAATTGATAGAAACACTGTTGGTTTAGTTCTATTTGCAAAAAATGAAGAAGCTTTAAATGTTCTCTTAAATAAATTTAAAACACATGAAATAGAAAAACATTATTTAGCATGGGTATATGGAATTCCAAAAGAAAATTACAAAAAATCTGAAGCTTATTTGTTTAAAGATACAAAAAAATCAATTGTCTATATTAATGATACTTTTAAAAAAGGATATCAAAAAATAACTACTATTTATCGTATATTGGAAAAAAGAAATGATAATTCTTGTATTCTAGATGTCGAAATTCCTACAGGTAAAACCCATCAAATCCGTGCTCATTTAGCACATATGGGCTATCCTATTATAGGTGATGGCAAATATGGTATAAACAAAATTAATAAAAAATTTGGTAAAAAATATCAAATGCTATGTAGCTACATCTTAAAATTCAATTTCACATCAAATAGTGGAATATTAAATTATTTGAATGGAAAAATATTCGTTTTGGATACTTTTTCTTTTAAGTAAATGACTTTCCCTATTTTTTATTTGATTTTTATCCTAGTTTATAGTATAATTTATTCTATACTATAATTTAAAAAAGGGAGTGGTTTTATGAGTAATAAAGTTATTGATATTAAATCATTTCAACGGAGTTCTGAAGATATAGGGCCTCAAATTGAGTTAGGTGTAATATATCTTGAAATTTACGTTTCTCCTGACAACACTGTTCTTTCCTTTATTCCATCTTTTGAGTTGGACAACGGCTTAGATGCAGATACTATTACAAACATAGGAGAGATGTTAAAAGTCAATTTTTCAGATGCTATTGATCGTCTTTTGTCTACTTATGAGCCTTAAAACTCTCTTCTGCTAATAGTTTAATATTAGCATCAAATTAATCCTACGCTTGAGAAAGCATAGGATTTTCTTTTATATAGTGTATTTTTTGACTTACTGGTGTTAATATAAAATTAAACTAATAGAACAGATGCATAATTGGTGGGCAGGGAAATAAAATCACGTTTTAATTGCTTTTTAATGTTTTATTTTTATTCTTTATTTCTTATTTAATCCTTATTTTTCACTTGTATCAACGTTTTTGAGTTTTATTTCTTTTTTTGTCTTTATTTTTGTTTTTTGTTTCTTTTCTCTATTGCATTATTTATTGCATTAGTTTTATTCTATGTTTTACTACAATAATCTAAGCAAATCCAACCACTAGCTGTT
>CANQNU010000065.1 GCA_947625295.1 uncultured Clostridia bacterium | reverse complement strand
ACGTTGCTTTATTTCCTGCTACATCGTATACTTCTACATATGTATCATAATTATTATTAAATGTTACACTTATATCTCTTGAAGTATTTGCATTTATGGAAGTTATTGGGCTCGAACTATAATCTGTTGTTACTGATGTATGTTTTGAATCTGTTGGTCCTTTATAATACCATATTATTTTTGATATTTTTGATGCTTTGTCTGTTGCTGATGTTAATGTTAATCTTGCAGTAATACAGTTTATTGGTGTACTACTATATGTACCAATAGTTGGCGCATCTTTATCTATATTTGATACTGTTCCTGTTGCAAATCCTCCATAGTTTGTTCCATCCCACAATTTTACATACATATTTCCATTCTCGCTAAATGTTCTACTTGTTTCGTCACTCCAATGTTCTCCGTCTATACTTGACCTTAATGTATATCCTTCTACTGTTGTAGTTGCTGTTACGGTTACGTTTTTATTTGTCCAATTCTTTTCACTATATGTAAATGTTACATTTCCTGTTTGAGTTCCTGTTGATTCCACTAATCCTGGTACTTTTCCTGTTGTTTTTGTTACTGTTCCTATTTTTGTATTTTCTGCTTCATCTTTTGCTTCTACTTCTATTGTATAATTTGTTTCTTGTAATAAATTATTAAATTTGTATATGCCACTATCTTGATAATTTGACCAGCTCTCACCATTTTTTCTAAATCTATATTGTTTTACGCCACTACATCCATATTCATTTGTTTCTTCTTCATCTGTTGTACTTGCTTTTACTGTTATACTGTTTGTTGTTACTTCTGTTATTTCTGGTGTAAATTCTTTTGGATCTAGTTTGTCTATTTTCATTACGTTCCCTGTTACTACTGATGTTTCTCCATTTATTCCTTCTAGTTTTGCATATATTATACAATTCTTTTCTACTTCAAATTCATTTGTGTAGGTCTGCCATTCTTCTGTAGTTGCTTGTTCTGTACTTGTTTGTGCTACTTTCTCTGTTCCATCTCCTGTAGCCTTTTCTGCTTCTAATTCTTCTACTGTTTTATAGTGTATTTTGTATTTTATTGCATAGTCTATTATCTTGTCTGTTTTTGCTTCTATGTTTATTGTTACTTTATCTTTTGTCCATATTGTTGGGTTTTGATTTATTGTCATTTCTTCCTTTTGTAATTCTACATTCTTTTTATCTACTTGTCCTATTATTTCCACATCTTTTCTTGTTACCTTATATATGTCATCATCTACCACTACATAAAAATAGATTTCTCCACTATTTTCTCCATATATATTTTCATCTACTTTTACTTCTTTTCCTTGGCTATATAATGGACTTTTTGGATTTTTTAAGTGCTTTTGCGTTGCTTCTAATATTACTCTATCTGATTCGTCTCTATGTTCTATGTATTCATCTGTTTCTGCAATTTTTATTATTTCTTTTACTGTTGCTCTTTTATTTTCTAATCTTGCTCTTTGAGCTTGTTTTAATATTCCATTTTCTCCTGATAATGTAGCTAATGTTATTGCCGCCAAAATTAATAACACTATTATTGTTATTACTAGTGCTATTAATGTAATTCCTCTGTTTCTTCCTAATTTGGCTTTTGAGAATTTTTGCTTTATTATTTCATTATCTTTTCTCTTACTTTTTCCATTAGTTCTTATCATTGTTTTTTCCTCCATTTTTTCTTTTGTTTCTTATATCTTACATATTAGACACATTTTAATTCTATCTAATTACTTTTTTGCATTCAAGAATTATGAAGGTTTTATATAATAACTTTTTTACATAATCATTTTATATATAAAATGTGTTTCTTAATATAAATTGGAAAAAATAGATAAAAAATAAACAAACTAAGCAAATTTTCTCTATTCTATTTGAGAATTTTTGCTTAGTTTTTTATATAATTTGCATACGATTTTTTTATAAACTTATTTCAATTTAACCGTTTATCAGTCTTCACTCGCGCCGCACACTGAACACTTGCGTCCTACTTTATAACTCTTCCCAAGGTACTCTGCCTGAAAACCATAGTCATCACCGTGTCTCATCCACCAAAATTGAGATAACCTTGTAGTATCCCTCTGGACTATTTATATAATAGTTCGTCTCGTAAGCTATTGAACCAACGCGAGGAGAAACTCCATTGATATCATTTATGAAAGTATAGATATTCCCTTCCGATGTCTCTCTTACTATATTATAAAATGGCTCAATGAAATTATATTTTTTAGTGTCAACGCCGACGCCATATCTTAATTCAACTCCTCCAGTATATTTATGTTCTGCTAGATTTCCTGATGGATATGTCTCATTTAATTGTATACCACATACACTACATTTATAATAATATTCTGCTTGCTTTGTACATGTTGCTGCTGTTTTTAACCCTCCACCTGTCGTTTTTTGATGTGCTGCTAATGGACCAGAGGTATAAGTCGTATCTAATTGAGTATCACATCTACTACACTTATAATAATATACTGCTGCACTTGTACACGTTGCTGCTGATTTTTGTGCTCCTCCTTGTACTTGATTATGTGTTGTATTTCCTTTTGCTGTTGTTTTTGAAGACGTTGCTTTATTTCCTGCTACATCGTATACTTCTACATATGTATCGTAATCTTTATTAAATGTTACACTTATATCTTTTGAAGTATTTGCAGTAATATCTGTTGTTGGTGTAGTATAATCTGTTGTTACTGACTTATAACTTGTATCTGATGGACCTTTATAATACCATATTATTTTTGATATTTTTGATGCATTGTCTGTTGCTGATGCTAATGTTAATTTTGCTGTAGTACAATTTACTGCTGAGCTACTATATGCCCCAATAGTTGGGTTATCTGTATCTATGTTTGATATTGTTGCTGTTGCAGATCCTCCATAGTTTGTTCCATCCCATAATTTTACATACATATTTCCATTCTTACTAAATGTTCTACTTGTTTCGTCACTCCAATTTTCTCCGTCTATACTTGTTCTTAATTTATATCCTTCTACTGTTGTGGTTGCTGTTACAGTTACACTTTGGTTTGTCCAATTTTTGTTACTATATTGGAATGTTACATTTCCTGTTTGTGTTTCTGTTGATTCAACTAATCCTGGTACACTTGTTGTTGATTTTGTTACTTTTCCTTCTGTTTTATTTCCTGCTTTATCTTTTGCTTCTACTCTAATTGTATATTCATGATTTTGCTCTAAGCCTTCAAATTTGTGTTCTCCAGCTTTGTATTCTGTCCAATTTTTTCCGTCATCTATACTAAATCTATATCCTTCTATTCCTGATGTTTTATAATTTTCTGTTTCTTCTGTTGCATCTGTATCTTCTGTACTTGCTGTTACTGTTATGCTGTTTGTTGTTGCTTCTGCTGTTGGTTGAAATTCTTTTGGAGCTAATTTATCTATGTTTGATACTGTTCCTGTTGCTACTGATGATGTTCCATTTATTCCTTGTAGTTTCGCATATATTTTTCCGTTTTCTGTCATTTCTACTTCTTTTGTATATGCTTTCCAGTCTGTATCTTTTTCTGTTTTATAGTATATTGCATATTCTGCTACTTTTTTTGTATTCACTTTTATTGTTACTTTTACATTTTCATTTGTATCTCCTGATGTGGAATATTCGAATGTTATTTCCCCTTCTTCTATTTTAATTTCATCTTTGCTCATTTTTGTTACATTTTCTACGCCATCTTGTGTTACTTTATATATGTCATCTCCTACTTGTAAATTAAAATATCCTTCTTCTGTATGTACACTTCCTAATATTCCTGATTCTATTCCCATATCATGTAGTTTTTCTTGTATCTTTTCTGCTAACTCTTGTAACCATTCACTTTTGTCTTTATCATAGTTTTTCGCCATTTCATCCATTACTACTAAATCTATTGCTTCTTTTACTTCTGCTTTCTTTGTCTCTTCTCTTGCTGTTTCTGCCATTCTTAATAATCCATTTTCTCCTGTTAATGCTCTTATTGATATTCCTGCCAAAATTAATAATACTATTATCGTTATTACTAGTGCTATCAACGTTATTCCTTTGTTCCCCTCTTTTATTTTTAGCATATGTTTTTCTCCCTTCATATAATATGTTTATAATGTTTTCTTACATAAATTTTATAAACATATCTTTTACTATTTTTTATCTTTTGTCATTATGTTATCTAGTTACTACTATTTTAATTTTAACATATGCACTTTTTCTTTTCAATAATTGTAATACAATTGTAAATTTGTAACATATTTGTAAATAACAAAAATAAACCCCAATATATTTATTATTTTTTAATAAACATATTGAGGTTATTTTAATTAACAAATTATTGATTTATTTTCAGTTATCTATGCACTCTTTAATTCTAATCTTAATTTATCTGCAATCATTGCAATAAATTCGCTATTTGTAGGCTTTCCTTTAGCTGCTGAAATTGTGTATCCAAAGATGTTTTCTACTACTTCTTGTTGCCCTCTTCCCCATGCTACTTCTATTGCATGGCGAATTGCACGTTCTACACGACTTGGTGTTGTTTCAAATTTATATGCAATTTTTGGATATAAGCTTTTTGTAATTTGATTAATAACGTCGATATCATTGACTACCATCATAATTGCTTCTCTTAAATATTGATATCCTTTAATATGTGCTGGAACGCCAACTTCATGTATAACATTAGTAACTAAAGCTTCTAAATTTTCTTCTTTTTTTCTTTCATCTTTTGATAATTCTATGTATTGTTGTCTCTGCTCTCTTGCAATAATTGTGTTTTCACCGTTTTGTGATGGTTTAAAGAATTTAATATCTCTTATTCTTTTAATTAATATTTCAATATCAAATGGTTTTACAACATAGTATTCTGCTCCTAATGCTACTGCTCTTTGTGTTATTTTGTCTTGTCCTACTGCTGATAACATGATACAAGTTGGTTTTTTATTACTCTTTATTATATTAATATTTTCTAATACTCCTAATCCGTCTAAATGTGGCATTATTACATCTAATAGTACAACATCTGGTGTTGTGTTAGCAATTATATCAACTGCTTCATTTCCATCCTTAGCCATTCCTATTACTTCCATATCACTTTGCGCGTTTATATAAGAAGCTAATGTGTTGCTGAATTCTTGATTATCATCTGCTATTATAACAGAAATCTTTTCTTTCATAGTTTCCCCTCCTAAAATATTCTTCTGTAAATTTTTTACATTTGCTATTATAATATTTTATTCGTGATTTTGCAATTTTATTTGGAAATTTTTTCCAAATATTTTATAAAAGAGTAATTTTTATATACTTTTAGTTATATATTTTTTAGATAATTCTTTTATTTCTTTTAAATTAATTTTTTTTGTTTCAAAATCGCCTATTAATTGGGCTTTTTTCTCTTCTTCTAACTCAATTTTACAAACAATGTTTTCTGAATATTGTGAATTTTTTATATAAATATTATTATTTTTACAATAATATTTAAAATTTTCAAAATGATTGTAATCTAATGTTACTTCTAATTCTTCTCCTAAAATTTTTTCAATTTTTGTCGCCTTTTCTATTGCTTTTAATGTACCCTCTGAATATGCTCTTACTAATCCTCCTGTTCCTAATAAAATTCCTCCAAAGTACCTTGTTACAACAACTAAAACATTTGATAAATTGTTTTTTTGTAAAATTGTAAGCATTGGCGCTCCTGCTGTTCCAGATGGCTCTCCATCATCACTTGATCTTTCTATAATTCTTCCATTTTCCATAATTCTATATGCTATACAATTATGCCTTGCATCAAAGTATTTTTTCTTCATATCTTTAATTATTGACTCTGCTTTCTCTACAGTATCAACGTAAATTAAATTAGCAATAAATTTAGACTTTTTTTCTACTACTTCCGCTTCGACATTCTCTTCTATTGTGATAAATCCCTCCATTTACTCTCCTTTCTAACATTAAATTAATAACTATTCAAATATCTTAAAATCAAAACAGCGTGAAAATGATAGTATTTCTATATTTTGAAGTGAAATTGTGGGGACCGTTCAAAAATTCTTCAAAAGTTTGGAAAACTTTTGTTAGAATTTTTAGAATGGGGATAACGAAAAAATATAGAAATACTATCATTTGGGAGCGAGCAGTTTATACGATGAATTATTATTAATTTTTATGAATGGCTATGCCTTTCCTGCTGTATAACCAGTTGAATATGCAATTTGTAAATTGAATCCTCCTGTATAGCTATCTACATCTATAATTTCTCCCGCAAAATATAGACCTTTTACTAATTTAGACTCCATTGTTTTTGGATTAATCTCTTTAATATTAATCCCTCCACTTGTTATAATTGCTTCTTCTATTGGTCTAAAACCTTTTATTTCTACTTCAAAATTTTTTAACACATATATGATTTTTTTTCTTTCTTCTTTTGTAATTTCATTTACCTTTTTTTCTGGATTAATATTAGTTTTTGATATTACAATTGGTATTAACTTTTGTGGTAATAATTTGTCCAAACTATTTTTAAATTTTTTATTTTTTAATTGTTCAAAATCTCTTAAGATTCTATCATTTAACTTTTCTTCTGAAAGTGCAGGTTTTAAATCTATCTTTAATAAAATTTTTCGATTTTTTAATTTTTCATCTATATTCTTATACCTAACAAGATGTGCAGAAGAACTTAAAATAGTTGGACCTGATACTCCAAAATGTGTAAATAACATTTCTCCAAAGTCTTCATAAATTATTTTATTATTTTCTAAATCAATTAGTTTTATCTCTGAATTTCTTAAACTTAATCCTTGTAATTCTTTACAAATTTCTTTATTATAACTCTCTAAAGGCACTAGTGATGGCTTAATATTTGTTATAGTATGACCTAAACTTTTTGCTAAATTATATCCATCTCCTGTTGAACCTGTTAGCGGATAACTTTTTCCTCCTGTTGCTAAAATAATTTTGTCAGCATTTATAATTTTGTCATTTACTTTTACACCTATTACTTGTTTTATATTGCTTTTTTCAATATCTTCTACAATGATTTGTTCTACTTTAGAATTATAATAAATTTGCACATTTAATTCTTTTAGTCTTTTTGTAAAACATTTTAATACATCTTGTGATTTATCTGTTATAGGAAATATTCTGTTTCCTCTTTCTTCTTTTACCTCTAGTCCTTGTTGTTTTAAAAATTTAATTATGTCTTGATTGGTAAAATTTTGATAGCAACTATATAGAAACATTCCATTACCTGGTGTATTTTTTATAAAATCTTGCATATCTAAAGAAGATGTAATATTACATCTTCCTTTTCCTGTAATTAATAATTTTCTTCCTAATGATTGCATCTTCTCTAAAAGAATAACTTCATTTCCATTTTCTGCAGAGGATATTGCTGCCATCATCCCAGCTGGTCCTCCACCTATTACTATTACTTTCATTTGATTCCTTTCTCTTATTTTTTCATTTCTTCAATTGCTTTTAAAATTCCCAATTTGCCGTATTCATATGTAAGCCCACCTTGCATATATGCAATAAAAGGCTCTCTAATTGGTCCATCACAACTAAGTTCTATTGTTGAACCTTGTGTAAAAGTTCCTGCTGCCATTATAACTTTATCATCATATCCTCCCATATCACTTGGAAATGGGACAACATTTGAATCAATTGGAGACCCTTTTTGGATTCCTTGGCAGAATTTTACTAATAATTCTTCTGATCCAAGCTTTATCGTTTGAACAATATCAGCTCTTTTTTCGTT
>CANQNU010000064.1 GCA_947625295.1 uncultured Clostridia bacterium | reverse complement strand
TAAAACTCAAGAAGAGGAATTCAATTCATTAGGAGAAATGGCAATCAAAAAAGGAGAATATGCAGTTGTAACAATGGCAGGAGGCCAAGGAACAAGACTAGGACATACAGGACCAAAAGGAACATTTAAATTAGATGTATATGGAAAAGGAAAATATTTATTTGAAATTTTAGCAGAAAATTTAAAAGAAGCAAATAAGAAATATGACACTGTTATTCCTTGGTATATAATGACTAGCGAAGAAAATAATAATCAAACATCAGAATTTTTAGAAAAAAACAACTATTTTGGATATCCTAAAGGATTTGTTACTTTATTTAAACAAGGCGAATTACCTCTAATAGATACAGAAGGAAAGCTTTTAATAAGTAAAGATATGAAAATAAAAGAAGCATCAGATGGAAATGGAGGAGTATTTTCTTCATTAAGAACAAGTGGAATGTTATCAGACATGAAGGAAAGAAATATAAAATGGGTTTTCATTGGTGGAGTAGATAATGCTATTTTAAAAATGGTGGATACTACACTATTAGGAATGGCAATATATAAAGGTGTAAAGATCGCAGCTAAATCTGTAGTTAAAGCAAATCCACATGAAAGAGTAGGAGTATTTTGCAAAATGAATGGGCATCCAAAAGTAATAGAATATTCTGAACTTCCTGAAAAAATGGCAGAAGAGATAGATGAAAATGGAGAATTAAAATATGGTGAATCTCACATTATGTGTAATCTATTTAGCATAGAAGCAATTGAAAAGGTTAGCAAAGAAAATTTAATGTATCATAGTGCATTTAAGAAAAATTCATACATAGATGAAAATAGAAAAGAAATTATTCCAGAAAAACCTAATTCATATAAATTTGAATCTTTTATTTTTGATAGTTTTGAATTTTTTGATGATATTGCTATTTTAAGAGGAAAGAGAGAGGATGATTTTGCGCCTGTAAAGAATAAAGAGGGTGTAGATAGTCCAAGAACAGCAAAGGAATTATATGAAAAGTATTGGGAGAGACAAAAGAGTTAGGTACTTTTGTCATAGGAAGAGAGAAGAAAAATGGAAGAGTGTAAAATATCAAATTTATATAATTTAGAAGAGACAATGGCAAAAGAGTTATTAGAAACTGCAACTTATCCATGGGAAGTTTTGCCTAAAATAAGTGATTTTATAGTAAAATTAGGGAATACATTAGATTCTAATGTATTTGAAAAAAAGTCTGAAAATGTATGGATTGCAAAAACAGCAAAAGTAGCACCAACAGCATATATTAATGGACCAGTGATTATTGGAGAAGACGCAGAAATTAGACATTGTGCTTTTATAAGAGGAAATGCTATTATAGGAAATGGAGCTGTTGTTGGAAATTCTACAGAATTAAAAAATGTCATTCTTTTTAATAAAGTGCAAGTACCTCATTATAATTATGTAGGAGATTCTATTTTAGGGTATAAGTCTCATATGGGAGCAGGTTCAATTACTTCTAATGTAAAATCAGATAAAAAATTGGTTGTTGTAAAAAACAAAGATGAAAAAATAGAAACTGGGTTAAAGAAATTTGGAGCTATGATAGGAGATAATGTAGAAGTTGGTTGTGGTAGTATTTTAAATCCAGGAACTGTAATAGGAAAAAATACAAATATTTATCCATTATCTTCTGTAAGAGGAGTTGTAAAAGAAAATAGTATTTATAAAAATCAGAATGAAATTGTAGAGAAAAATTAATAAAATCAAAAATATCCAAGCGAAAATTTATCGTTTGGATATTTTTGAGTGGAAACAACAATATATCTAAAATAAATGTTACATTTGTTGATTTCCAGGGATAAAGTAATCAACTACACCATAGATTAATGCACCAATGATAGCAGCAATCCAAGAAATAGAATATCCTGCTACGAAAAATTGAGTTACATATAAAATAATAGCTGCTAATGCAAATCCTACAAATCCTTTACCAAATGGACTAGCATGTAAGCCAGTAAATTTGATTACTAAATAATCTATAACAGTTAGGACGACAGCAGCTATTGCTAAAGTCCAAAAACTACTGATTGTAAATCCAGGTGTAAAAAATGCGGTAATTGCTAAAACTACTGCAGCTGCAACTAATCTTCCTATTACTTGCCATACAGTAGATGTTCCGCTTTTTGTTTGATTTCCTTGAGCTTCTGACATAAGTCTAACCTCCTTAGTTATTTCGTTTTTCAATTCATAATGTATTTTTTCAAAGGTTCTAATTTTATTATTCACAAAAATAAAATAATTATTCAAAAATTTTGGTATAAAAAAGTAAATATCTGCTAAAAATAAGAAAAAATTTTAAAATTTTTCAAAGAGGTGTAAACATGTTAATTACATTTTTTAGAGCAATAATATTATATATTATTGTATTAATAGTAATGAGAATAATGGGAAAGAGAGAAATAGGACAATTGCAACCATTCGAACTTGCAATATCAATAATGATAGCAGATTTGGCATCTATTCCAATGACAGAAACAGGAATACCAATATTTAATGGAATAATACCAATTTTGGGACTTTTAGTAATGCATTTACTTATTTCAGTAATTAATATAAAAAATTTAAAAGCAAGAGAAGTTATTTGTGGTAAACCAAGTATTTTAATTTATAGAGGAAAGATTAATGAAAAAGCATTAAAAAAAGAGAGATTTACAATTAATGAATTACAAGAAAGATTAAGAGGCAACAATGTATTTCACCTAGGAGATGTGGAATATGCAATACTAGAAACAAGTGGACAAGTTACTGTTATACAAAAACCTGAAAAAAGAAATACAATACCAGAAGACTTTAATATAACTCCAGAATATGAAGGAATACCATATGATTTAGTAATAGATGGAAAAATAATGTATGAAAATTTACAAATTATTGGAAAAAATTATGCATGGCTTAAAAAACAAGTAGAAAAATTTAATATGACACCAGAAGAAGCACTTATTGTAACATTAGATGGAAAAGGGCAAATCTTTTGTCAAAAAAAAGAAAGCAAAGGGGCTTAAGTTAAAAAATTAAATTTTATGAATTTCGCAAATTTTGCAAATTTCAAAAATTTCGAAAAATTCGCAAATATAATGTTAGTAAAGCGAGGAAGGGAATGAGATTAACTATGGGAAAAGAAACAATAATTAGTATAATTATTGTTATAGCAATTATAATAGGAAATGTTATAACTCAAAGATACACAACAGAATCAATTACAGAATTATCAAATAAATTATCTGAAATAAAATCAGAGCTCAATAAAGAAGAGGAAGAATCTAATGAAAATAGTATAAAAAATAAATTAGACGAATTAGAAGAAATTTGGAAATCAAAACATGAAAAATTAGCATATTATATTGAACATGATGAACTAGAAAAAGTAGAGAACAATATTATAGGCTTAAAAAGTTTTGTAGAAACAAGTGAATATCCAGAAGCAATAAGCGAATTAGATAAAAGTAGTTTTATACTAAAACACATTGAAGAAAAATATAAATTTAGTTTAGAAAATATATTTTAATAAATTAAAATTGTTATTTTTTTTGCAAGGTTTTATGTAAAAAAGTTATTATCTAAAATCTCCATAATTCTTGAACGCAAAAAAGTAATTAGATAGAATAAAAATATGTCTAATATATAAAATCCAATATACCAAAAACAAGAATAAAACAAAAGAAACTATGTAAAAATATGAGTTTTATCTGAGATTTATTTTAAAAGATTAAACTAAAGTTTAAAATATTGGTAAAAAATCAAAGGTTAGAAGTAAAAATTAAAAAGCAAAAGAAAAATGGAGGGAAAAATAATGGAAAGGGTAGTAGGAAAAACAAGTGAAAGAGTAGTGATAAATGCAGAAGAAAAATCAAAAAAAGCAAAATTAGAAAAAAGTAAAGGAATCACACTAATAGCACTAGTAATAACAATAATAGTACTATTAATATTAGCAGGAATAACAATAGCGAGTATAACAGGAGAAAATGGAATATTAAGTCAAGCAACAAGAGCAAAAGAAGAAACAGAAAAAGCAACAGATAGAGAACAAAGAGAACTAGCAATGTTAGAAGCAAGTACAAATTTTGGAAATACGACATACAAAGGAGTAACAATACCTGCAGGATTTGCACCAACAAGAATAGAAGGAGAAAGTACAGTAGATGAAGGATTAGTAATAATTGATTCAAAAGGAAACGAATTTGTATGGATACCATGTAAATATACTAAAGAAGGTGATGAAGCAGATAATAATGTTGTATATTATAATGGTTCTAATAATGAAACAGACACAAGAGAAGAAAACTGGAAAGATAAACAATACTATTATAATGGAGGAACATGGTATGATTACCAACCACACAATGAAGGAAAGACAAGTGTAGAAAAATATGGAGGGTTTTATGTAGCAAGATATGAAGCAGGAGTACCAAGTGGTGCACCATTTTATGCAAGTAAACAAGGGGATGTTTATTATACAGATGAAAAGACGGGAGATAATACTGATAAAACAAAAGATACCGATAAATATGTTCCAGTAAGTAAAAAAGGGCAACAAGCTTGGAATTTTATATCACAAACAAATGCAAAAAAAGTTGCAGAGAAAATGATAGATAATGAAAATGTAAAAAGTTATTTAATAGATTCACATGCATGGAATACTATTTGTAAAGTTATACAGAAAAAAGATACAAGTAAAGATATACTTAAATCCTCTAAATGGGGAAATTTTAAAAATAATACTACAACAAAATATGAAAACATAAAAGGGCTATGGGCTCAACATGTAGATAGTGATGGAGTGAAAAATGCTTCCAATTATAATTACGGATTAGTTTCAGTTCGCCCAGATAACATTGGAAATGATTTATTAGAATTAGCAACAGGAAGTAGTGAAGATTTTAAAGCTTATAATATTTATGATATGGCAGGAAATATGTGGGAATGGACAACAGAGACTGGTAATCATAATAATGCAGATAGTGGAGATCCTACTTGTAATGAAACAGAATGTCCAACTGGAAGCGGAATATACGGTGTTCTTCGTGGAGGCGGTTTTGACAAAGATGGTGACAACAGTCCAATCGTTCGTGAGAGTGGATACTTTGGTGTAGCACATGCTGATGTGCATTTCGGATTTCGTGCAGTGCTTTACATGAAATAGAATCGAAGCTGATTTTAATAAAAAATAGATAACTAGGCAGATTATAATAAATTGTATATAAATTATATAAAAAACTATGCAAAAATTTTCAAATAAAATAGAGAAAATTTGCATAGTTTTTTGTTTCTATCTATTTTTCCAATTTATATTAAATGACATTTCTTAAATACAAAATGATTATGTAAAAAAGTTATTATCTAAAACCTTCATAATTCTTGAACGTGAAAAAGTAATTAGATAGAATAAAAATATGTTTAATATACAAAAAAACTAAAATCAAAAATCAAAAGAAAAAATGGAGGAGAAAACAATGGGAAAAGCGATAAAAAATACAGAACAAAAATCAATAAAAGCTAAGTTAAAAAAAAGTAAAGGAATCACACTAATAGCACTAGTAATAACAATAATAGTATTATTAATATTGGCAGGAATAACGATAGCAAGCATAACAGGAGAAAACGGAATACTTCGGAAGAGCACAAAGTGCAGTAGAAAAAAATAAATATGCAGAAGCAGAGGAAAAGGTAAACTTAGCAGTATTGGGGTCATATGGAGCAGATGGAGAAATAGATAATAAATTACTAAAAGAAAATATAAATAAAATAGATGGAATCTATGATTTTGTAGGAGACGATGACATATCAAGCGACTTTTTTGAAATAATAGTAGATGGATATGCATTTAAAATACAGAAAAATGGAAAAGTAGAAGGAGATAAAGAACTAGCAACTCCAGAAGAATTACCAAAAAATGAAGAAGATACAGAAGCAGGAACAAGAGTACAACTAGAAAAAGAATGGGAAGGAACAACACAAGCAAATACAGCAGTATATGCAGTATCAGATGGAGAAGGAAACACAATACCAATCCCAAAAGGATTTTATTATGTAGGAGGAACATTAGAAACAGGAGTAGTAATATCAGATAGTTCAACAGATAAAAATAAAGAAAAAGACTCATCAAATGAAGAGGTAATAGCAAGTTTGGTAGGAAATCAATTTGTATGGATACCATGTAAATATAATAAGGAAAGCGATGAAGCAGATAGTAATGTAGTATATTATAATGTAACCGATGGTAATACAGACACAAGAGAAGAAGACTGGAAAGATAACAGTAAACAAACTTATTATAATGGAGGAACATGGTATGACTATCAATCACATAATGAAGGAAAGACAAGCGTAGAAAAATATGGAGGCTTTTATGTTGCAAGATATGAGGCAGGAGTACCAAGTAATGCACCATTTTATGCAAGTAAACAAGGAGATATTTATTATACAGATGAAAAAGAGGGAGAGAATACTAGTAAAACAAAAAATACAGACAAGTATACTCCAGTAAGTAAAAAAGGACAACAAGTTTGGAACTATATATCACAAACTAATGCAAAAAAAGTTGCAGAAAAAATGGTAGACAATAAAAACGTAAAAAGCTATTTAATAGATTCACATGCATGGAATACGGTTTGTAAAATTATAGAGAAAAAAGATATAAGTAAAGATATACTTGATTCATCTAATTGGGGAAACCATTATAATAATCGTACAACCGATTATGAAAGTATTAATGGACTATGGGCACAACACATAGCTTCCAGCGCATGGATAATTGCTAAAAGTTATAACTATGGAGCAATTTTAAATGAAGCTCTTCCAAAAACAACGGAAACTAATAGAATAGAGTTAGCGACAGGAAGTAGTGAAGATTTTAAAGCCTATAATATCTATGATATGGCAGGAAATATGTGGGAGTGGACGACAGAAGCTGGTAATAACAATGGTGCAAATAGTGGAAATCCTACTTGTAGTGAAGAAGATTGTCCTAGTGGAAGCAAAGTACACGGTGTTCTTCGTGGAGGTAGCTTTAACGATCATGGTAATGGTACACCAGTTGTTTTTGCTGATGGTAGTAGAGGAGTAGATTATACCAGCTTTGATAAAAGTTTCCGTGCTGTACTTTATATGAAATAAAAATATTTTGTTTAAATTATATAAAAAACTATGCAAAAATTCTTAAGTAAAATTGAGTGAGAATTTGCATAGTTTTTTATTTTTTTCTATTTTCTCTAATTTATATTGAAATATATATTTTATATACAAAATAATTATGTAAAAAAGTTATTATCTAAAACCTCCGTAATTCTTGAATGCAAAAAAGTAATTAGATAGAATAAAAATATGTTCAATATATAAAAAAGAAACAAGTAAAAGTAAAAATCAAAAGAAAAAATGAGGGGAAAACAATGGGAAAAGCGATAAAAAATACAGAACAAAAATCAATAAAAACTAAGTTAGAAAAAAGTAAAGGAATCACACTAATAGCATTAGTAATAACAATAATAGTATTATTAATATTGGCAGGAATAACAATAGCAAGTATAACAGGAGAAAACGGAATACTTCGGAAGAGCACAAAGTGCAGTAGAAAAAAATAAATATGCAGAAGCAGAAGAAAAAGTAAACCTAGCAGTATTAGGGTCATATGGAGCAGACGGAGAAATAGATGAACAACTGTTACAAGAAAATATAAATAAGATAGACGGTATATATGAACCAGTGGGAGAGGAAGAAGTAACAAGTGAATCTTTTGAAATAATAGTAGATGGATATGCTTTTACAATACAAAAAAGTGGAAAAATAGAAGGAAATGAAGAAATAGCAACTCCAGAAGAACTACCAAAAAACGAAAAAAGTACAGAAGCAGGAACAAGAGTACAACTAGAAAAAGAATGGGAAGGAACAACACAAGCAAAGACAGCAGTATATGCAGTATCAGATGGAGAAGGAAACACAATTCCAATCCCAAAAGGATTTTACTATGTAGGAGGGACAGAAGAAACAGGAGTAGTAATATCAGATAGTTCAGCAGATAAAGATAA
>CANQNU010000063.1 GCA_947625295.1 uncultured Clostridia bacterium | reverse complement strand
TTTTACAAAGATTACATTAAAAATAATTTTTAATTCAAATTATTATTAAATTCTTTTTGGATATATTCCAAACCCACTCCATGGTCAGTATAATATGCACTAAGTCCTGCTTTTTCAATTTCTTCTATAGAAGCGTCTTTTGTTAATTGATGCACTATTGTTCCAACCATTTCTAAGTGAGCTAATTCTTCTGTACCAATATCATTTAAAATAGCTTTAGATTTTTGGTCTGGCATACCAAATCTTTGAGATAAATATCTTAAAGAAGCGGCAAGTTCACCATCAGGTCCACCATATTGAGAAATAATTACTTTAGCAAGTTTTGGATCTGTACATTTAATATTAATTGGATATTGCAATGTTTTATTATAAGTCCACATTAATAATTCCCCCTTTCCCAAGGCCACCCTTGGTTTGTTCAGGGAGAATTATAACTCTAAATTATTAAATTTATATTTTATATTAATTTTATCATCATCTATACTTTTTTATTTACAAAATCAAGAGATTTGCTTGAAATTAGTGTAAAAATATGATAAAATTTATTAAATTATAATTGTATAATCTCCTATAAGAAACATCAAAGGAGTTAATATAGTAACTATTAACAATGTAAAATGAAAGTCAATTGACAAGCAAGGAGGAAAAAAATATGAAAAACTATGATCAATCAAAAACCTTACGGAATTTTTTTGAAACTGTAGGCATTCCTGAAAGTTATTATGGCATCGGAGGATATAAAGAAGGAGCTGTGTGCATAGAAAATATAGAAGAAGAAACTATCGTATATGATGCTGAAAGAGCAGAAAAATATAACTTGAAAAAATACGAAGTGTATGTGCAAGCAGCATTGGAACTTATTTCAAGAATAGCAAAGACTAAAGAAGATTTTGAATTTCTTAAAAATGCCTTTTTGGAAGAAATCCAGAAAGAAACTTTAAGTTAAGTTCTGGAGCTTAATAACCTCTTATGTCTCTGCTCTTTAGAAGGATATTTAGAAGAAGCCGTATGTATGGAAAAAAAAGAAAAAAGTTAATAAACTTACTAATTAGTAGGTTTATTAACTTTTTGAGTATTATTAAAATTTTCAAAATAAATAGCCTATTATATAATCCTTATAATAGAAGTCAATATATAAATTTGAGCTACAAGCTATAAATTATCTTAGGACAATTTATATTTATTTTTTTAGTTCATACACTTTTATTGAGGTGATTAAATGCAAAAAAATGTATTACAAACAAAAGTAATAAATATATACAATGAAAATGATGTAATGCTTACAGAATTAGTACAAGAATGGCTTAATGAAAATTATTTTTTTTGGAATTTAAATAATGATAAAATTGATATAAAATATAATGGTATAAATAAATAGTTATCTTAAATTTAAACTCTGGAAAGGAGGATAAATGCAAGAGTTAAGGTATAACTTTCCACCTACTTATTTTAGAGTAGGAATTTACACAAGGCTTTCAAGAGAAGATGAAAAAGATAAAGAATCTGAAAGTATTGATACACAAAAAAAGTTACTAACAAATTATATAAAAAGTCAAGGTTGGACCTTATTTAAAATATATGTAGATGATGGATTTACTGGTACAAATTTTAATAGGCCTGATTTTAAAAATTTAATTAAAGACATTGAACTGGGTAATGTCAATTTAGTAATTACAAAGGATTTATCAAGGCTTGGCAGAGATTATATTGAAACAGGTTATTATTTAGAAAAATACTTTCCGTTAAAAAATGTACGATATATTGCTTTAAATGATGGAATAGACACCTTTGACAATAATAACACTAATAATGATATGACACCTTTCAAATCTGTTTTTAATGATATGTACGCAAAAGATATTTCAAAGAAAGTACGCTCTAGCTTACTTACAAAGGCATCTAGTGGACAAAATATTAAATCTTTTTTACCATATGGATATAAAAAAGATGAAAAAGACAAAAATATCATCTTAGTAGATTATGAAGTTTCGCCTATTATTCAAAAAATATTTGAAATGTATTATACTGGAAATAATAAAACTGAAATATGTAGATACTTAAATACAAACAAAATATTAACACCCGCAGCTTATAAAAGAAAAACTACAAATTATTTTAATCCAAATAATAAAACAAATTTATGGAGTACTACTATGATTTCTAAAATTCTTAGAGATAGAATTTATACAGGAGATTTAGTACAACATAAATATAGCAAACTAAATTACAAAACTAAAAAAATTATTAATATACCAGAAGATCAACATATTATTATCAAAAACAATCATGAACCAATTGTTGATAGAAATATTTTTAATAGTGTTCAAATTATGCTTGATAAAAAATCAAATGAATGGAATTATACTACTTCTACTTCTCATTTACTTCGAGGCCTTGCAATTTGTAAAAAGTGTAAAGCAAAAATTACATATAATAAAAACCATGGAAAATATTTTAGATGTGTATGTTCTTCTTATAAAAGATATGGTAGTAAATTTTGTTCAAATATTCATTTAAGAGAAGATACATTGATTAATAGTGTAATTGGTAGTTTAAAAGAAAATATTGCTAAATTTTTAAAATATGATGAATTAGAATATGTTTGTCCCAGTGCACAGGAATTGTTAGATTTTAATAGCAATAATATAGACAGAAATTTACTTATAAAATTAATTGATAGAATTGAAATAGATAATACTAATATTGAAATTTATTATAAATTTAAAGGAATTAAAATATAAAATATATATATTTTTAAAGTAAATCACAAATTTGATAAATCAATTATTTTATTTGTATTTTAAGCAAAAATATGATAAAATTCACTAAACTTTATAATTATGTAATTTCCTATAAGAAACATTAAGGGAGTTAATATAGTAACTATTAACAATACAAAATGAGGTCAATTGACAAGGAGGAAAAAATATGCAAAAGGAATCACATGAGAAATTTTCTCAGAACTTCAATAAGAAAAATATTGAAAATGTCACAGAACTTATTGAAGAGCCAATGGTAGACAAATATGGAATGTTTTTGGATGAATCAGGAAATGGTGAAAACATTATACCAACCGAAGAAAGTAGAAAAATTTGTGCAAAATCTCTTCTTAGGTAATTTGTTTATCTGCTTACAAAACCATAAGATGAGAGTTCAATATGACTCTCATTTTATGGTTATTATATTGAAATCCTTTATAAATTTAAAGCATTTTATATCTTTCGAAGAAATTTTAAAGAGAGAGGGGTTGACTTATGATGAGCTGAGGACAAGCTTATAAATAATATTTTAAAATCTATAAAATTAAACTCTAAATCAAATTTTATTCAAAGAGTTTAAATTACTCCCAAATAAAACGAAACCCATGGTTCTTCTAACCATCTCCACTTGTTACAAGGGTAATTAATGGTAAGAGGTCCATAAACTTTTTGGTATTTATCTTCTAAATCTTTTAACATTTTACAATACTTATTGTGTAGGCAAATAGCCTTTTGATCATCTGGATGAGTATCTAGATATAAGCCAAGCTCAGTAATACCAAATTGATAAGATCTAATTTGTTGAATCATTTCTCTTCTAGTTTCACAATCTACAGTTCTTTCTGAATCACAACCGCAGTTACATCCATTATTATTTTTAGTATTAGCAGACAATACAGCATCATCCATATTGTTGCAACCGCAATTTCTATTTTCTTCTACTGACATTTATTACACCCCTTTCCAATTTCATTAGTAGCCTCAATAAATTTTTGTTCTTGCATATCTTGACATGGAACATAAGGGCTAACTAATTCAGGGAAAATTGTTCCCATTTTTAAGCCAACACATGGTTTAAAAGTTTTATCCATATATTGGTAAGGTACATAGCTTTGAGCTAACATTGGATTTTCAGGGAATACGCTAGTTTCTTCGTCAAATCCACAACCACAGCTATCATAATCTTCTTCATAAGAGTTAACATTACTACATTGATTTTCTATTATATCATTATTTTGTAACTCGCAAGAATTGTTTTTATAGCTGTTATTCATACAATAACATTTTCTTCTAAACATTTTATTTCCTCCTTTTGTACATTATATGAAATAATTCGACAACAAGTGATAAAAAATAAAAGAGTTTTTAGTTCAAATATATTACAAAGCATTGTTGATTTATTAATAGAGAGTAATAATATAGTTAATTATTTATAACTTTGGTGTCGCAACTTACAATTTTAGAATAATATGAAAGTTGCTCCAAATCGCACTTGCTATGCTCGTTTAGTCGCTTACGTGGCTATTCATAATTAACTATATTATTATTTCTTATTAACAGATATAACATATTCTATAAATTGTATAAAAAAATCTAAAAAAACATATTGACAAAAATTAATAAATGGAATACTATGAATATATGAACATATAATCATATATTCATATAATATATTAATATAAACTTTAAAATACTAGGAGGTACATTATGCCAAAAGATGAAATAATTTATGATTTAGCAGAATTCTTTAAAGTATTTGCGGACTCTACTAGAATGAAAATTATATATGCTTTAATGGAAAAAGAACTTTGCGTGTGTGATATAGCAGAGATAGTAGGAACAACGCAATCAGCAATTTCACATCAATTAAGATTATTAAAACAATCTAAATTAGTAAAATTTAGAAAAGAAGGGAAAGAAGTATTTTATAGTCTAGATGATGACCATATTGAAGAAATTGTAAAGAAAGGTCGTGAACATATTGAAGAATTATAGATATACACTAAAAGGACTTGACTGTGCAAATTGTGCACAAAAGATTGAAGATAAAATAGCGCAAACAGAAGGATATGAACAAGTTAGTGTAAATTTTTCTACTTGTAAATTATCTTTTAAAATAGAAAAACAAAATAATGTAAAAGAAGAAATTACTAAAATTATAAAAAGTTTAGAACCAGAAGTAGAAGTATTAGACGAAGAGAATATAGCAGAAGAACACACAGAACGAAACAACGCTGATATTTTAAGATTAATTTTAGGAATTATAATTTATGCATTAGGAATTTATTTGCCTTTAGGAAAAACATTTATGATATGTGCAACTATCATTTCTTTAGTTATTTTATTATCAAGAACTGCAAAAAAGGCATTTATACAAATTACCAAAAATAAAGTATTAGACGAAAATACACTAATTCCAATATCAGTTATAGGAGCTTGTCTTGTTAATAAAACTATGGAAGGAATAATGGTTATAGTTTTATATGAAATAGGCAAAATATTAGAAGCAAGAGCAGTAAGTAAAACAAGAAAATCTATTTCAGATTTAATGGATATAAAACCAGAATATGCAAATTTAAAAAATGGAGAAGAAATAAAACAAGTAAATCCAGAAGAAGTAAAAATAGGAGATATTATTTTAGTAAAAACTGGAGAAAAAATTCCATTAGATGGTATTGTTATAAATGGTAGTGCTGAAATAGATAATTCAGCATTAACAGGAGAAAGTGCGTTGATAAAAGTAGAGGAAAAATCAAAAGTACTTTCAGGTGGTATTAATGTACAAGGACTAATTGAAATTAAAGTTGAAAAAACTTATGAAAATAGTACAGTTAGCCAGATATTAAACTTAGTAGAAAATGCAACAGATAAAAAAGCCAAAACAGAAACATTTGTAGCGAAAGCTGCTAAAATATATACACCAATAGTATTAGGCTTGGCATTAATAGTTGCAATATTTATGCCAATGCTATATGAAAATGTAACATATAGTCAAAGTATATATAAAGCATTAATATTTTTAGTAATTTCATGCCCATGTTCTATTGCTATATCAGTTCCACTTAGTTATTTTAGTGGAATTGGAAAGGCATCTAAAAGAGGAATATTAATAAAAGGAAGCGATTATTTAGATGGACTAAAAGATATTAAGCAAATTATTTTTGATAAAACAGGAACAATTACAACAGGTAATTTCTTAGTAAGTGAAATTAATTCATTAGATGATAATTACAATAAAGATGAGATATTAAATTATTTTGCTATGGGAGAAAAATTTTCTAATCATCCAATTGCAAAATCAATTCTAAAAGAGGCAAAAGACGAAATTGATACATCAGAAGTAGAAAAATTTGAAGAAATATCAGGAAAAGGACTTAAATATCAATATCAAGGAAAAGATATTCAAATAGGAAATGCTAATTTAGTAGGATTAAACGACACATTGAAAGAAAATGAAGGAACAACTTTATACCTAAAAATAGAAAATAAGGTTGTAGGATCTATAACATTAGTAGATGAAATAAAAAAAGATGCAAAATCAACTATAAAGACACTATCTAAAATAGGTATCAAAACAAAGATGTTAACAGGAGATAAAAAAGAAATTGCAGACAAAATTGCCAAAAGAGTAGGAATTAATGAAGTAAAAGCAGAAATGTTACCACAAGATAAATATGCAGAATTAGAAAAAATATTAGAACAAAGAAGTGAAAAAGATAAAGTTGCATATGTAGGTGATGGAATAAATGATAGCCCTGTACTTGCAAGAGCTGATATTGGAATATCAATGGGAGGAATAGGATCAAGCTCAGCAATAGAAGCATCAGATGTTGTTATAATGACAGATGAACTAGAAAAAATAACAGAGGCAATAAGTATATCTAGAAAAACGAATAGAATAATCAAACAAAACTTATCATTTGCAATAGGAGTAAAATTACTTATTTTAGTATTAAGTTTATTTGGAATAGCAGATATGTGGGAAGCAGTCTTTGCAGATGTTGGAACGACATTAATTACAATATTTAATACAATAAGAATTTTAAAGTAGGAAAATAGAGGATGCTTTGTAAGATTTTTATAAAAAGAGTTAAAAACACTTCTGTTTTTACATAAATGAATTATGAAAGAAGAAAAAAATGAAAAATGAAATAAAAACAAAACTATTTGAATTATCAGATCAAAAGTATAAAGAATTTCATAGTGGATTATGTCCAGGAGTAAATAATATTATAGGTGTAAGAGTACCAATACTTAGAAATTATGCAAAAGAATTATTAAAATCGTACACAATAGGAGAACTTTTAAAAGAAATTGATGAAGAATATTATGAAGAAATCATGTTAAAAGGAATGTTAATTGGACTTTCAAGCACAGAAGATATTGAGGTTATTTTAAAATATATTAGAGAATTTATACCTAAAATTGATAATTGGGCTATATGTGATGTATTTTGTGCAGGTTTAAAAATTACAAAAAAACATAAAGATGAAATGTGGAAACTTATACAAGATTATTTGAAATCAGATAGAGAATTTGAAATTAGGTTTGGAATTGTTATGATATTAGATTACTATATAGAACAAGAATATTTACAACGAGATTTTAAAACTTTCGATAAGATACAAAGTAAAGATTATTATGTTCAAATGGCAATTGCTTGGGCAGTTTCTATTTGTTTGATTAAATATTATGATGAAACAATACGATATTTAAAAGTATGCAAATTAGATAATTTTACTTTTAATAAATCTTTGCAAAAAGCAATAGAATCTTATCAAATAGATAGTAAACAAAAAGAAGTATTAAGAAAAATGAAAAGAGCCTAGCAAAATACGCTAAGCTCTTTCTTAGAAAGATTTTTCAGAAAAGAAAGCCATCTCTTTCAAAGCCAGCTTGCATTTCAGTTGCTTTTTTGATTATAATATAAGCTGAATCGCTTATAAACATTTCGTCTGTTAAAAATCCTGCTTTTATAGCACGTTCTTTATAATCAACAGACAAATATTCGCTGGATATTTGTTTTGGAAGTTCCGGATTTTTATCACATATTTCCGCATTAAGATTCCCAGAACTATCAAGAGCATGTAATTCTTTATAACCTGCTTCTACGATGGCAAAAAGAACATTTCTTAAGATTACGGCATCAACATTATTAAAGCCAGATTCTACTAGTGAAAGAAATAAAGAGCCATTTCCATATTCTATTTTGTAGTCCCGTATATTTAAGTTTCTTTTCATAAAAATCCCCCCTTACAAGGAAAACTTTTTTAAGTGTTTCTAATAAATTATATCATAATTGAGGTAATTATGCAAACTACATTTTTTCGAAAAATCTCAACAAAATATTTGCTAAAAATAAGTTTTATGATATACTAATCAAGTAAGAAAATAATAA
>CANQNU010000062.1 GCA_947625295.1 uncultured Clostridia bacterium | reverse complement strand
CCATTGTTACAACTGCATATTCTCCTTTTTTGATTGCCATTTCTCCTAATGAATTGAATTCCTCTTCTTGAGTTTTAGATATTTTTTCTTTATCTAAATATTCTATTGCTTCTATTTTATTTTCTTTTATTTCAATCTCTTTTTTTGTATTATCGTATAATTCCATAATTTGATTAAAGTCTATTTGATTTATTTGGTCTATTAGTTCTTGTTTTTTTATATCGTCTAATTCATTCAATAATTTAATGATATGTTCCTGATTGTATATTTTTAAAATTTCTACAACATCTTGTGTTTTATCCATCCTTAATTCATTCCTTTCATCCTGCTTTAATAAATAAATTTGTATATTATATGTTGCTATATCTAATATTGTTATTTTTGCTATTTTATCATATCTATAGTTGTTTATCAAGTTTTTCAATTAAACTTGTCATATTCTTAAAACTTGTTCCATATATATTAACTAAAGTAATTTTAGTAAAAAATGTTTTTCTTTCGAAATTAAAGGAGGTATATAGATGGAAAATACAAAATTGTATCAAGATATCGCAAAGAGAACAGATGGTGACATCTACGTAGGAGTAGTAGGACCTGTAAGAACAGGAAAATCTACTTTCATTAAAAAGTTTATGGACTTACTTGTCCTTCCTAACATTGATAATGAATACAAAAAAGAGCGTGCAAGAGATGAGCTTCCACAAAGTGCTGGTGGTAAAACAATAATGACAACTGAGCCAAAGTTTGTGCCAAATGAAGCAGTTGAAATCACATTAGACAATAACTTAAAATTCAAAACTCGTTTAGTAGATTGCGTTGGATATTTAGTAGATAATGCAATCGGTTATCTAGAAGATGATATGCCAAGAATGGTAAAAACACCTTGGTCAGAAGAAGAAATTCCTTTTGAATCAGCAGCTGAAATTGGAACTAAAAAAGTAATTGAGGAACATTCAACAATTGGAATTTTAGTTACAACAGATGGTAGCATAACAGATATTCCAAGAGAGGACTATATTAAAGCAGAGGAAAGAGTTGTTAATGAATTAAAAGCACTTAATAAACCATTTATTATAATTTTAAATTCACAAGATCCAAATTCTAATTACTCACAAGAATTAGCAAATACATTAAGTGAAAAGTATGGTACAACTGTTATTCCTACTAATTGTGAATATTTAAGTATTGATGACATTAATAATATGTTCTCAAAAGTTTTATATGAATTTCCTGTTGAGCAAGTACGTATTAAATTTCCTAGATGGATTGATGGCTTAGATTATGAGCATCCATTAAAAGCTGAATTATATAAAGAAATACAAGATGCTTTATCTGATATAAATGTTTTAAAAGATGTTACTAATTGTGTTGATACAATTAAACAAACAGAAATTATTAATAAAACTTCTATTGAAGATATCCAATTAGGATCTGGAAATGTTAATATCGAAATTTCTTTGAAAGAAGAATTATTTTATCAAGTTCTTTCAGAAATTACTGGTGTTGATGTTTCAAATGAAGGTGATTTATTTGGTATTATTTCAGAACTTTCAAAAACTAAAAAACAATATGATAAAATTGCTTGTGCATTAGATGATGTAAATCGTAAAGGTTATGGAATTGTTACTCCAACTATGGATGAACTAATTTTAGAAGAACCTGAAATGATTAAACAGGGCTCTCGTTTTGGTGTTAAATTAAAAGCAACTGCACCTTCAATACATTTAATAAAAACAAATGTAGAAACAGAAGTATCTCCTATTGTTGGCTCTGAAAAACAATCTGAAGAACTTGTTAATTACTTGCTTTCTGAATTCGAAAGTGACCCTAAACAAATATGGAGTTCAAATATTTTTGGAAAGAGTTTACATGAATTAATTAATGAAGGCTTACAAACTAAACTTGCAAAAATGCCGGAAGACGCTCAAGTTAAATTACAAGAAACTTTAGAAAGAATAGTTAATGAGGGTAGTGGTGGATTAATCTGTATCATATTATAAAAGTTTAAAAAATTAAGGTAATCTATTAAATTAATTTAGATTCATAAATGAAATGACAATATTTTCATTTAATATATTCAAATTAATTTAACTGATTACCTTATAAAATTTTGTATTTATTACTGTTTTTTATAATTAATAAATTTATATGTTAATAATTTGCAATACTAAGTTCAGGATAATTAAATACTTTTCCTTCTTCTGTAAATCTTCCAATAGGTTGATGATCCATATCCATATCATTAGAGCCTTTTAAGAAATATTTATATCTTGTTGTTTGACTAAACCATCCTCCTATAGCTCCTATCGGATCATCCCATGTAGTATCAACCGCATACCAAATGTCTGATAGTTCAACATAATTCCATGCATGATTTTCTGTATTTCCTTGTGAATTTATACCCTTACCAATTACTAGTGTACAATTAATATCTAAATAGTCCATTAAATATTTAAATGCTCTTGCATATCCTTCACATACAGCTTCTCCATTGACTAATGCGCCATAAATATTATAAATATTTTTCTTTGATATTGTTGTATCATATTCAATATTTTCTACTAAATAATCATGTACCATTTTTATATCATCATATGTATCGCCTGTTCTATTTTCTAGAATATTGTTTTTTACTTCTTGTATTTCGTAAAGTGCTTCATTAATTTGTTCTTTTGAAGAAAATTCATCAATCAAATAATTTGCTTCATTTCCACTATTAACATACACATAATATGTATTTTTTCTTCCTTTTGTTGTAGTTTCTATGTTTAAATACATTTTATTAGGGCTTAGATAAAATACATCTGGATTATCATATGTGTATGCTTCAATTGCTGATTGATAATATTTTCCTAGTTCTTCTTGACCATTTTCTGTATCTAACAATTCCGAAAATGAATTTCCTAATTCTACTTTATATGTACCTGTTTTCATGTTTTCTTTATTTACTTCAAATGCTTTATAAATTGTTTTAGAATAGTCATTTAACTGATTATAAAAATATTTATTTATATTTACATTTGTATAATCTACTTCTTGTTCATCATCATTTACATTTTCAATATCATTTAATGGATTTTCTTCAACCTGTGGTGTATTTGCATTTTGTTTATTTACATTTTCACTTACAGAAATTGTAGTCTTAAACTCTTCTGGTTCAGATACTATTTGCATACTTTTTAGTTCTTGCAAAATAATATTTCCAAAAATCCCACACACTCCAACAATTAAAATCACTACTAAAAACATAATGATACTTTGAAGTTTATTTTTCATTAGTTTCTCCTTTATATTTTTTTATTTATACCTATTTTATTATATCATTTTTTTGTTGTAAAAACTAGTATATTTTGTGTAATTTTACAAATACTAATAAAAAAGTCAAAAAGGACGCGTCTTTTTGGCAACGGAAATTTTTGACAACAGAAATAGGAGAAAATTATGAATTTCAAAAAAATATTTGATACTTATTTTAAATATCAACCTCAAGAACATTATAAATTTACAATTCCAGACACAGAAGATGCTGATTTTCAAAATAATTTTCCTGAAGAACCTGAAAAGAAAGTTAACATTTTTCCAAGTTTATCTGTAAATTTAGATTATATAAAAACTAAATATAATTTTTTAATTAATAGTGATATAAATATTAGGCAATTTACATTGAATGCTAGAGGCAAGCAGTATGATGCATTTTTAGCATATATCGATGGGATGGTAGATTCTAAAACTATAAATGATTTTATACTAGAACCTTTGATGATGAGAAATAAAAATAATTTATTTGATAGTTCTCAAACAAAAATTATCTCAGAGGCTGTTACAAATAATATCACAGTAAGAAAGGTTAAAAAATTTGACTTAAGTAATTATTTAATTGGATGCTTAATGCCTCAAAATTCACTATCAACTTCTGAAGATTTTGATAAAATTATTTCTCGGTATAAATTCTGGTAATTGTGCTTTATTTGTAGAAACTCTTCCTGTTGCTTTTGATATTGAAGTAAAGGGCTTTAAACAAAGAAGTGTTGATACTCCAAATAATGAAATAGTTATAAAAGGTCCTCATGAAGCTTTTGTTGAAAATATTAGAACTAATACATCTTTAATTCGTCGTATTGTTAATAATGAAAATTTAATTATCGAAAATCTAGAAGTAGGTAATGTTACAAAAACAAAATGTGCAGTTTGCTATATTAAGAATATAGCAAACGATGATTTAGTTGGTGAAGTTAAATATAGATTAAATAATTTAGAAGTTGATTCTTTGCTTTCTGCTGGTGAATTAGAGCAATTAATTGCTGATTCTAATATTTTGGGAGTTCCTGAAATGATTTCTACTGAAAGACCTGACAAAGTTTCTAAATATTTATTAAATGGCCGTGTTGTAATTATTGTAAATGGTACTCCTTATGGAGTTATTGTACCTGCAGTTTTGATTGATTTTTTAGCTTCTCCTGAAGATACTAATTTAAAAGTGAATTTTGCTAATTTTTTACGAGGACTTAGAGTTTTAGCTACTTTTATTACATTATTACTACCTGGTATTTATGTTGCAATTACAAGCTTTCATCAAGAAATTCTTCCTACAGGACTACTCTATTCTATTTTAGCCTCTCGTGAAAATGTACCATTTCCAATTATAGTTGAAATTTTAATTATGGAGATTTCTTTTGAATTAATTCGTGAAGCTGGATTAAGAGTTCCGTCCCCTATTGGACCAACTATTGGTATTGTTGGTGCTTTAGTTTTAGGACAAGCAGCAGTTTCGGCTGGTATAGTTAGTCCTATTTTGATTATTATAGTTGCTATTACAGGTATTGCTTCTTTTGCTATTCCAGATTTTTCATTTGGATTTCATATACGATATTTCAGATTTGTATTTGTACTACTTGGATTTATGGCAGGATTCTTAGGAATTTCATTAGGATTATTTATTTACATCTCTGTTCTTTGTAGCTTAAGATCTTTTGGTGTATCTTATATGACTCCTTTAGCACCTAGTAGTAATGCAGACGGAAATGGATATTTTTTACCACCTATATGGAAAAGAGAATATCGTGCTTCTTATGTAGCACCTAAAAAGGCTCAAAAACAAGAAAAATTTGCAATGAAGTGGAAATTCAACTCTAATTTGTATCACAAATAAACTAATAATTATTAATTTCAAAGTTATAAATATATCAGGTTTATAGGTAAAACCTCTATTAAAAACCTAAATATACTATACAAGGATTGATTACTATATGAGTTCTTCTAAAATAAGCACTTTTGATGCTATTATGCTTGTTTTAACAATTGTTGTAACACACACAATTTTATCCCTTCCAAGAAACATATTAGTTTCTACTGACTCAGCTTCTATTTTAAATATAATTTATATTAGCATTATTGTTATTTTTATTGGATATTTTATTTGTCGTTTATTAAAAGCTTTTCCAAGTGCTGATATCATTGATATTTCCGAATATTTAGGCGGAAAAGGATTAAAAACAACTATTGGAATTATTTTTATTGCTTATTTTATAATTACATCAGGTATTTTACTTAGAAACTTTTGTGAAAGTATAAAAATTATTTATTATCCAATGACAAATATTACTTATATTGTTTTGCTATTTATAATTGCTATATGTATAGCTAATAGACTTGATTTTAGTGCTAGTTTGAAGACAAATGCTTTAATTATACCACTAGTTTTAGGAAGTATTATATTTTTATTTTTTACAAATATGAATCAATTTACCCCTCAAAGAATGTTCCCTATTTTTGGTAAAGGATTATTTGATACTTTCATTTTAGGATTAACAAATTTAGCTTCTTTTGGTGGAATTGTATTTTTATATTTTTTGCCACCATTATTAAACAAACCTGAAGATATGAAAAAAATAACTTTAATATCAATTGGTATTTCTGCTATTTATCTTGTTTTATGTGTTGCTACTTTATTATTTATGTTTTCTTTTTTCTTAGATACAAATGAAATTACACCTTTATATAATGCAACTCGTTATATAGAATTTGGTAATTTCTTTCAAAGACTAGAATCTGTGTTTCTATTAATTTGGATTTTAGCTTTTGCCTGCTACTTAAGCATTATTAGTAAATTTAGCATGCGTATTTTTCAAAAAATTACAAATATAGAAAACAAAAAAGCTTTAATTGATATTTTTGGTTTATTAATTTTCGGAATTAGTATATTTCCTAAAAATTATGCAGTTTCTAATATGTTCGAAACTAAAATATATCCTAATTTAGTTATAGGAATTGTATTTTTCTTAAGTATTAGTATTTTAATAATTGCAAATTTACGAAAAAATAAACAAGATAGCAACAGGAAGGAGAATTCAAATGCCTAAGTTTTTAAGAAATTTATTTGTTTTTATTTTAATTATTGTATTTGTCGTTGCATTTTCTAGTTCATACGCATCTCTTAATATTGATAATTTAGCTTATGTATTAGCAATTGGTATTGATACTTCTGATGAAAACGAATTAGAAGTAACTTTTGAATTTTCTACTACTACAGCTGCTAGTGAATCTGGTTCAACTGAAAAGGCCGAACCTATTATTAATTCTGTAAAAGCTTCTTCTTTAATAAATGCTATCAATTTAATGAACAGTTACATGGGAAAAGAAATTAATATGTCACATTGTAAAGTAATTATTTTTTCTGAAGAATTTGCTTATCAAGGAATCACAGATGAAATTTATACTTTGACAAATGATACACAAGTTAGACCTTCTGCAAAAATTATTGTTTCAAAGTGTGACGCAAAATATTATATTGAACAAACAAAAGCAGAATTGGAAAACTCAATTTCTAAATATTATGAGGTTTTAACAAAATCAAGTAAGTATACAGGATACATTCCTAATTCTACTATTGGTAATTTCTTTAATTATTCAAACTGCAAGAGTTGCCAACCATTTGCCATTTTAGGAGGTATCAATCAGTCTAACTCTCAATCTGATTCATCTCCTACTGCTGAACAAGATTATTCAATTAAAGCAAATGAATCTTCTATTGAAGGAAAAAATGGAACTGAAAATATTGGAATCGCTGTATTTAAAAATGATCAACTTGTAGGAGAATTAAATGCATTAGAAACAATTTGTTTTTTAGCAATTGAAAATCAATTAGACAGATTTCTAATTTCAGTACCAGACCCTGTTAATAGCGGAAACTACTTAGATGTCTATTTAGCACCTTACAACTACTCACAAATTAAAGTCGATACCTCTACATCTTCCCCATATATTAAAGTAAAACTAACATTCTCTGGAAGAATTGCCTCAATGACTGAAGATTCAAGTTATTTGACTCCTAAAGTTTTGGACTCTATTTCAGAAAGTTGCAATCACTATTTAGAATCTTCTTTATCCAATTTTTTATATAAAACTTCAAAGGAATTCAATTCTGATATAAATGGATTTGGTTTAGATTCACTTTCTAATTTCTTTACGGTAGATGATGTTTACAATTATCATTGGTTAGATAATTATTGTAATGCTTTTTTTGATGTGAATATTGACACTGAAGTGAAATCAGGTATGCTTATTACTGAAACGTAATTGTTACTGAAAAATGATTGTTATTACAAATTAATTGTTACTATGAATTAATTATTATAAAAAAATAAATAGGAGGTTTTGCTTTGACTCATACTATTTTTGATATTATTTTTTTATTGATTAGCCTTTATATTTTGCTTAAAACTAGTGGCTATGCTTTATACGAAATACAGGAAAAGCAAAATAAATCTGGCGGTATTACTATTATTGTTTTTTCTATATTAGTCGTTATTTTTTCTAACATTATGATGTTTACGTATTAAGTATAAAAGGAAACTGGTCTTTTTGAAACAATAATAATTATAATAATTAAAATTCACTTGTCAGTTATAAATTTATTTAATTATGAATGCTAGTGGAATTATATTACAAATTATTTAATTAACAAATGGGAGAATCTCAAACTTGCTTTTAATACTAAGTGTTTAATGTTGTTTTCATTGTAAGTTACTAATATATTTTTTATATCTGCGTAAGCGACCAAACGGAGCAACGCGAAGTGCGATTTGGAGCAACTTTCATATTATTTTTATTATGGAAGTTGCGACACCAAAGATATAAAAAATATATTATTAACTTAATTATTATCAACTAATTCAAAATCAATTTGTCTTAGCAACTTACTTGCTTTATCAACTTTAATCTTTACTTTATCTCCAA
>CANQNU010000061.1 GCA_947625295.1 uncultured Clostridia bacterium | reverse complement strand
GTAGTTATATTTGCATGTGGTACAGGACATCCTTATTTTACAACAGACACAGCTGCTGTACTTAGAGCAACAGAAATCAATGCAGACATTATATTATTAGGGAAAGCAATTGATGCTGTATATTCAGCTGATCCAAAAATCGAACCAAATGCAAAAAGATATGAAGATATATCATATTTACAAGTATTGCAAGAAGATTTAAAAGTAATGGACTCAACAGCAACAGCAATGTGCAGAGATAATGATATGCCACTATTAGTATTTGGAATAGCTGATCCAGAAAACATAGTAAAAGCAGTTAAAGGCGAAAAAATAGGAACGATTGTTAGATAATGAGAAAATTATGAGATACTATAGAAAGTTTTAAAATATTTCATAATGCATAAAATATAAAGAATAAAGGAGAGAAAGAATATGGATTATACAAGTTTAAAAGAAAAAATGGAAAAAGCAATTAATGCTTATAACGAAAGATTGGCAGAGGTAAGAGCAGGTCGTGCAAACCCAGCAATTTTAAATAAAGTAAAAATAGATTATTATGGAACACCAACACCAATTAATCAAGTAGCAGGTGTTTCAGTACCAGAAGCAAGATTAATTGTAATTCAACCATGGGATGCAAGTATTCTAAAAGAAATTGAAAAAGCAATACTTGCAGCAGATATTGGAATTAATCCAAATAATGATGGAAAAGTAATAAGACTAGCTTTTCCTGAATTAAATGAAGAGAGAAGAAAAGAATTAGTAAAAGATATCAAAAAAATGGCAGAAGAAGCAAAAGTAGTTATAAGAAATACTAGAAGAGATGGAATTGATGAAGCTAAAGCAAAACAAAAAGATGGAGAAATAACAGAGGACGAATTGAAACAAGCAGAAAATGAAATACAAAAAATAACTGACAAAAGTATAGAAGAGATTGATAGTATTTTAGAAAAGAAAGAAAAAGATATAATGTCAATTTAGCTAATAATATATTTTCATACTTGTATATTTGTGTATTATTTATAGTGATATTGATATGTTGTACGTAATATAAAATAAGTATATCTTATTATAAAATGAGGAGAAAAAATAATGGATTTTAAAGAAAAGCTAAAATCATATCAACAAATGCTAAACAAAGAATTAGAAAAATATATTAAAAAAGAAAAGTGTTTAGAAAAGGTGCTAAATCAATCAGTAGAATATAGCTTAATGGCTGGAGGAAAGCGATTAAGACCTATTCTAGTTATAGCTACATATCAAATTTTTAAACAAGACATTGAAAAATGTATGCCATATGCAGTTGCAATTGAAATGACACACAATTTTTCGCTAATACATGATGACTTACCAGGAATTGATAATGATGATTTTAGACATGGTAAACCTACAAATCATAAACAATTTAATGAAGCAACAGCGATTTTAGCAGGAGACAGTTTATTAAACAATAGCTATATAATTATTAGTCAAGACTTAAAAAATACACAAGATTTACAAGAAATACAAAGAAAAATTCGAATTTTTAATGAATTTTCTGAGGCAATAGATAAAATGCTTATAGGTGAATATGTAGATACTGAATATGAAGGAAAAAATATAACAAAAGAAGATTTAGAATATATTCATCAAAACAAAACAGGAGCTCTATTAAAGTTATGTGTAAGAATGGGAGCAATATTAGCCAATTGCGATGAAAAAGACTTAGAAAGATTAACTTCATATGCTGATAAAATAGGATTAGCATTTCAAATAAAAGATGATATCTTATCAGAAGAAGGAAATGAAGAAATACTAGGAAAACCGGTAGGAAATGACAAAGAATTAGGAAAATGTACTTATGTTTCTGAATACGGACTTCAAGGAGCAAAAGAAATACTAGATAAAATTACAAAAGAAGCAATTCAAGAATTAAAAGAATATGGAGAAAAAGCAGAATTTTTAAAAGAACTAGCAATATATATTCAAAATAGAAACAAATGAGAGATGATTTTGGGGACGGAAAAAAATCATTCTCTCTGCTCTAGAAATCATTCAAAAGGAGAAAATTTTATGGAATTTGACAAACAAGGACTACCAAAACATGTTGCTATTATTATGGATGGTAACAGAAGATGGGCAAAAGAACGAGGAAAACCGGCGAATTTTGGACATAAAGCAGGTGCACAAACTTTAGAAAAAATAGTAAGATATGCTAATAAAATAGGTATAGAACATATTACAGTATATGCATTTTCAACTGAAAATTGGAAGAGAGCAGAAGAAGAAGTAAAAGCACTAATGGCATTATTTCAAAGTTATTTAGATGATTATGCTAAAAGAGCTGATACAGAAAACATTAAGGTAAAAATTATAGGGGATTTATCTGCATTATCAGAAAAAATGCAAAAAAGCATACATAACTGTATGGAAAGAACAAAAAATAATACAGGAATCACATTTAATATTGCTTTGAACTATGGAGGAAGAGACGAACTTATTAAAGCAATTCAAAAAATATCTAAAGAAGTAAAAGATGATAAATTATCTATTGAAGATATAACAGAGAAAGTAATTTCTGACAATTTATATACACAAGGACAGCCAGATCCAGATTTATTAATTAGAACAAGTGGAGAATTAAGATTAAGTAATTTTCTACCTTGGCAATTAGTATATTCAGAATTTCTATTTGTTGATAAAAACTGGCCAGACTTTGATGAAGAAGATTTAGATAAAGCAATTATAGAGTATCAAAGAAGAACGAGAAAATTTGGAGCAAACTAATGTAAAAAGAAAGGGAAAAATATGGAGAATGTAAAAAGAATAACATCAAGTTTATTAGGATTTCCATTAGTATTAATTATTTTTTTAATTGGAAATAAATATGTAGTAGATATAGCATTAGCAATTATTGCAATATTAAGCATGAACGAGTACTTTAATGCAATATCAAAAGTAGCAAAACCAGTAAGATGGATTGGATATATAAATTGTCTTAGTATAGCACTAATTCATGTTATACCGCAAGAGAATTTAAATATGGTTGTAACGCTTTCAGTACCAACAATTCTAATTATATTATTTGCACAAGTTATAGCTACAGACATGAAAACAAATTTTAAAGATATTGCGTATACTTTTTTAGGAATATTTTATATTGTATTTTTTATTATGTTTGTGGCATTCATAAATGGAATGGAAAATGGAAAAATATTAATTTGGTATGCAATATTCGCAGCATGGGGAACAGATATATTTGCATATTTCATAGGAAGACATTTAGGAAAGCATAAGTTTAGTAAAGTAAGTCCTAAAAAATCAATAGAAGGTTGTATTGGAGGATTGATTGGTGCATTTCTAATAATATTAATCTATACATATTTTGCAAATACTTATTGGGGTATGAATATTTCATATTATTATATAGGAGGAATTGCAATTATACTAAGTTTAGTAGGCCAAATAGGGGATTTTGCAGCTTCAAGTATTAAAAGATATGTAGATATAAAAGATTTTAGCAATTTAATACCAGGACATGGTGGAATGTTAGATAGAATTGATAGCTTAATATTTTTAGCACCATTTGCATATGCATTATTTACAATATTATAAAATAAAATAATAAATAGGAGCATGAAAATAGAAAAATTTTATTGATGTTCCTTTTTAGATGTTGTTAAAAAACAGCATATAAAAAATATATAATTGATAAAATTTAATAAGAAATCATTTTAAAATTCTTATAAATTTAATTTAAGAAATAGCATAAGGAGGAACGGATTTGATTACATTTATAATATCTGCAATAAAAATTATATTTTTATTAGGATTTCTAATTTTTATTCATGAATTAGGACATTTTACAGTTGCAAAACTATGTAAAGTCAAAGTGAATGAATTTGCAATTGGATTTGGACCAACCATATGGAAAAAACAAGGAAAAGAAACTAAATATGCTTTGAGATTGTTTCCTTTAGGTGGATTTGTTAGTATGGAAGGGGAAGAACAAAGGTCAGAAGATAGTAAATCATTTTCAAAAGCTAGTATCCCTAAGAGAATAGCAATTGTAATAGCAGGTGCAACAGTAAATATTATTTTCGGATTAACAGTTTATTTTATTTTATCTACAACATCTGGAACATATATTTCAAATGAAATAGATAGTGTATTAGAAGAATATGCAGCTAGTCAAATTGGATTACAAAGTGGAGACAAAATAATAGAAATAAACAATAAAAAAATTAATAGTAAAAATGATTTAAACCAAATTTTAGATAAATCAAAAGGAGAAGAACTAACCTTAAAAATAATTAGAGATAATAAAACTTTAGAATATAAAACAAAACCAACAGAAGTAAAAGCAAAATCAACAGGAATGTATCTAAATGAAGAATGCAAGATTTTAGCAGTAGAAAAGGGAAGTAGTAGCGAAAGACAGGGTATTAAAGCTAATGATAGAATAACAAAAATAAATAATCAAGACATTAATGGAGATACAAATAAGGCAATAGAATTAATTAGCCAAGAAGGTTATAATAAAATTTTAATTACAGTTGAAAGAGATGGAGAAGAAATAAATATAGAATTAACTCCAGATTATATTTCTATGTATTATTTAGGTGTTAATTTAAAAGCAGCTCCAGACACATTTATTAATAGATGTATTAATGGAGGAATGCAAACAAAAGAATTTATGTTTTCAATTGTTGATAATTTAAAACAACTATTTACGGGAAATGTTGGAGTAGACCAAATGATGGGACCTGTTGGAATATCAGAAGCAGTAGCAAAAACTAATGGAGTTCAGGAATTTATTACAATGCTAGCACTTATTTCATTATCACTTGGAATAACAAACCTTTTACCAATTCCAGCATTAGATGGAGGAAAGATTTTAATTTTAATTATAGAGGCAATTAGAAGAAAGCCATTAAAAGAACAGACAGAAATTAATATCCAATTATTAGGTTTTTCTATTCTTATTGCATTATCAATTTATGTCACATATAATGATATATTGAGGATTTTTTAAAAAGATTTATATGGTAATTGCTTAAAAATTAATGAATTTATAAATATTAAATTACTCGCTACCAGATAATAATATTTTTATATTTTTTCGTTATCCCCATTCTAAAAATTCTAACAAAAGTTTTAACAAACTTTTGAGAATTTTTGAACGGTCCCCACAATTTCACTCCAAAATATAAAAATATTATTATCTTCTCGCTATTTTAATTTTTAAGCGATTTACAAAAAAACATTTGACAAATAAATGTATTTAATAGATAATATAAGTATCAATTTACAAAAGGAAAAATGAAAGAAGTTACAAAGGAGGAAAATAGAAGAGATGTATG
This sequence comes from uncultured Clostridia bacterium, assembly GCA_947625295.1. GTDB lineage: Bacteria > Bacillota > Clostridia > TANB77 > CAG-508 > CAG-269. Next base: position 3,023 of record CANQNU010000061.1, on the reverse strand, counting down.
TATTCAATAGAATTACAGTAAATCCACAATTGCCAAAAAGAATAGAAAAATTATCAGAAATATCAAATAATTTATGGTGGTCTTGGAATACAGAATTTTTAAGGCTATTTCAAAAAATAGATCAAGATTTATGGGAACAATCAAATAAAAATCCAGTTAAATTCTTAAAACACGTATCACAAGAAAAATTAGAAAAAGTAGCAAAAGATATAGCATTTTTAAGGGAATATGACAAAATTGCAGATAATTTTGAAAACTATATAAATAGTAAGAATACGTGGTTTTCTAACAAATATCCAGAAAATAAAAATGATTTAATTGCATATTTTTCAGCAGAATATGGATTGGATGAAACTATTCCAATTTATTCTGGTGGGCTTGGAATTCTATCAGGAGATCATTTGAAATCAGCAAGTGATTTAGGAATTCCATTAGTAGCAGTTGGATTATTATATAAAAATGGATATTTCCATCAAAAGATTAACGGATATGGTGGACAAGAAACAGAATATCATAGTATTGATTTATCTGATATGCCAATTAATCCTGTAAAAGATGAAAAGGGAGAAGACTTAATTATCTATGTTAAATTCCCAAAAAGAAGACTATATTTAAAAGTATGGCAAATTAATGTGGGTAGAGTAAAATTATATTTATTAGACTCTGATATTGACAAAAATAATGAAGAAGACAGAGATGTAACTTTAAACCTATATGGTGGAGACCAAGAAATGAGAATCCGTCAAGAAATTGTACTTGGAATGGCAGGAACTAATTTATTGACAAAATATTTAAAATTGAATCCAACAATTTATCATATGAATGAAGGACATTCTGCATTTTTAACATTAGAAATTACTAAAAATATTATAAAAGAAAAAGAAGTATCATTTGAGGTTGCAAAAGATATTGCAAGTTCAAAAACAGTGTTTACAACACATACACCTGTACCAGCAGGAAATGATATTTTCCCATTAGCATTGGTAGAAAAATATTTTAAAGATTTTTGGCCAAGATTAGGACTTTCAAGAGAAGAATTTTTAAAACTAGGAATGAAACCATGTAATGAATTACAAGAAGGATTCAATATGGGAATTTTAGCATTAAAAATTGCAGGAAAGAAAAATGGAGTTAGTAAACTACATGGTGCAGTATCAAGAGAATTATTTGGTGAAATATGGCCAAATATTGCAGCAAATGAATCACCAATAGGATATGTAACGAATGGAATTCATACATGTTCATGGCTTGCACCAAAGATGAAAGAATTATACAATAAATATTTAACTCCATATTGGCAAGATAATATTCATAAAAACTCAACATGGGAAAAAATCAACAATATTCCAGATGAAAAATTATGGGATGTTCATAACGAAAGAAAATTAAAATTATTGAAATTAGTAAAAGATAATACAACAGAAAGATTAAGACGTTCAGGATATAGTTATGAAGAAATTAATGAAATAGTTTCAAAACTTAATCCAGAAGCGTTAACAATAGGATTTGCAAGAAGATTTGCTACATACAAAAGAGCAACATTAATTTTTAAAGATTTAGAAAGAATTACACAAATTATAAATAACAGTGAAAAACCAGTACAATTAATATTTGCCGGAAAAGCACATCCAGCAGATAAAGAAGGACAAGACTTAATAAAATACATACACGAAGTATCAATGATGCCACAATTTAAAGGAAAAATATTTTTACTTGAAAATTACAATATAGCAATGTCTAGATACTTAATAAGTGGTGTAGATGTATGGCTTAACAATCCAAGAAGACCAATGGAAGCATCAGGAACAAGTGGACAAAAAGCATCTGTAAATGGAGTAATTAATTTTAGTGTATTAGATGGATGGTGGGCTGAAGGCTATACACAAGATAATGGATGGACAATAGGAACAAATGCAGAATTTGATTCTTATGAAGCACAAGACATAGCAGACAGCCAAAGCATGTATCGTACATTAGAAGAAAAAATAATACCAGTATATTATCAAAAAGACAAAAATGGAATGTCTAAAAAATGGTTAGAATATATGAAAAAATCTATTATTACAACAGGAGGAAATTATAGCACTTCTAGAATGTTAGTAGATTACACAAGTCAATTATACATACCTTTATGCAATCTAACAAAAAAATATTATTCAGATGTCGACAATGTAGCAGGATATAATTCATGGAAAAAAGATTTATTAAAAAATTGGAAAGACATCAAAATTACACAAGTAGACAATATGGATAATATCACAATAGATGCTGGAAACAATATAGATGTATCTTGTGAAGTAGAACTACCAAACATTGATGTAGAAAATATTACAGTAGAAGTTTATTACGGAAAAATCTTAGACAATGGTGTAGTTGAAGATGTAACTATAATACCAATGAAATTACAAGATAGAGATGACGAAAGCAAAGATTATTATTATACTGCTAAAATACAACTAACAACAGGAGGAAATTACGGATATACATTTAGAGTAATGCCAAAACATGAAATGTTATTAGAACCAGCTAATTTAGACTTAATTAAATGGATTACAAAATAGAAATATTTATTTAATAATTTTAAAGCAAGGAATATTAATATTCCTTGCTTTTTGCTAGTATGACGGGCATGTCATAAATCTAGGGTGAAAGTCCCAAGAGGCGTATTTGTCGCGAACTCGATAGCAATTTGCAAAGCGTAAACCAGTAATGGAGCGTGAAAAGAAGCAATAGCGAAATCGTGGCTCTATGAACAAGAACTTGATATAAAGGCTCATTAGAAGGATAAGCTGACCAAACACAGCAAAGTCCAAAAGACAAACGTAACTCTAATGGGTAAATCAAGAGAGTAAACGAGGAAAGAATTATGACTTATCCCGTGAGGTCCTATAAGCGAATTAGTAGTAACAACGAATTATAGGAAGTCAGCAGAGGTCATAGTAAGGATTTTTTTCTGAAGGACCGAACAATTTATAAGACTATGGAAGTCTTGAAATCTCTTGCAATTAATCAGAATAAATAAA
>CANQNU010000060.1 GCA_947625295.1 uncultured Clostridia bacterium | reverse complement strand
GTTTTGGAATAACTTTAAAACGATAAAGAGTCAAAGTCTGGTGCCTTACCGCTTGGCTACAGCCCAATATTAAATTATATTATTTAAATGGGGTGGAAGATGGGACTCGAACCCACGGTCTCCAGTGCCACAAACTGGCGCGTTAACCAGCTACGCCACATCCACCATCATTAAATGTGTTCTTTTTTTAACACATTTAATATTATAACTAATTTCCACCCTATTTGTCAACCATTTTTTTATTTTTTTTACATTCTAAGCCATTAATACATTCAAAATGTATTATTTAAACGTTTTAAATAACTAATTTTATTAAATTCTTACTATTCTGCTGAAAGACTGCTTGGATCTATTCCATATTGTTTGTACATCCATGTCGTATAATCAAAAGGTGTTAAAGTTTCTGGTAATCCATAATCTATTCCATATGTTTCTACTCTTATAGATGTAATTTTAGGAGGATTTACTGGAGTACTTACTTCTGTATTTCCACTTTCTTCTGAGTCATCAGCTGCTTTTACTTCTACCAATTCTATATTGTGAACAATATCCATACCTTCTATTACTTTACCAAATGATGTATAATTTCCATTTAATGATGTATTTGCTTTTGTCATTATAAAGAATTGTGAACTTCCAGAGTTATATGATTCTTCTGCCAATGATGAAGAGTATTGTGTATAGTCATTTCTTGCCATTCCTATTACACCTTCTTCAAATTTTAACTTGTTGTTTACTCCGTTTGATACAAATTCTCCTTTAATAGAATACTCTGTATCTTCTCCGTCATCTTTTAAATCTTTTATACTAGCAGAACCTTGTCCTGTTCCTTCCTTATCTCCACCTTGAATCATAAAATCTTTTACTATTCTATGAAATGTTAATCCATCATAAAATCCACGATTTGCAAGTGTAACAAAATTTGCAACTGTTTGAGGTGCTAATTCTGGATATAATTCAATTTTTATAGTTCCAAAATTTTCTACCTCCATTGTTGCAACTGGATTTTTAACCTCCATTGTTGCTTTCTTATAATATCCATATCCAATTCCTGCTATTAATACTATTACCAAAATTAAGGCAATTATCCAAATAATATTTTTTACATTTTTCATTTTTTTCTTCCTTTCTATTTGTGCTAAAAGATACGTATCTTTTGACACAACTTTTTTAATATATTTTTTCAATTGTATATAATAAATTTATTTAATAATGAATGCTAGTGGAATTATATTACAAATTATTCAATTAACAAATGGGAGAATCTCAAACTTGCTAAATTAAATTATCAAAAATAAATTGTTCTTGCATTCTTCTCAATGCTTGCTTTATAGCTTTTGCTCTTACTTCTCCTATTCCATCAACTTCATCTAAATCTTCTATATCTGCTGCTAGAATATGTTGGAAAGATTTGAATGAGTCTACTAGGTTTTCCACTATGTTTGCTGGCATTCTTGGTATTTTGTTTAAAATACGATATCCTTTTGTATATACTGCAATTTCATCGTAATCTTCAAATGTTTCATATCCTAGTATTTTGGCTATTGTAGTTTCTTTTAATAATTCTTCATATTCTAATTCTTGTAAATCATCTATTACTTTTTCAGGTGTCCTTCTTTTTCTTCCTGGCACTATGTAATCTTTTATGATTAGCATTTCTTCTTTTTCTAGTCCTCCTATTAGTTCTTCAAGTTGCATTTTTACTAATCTTCCATCATTTCCTAATGCATCTGTCTGTCTTTGTATTTCTTCTACAATTCTCATAACCATTTCTGCTCTTTGAATTGCTGTGATTACATTTTCTAATGTCACAATATCATTGAATTCATATTCATTAAGTATATTTAATTTATTATCAAATACTTTTTTGTATCTTTCTAGTGTTTGTATTGCTTGGTTTGCTTTATTTAATAATGCATCTGTTTCTTCTAGTATGTATCTGTCATTTCCTTTAAATACTGTAATGATACTTCTTCTTTGTGAAATACTAATTACTAATTCTCCTGTTTGTTTTGCTGTTCTTTCTGCTGTTCTGTGCCTTGTTCCTGTTTCTAATGTACTTATATCATGTGATGGTATTAATTGTGCATTTGCATATAAAATTTTCTTTAAGTCTCCACTTAATACAATTGCTCCGTCCATTTTTGCTAGTTCATATAATTTTGCTGATGTATATTCTTCATTAATGGTAAATCCTCCATCTACGATTTGTTTTATTACATCATTATTGTCTGTAATTAATAGTAATGCTCCTGTTCTTGCTCTTAAGATGTTTTCTAATCCATCACGTATTGGAGTTCCTGGTGCAATTAATTTTAAGATTTCAGTTATATTGTCTTCTTTTCCTTTTCTCAAAACAGTGTATCTCCCTTCCCTAATTGCAGTCTTACTTTACTTTAAGCCTATTTTTTTGATTGCTTCATTTACATCTCTAACGCCTATTATATCTAATTTATAATTATCTTTCAAGTCTTTTTTGTTACTTTCTGGAATAATACATGTTTTAAATCCTAATTTTTCCGCTTCTTTTAGTCTTTTTTCTATTAAATTAATTCTTCTTACTTCGCCCGTTAGGCCAACTTCGCCCATAATTACCATATCTTTTGGAATAGCCACATTCTTAAAACTTGATACTGTTACCATACAAATTCCTAAATCAATTGATGGTTCATTTACTTTCAAGCCACCTACTACGTTTAAATATACATCTTGTGAACCTAGCATAATTCCTGACTTTTTTTCTAATACAGCAATTAATAATGATAATCTATTAAAATCAATTCCGTTTGCTGTCCTTTTTGGGTATCCAAAAACTGTTTGTGCAGTTAATGCTTGTAATTCTACTAAAATTGGCCTTGTTCCTTCTATACTTGAAACAATGCATGAACCTGCTGGATTATCTTCTCTTTCTGATATAAGTACATCTGAAGGATTTGAAATTTCACACATTCCTTCTTCTCTCATTTCAAACATACCAATCTCATTTGTAGAACCAAATCTATTTTTTACACCTCTTAGAACTCTGTAAGAAAAATATCTTTCCCCTTCTAAATATAAAACAGTATCTACCATATGTTCTAAAACTCTTGGTCCTGCTATATTTCCTTCTTTAGTTACATGCCCTATAATTATTGTTGTAATTCCTCTTGATTTACATACTCTCATTACTTGTGATGTTATCTCTCTTACTTGACTTACGCTTCCAGCAGCTGCAGTTATTTCATCTGAATACATTGTTTGTATAGAATCAATTATTACTAATTTTGGATTAATATCTATAATTGATTGATTTACAATATCTATATCAGTTTCACCTAAAAATAAAATATCTTCATTATTAATTCCTAATCTATCTGCTCTCAATTTAATTTGCTCTGCTGACTCTTCACCAGAAACATATAAAACTTTTCCTTCACCTTTTACTTTATCACATATTTGTAAAATTAAAGTTGACTTTCCAATACCTGGCTCTCCTCCAAGTAAAATTAGTGAACCTTTAACTAATCCTCCGCCTAACACTCTATCCAATTCTAAAAAACCAGTTGATGACTTTAAAGTCTCTTTTGCTTCATATGAATTTAATTTTTGTGGTATATTACTCTTTGTATCTTTAGCTTTTAAAGCACTATTTTTACTCTCTACCACTTTTTGTTCATAAAAAGTATTCCAACTATTACAAGCTGGACACTTTCCAAGCCACTTAGTTGACTCATTACCACACTCACTACAAACAAAAATTGTTTTACTCTTTGCCATTATTTATCACCTCTATAATATCTTCTGCTGTAATTCCAAAATATTTCATCAATTCATCAGCTTTGCCAGATTTTCCAAAGGTGTCTTTGATTCCTAATCTAATTAATTTCACTGGACATTTTTCAGTTAAAACTTCAGAAATAGCAGAGCCTAAACCTCCTATTATATTGTGATCTTCTATTGAAATTAGTTTTTTAGTTTCTTTAGCTGATTTTATAATTATTTCTTCATCTATTGGTTTAATAGTATGCATATCAATTACTCTAATGTGTATTCCTTGTTGTTCTAAAATTTCTTTTGCTTTTAGTGCTTCTGAAACAGTCACTCCTGTTGCAAATACTGTTGCGTCTGTTCCTTCTCCAATTTGAATTCCTTTTCCTATCTCAAATTTCGTATTTTCTTCATATATGATAGGAGTTTCCATTCTTGCTAATCTTACATACACCGGTCCTTTTCTTTGTGATATTTCTTTGATTGCCCACTTTGTTTGTGTATCATCTGATGGAGAAATTACTGTCATATTTGGTAATGTTCTCATTAATGATAAATCTTCCAACATTTGATGTGTTGCACCATCTTCTCCAACAGTAACTCCACAATGAGTTGCACATATTTTTACATTCAAGTTTGGATAACAAATACTATTTCTAATTTGGTCATATGCTCTACCTGCTGCAAATACAGCAAATGTGCTAGCATACGGAATTTTTCCACAAGTTGCAAATCCTGCAGCTGTTGCCATCATATTACTTTCTGCGATTCCCATATCAAAAAATCTATTAGGAAATTCTTTTGCAAATAAATCTGTCTTTGTTGCTCCTGCTAGGTCAGCATCTAACACTACTACATTTTCATTTTGTTTTCCCAATTCTATTAAAGCTTCTCCATAACTTTTTCTTGTAGCTACTTTTTTGTTTGTGTCCATAAAAATTTCATTCCTTTCTTGCTTTTCTATATAATTTACCTATTGACTTCCTTATAAATTATTTCTAATTCTATTTTTTCTTTTTCTAAAAAAATTCATAAAAATAAAATTTTAGTTACTTTTAATTTATTTTTAGCTTTTTTAAATCTTCCAACAATTTCAAAAAAGCTATTTCCCTATGTGTATGTCCTAATTCTTCATCTTTTAAATCATTCATTACTACTGTATAACCGTTTGGTATGAATATCGGTCCAAAAGTTAATTTACCCATAGTACCTGGTTTCGTGGCAATTTTTCCTTCAGTAATTCCTTTTTCTACTATATATTCTCCATTTGGTAATACTGCTGTTAATACACATTCAAAATGAGCTGTTCTATCTTTTTCTTCTACATCTTTCATTTCATCAAGTAATTTATTAATTGCAACTTCTTGTGGTGCATGATCTCCTGCATATCTTGCTGTATGAACACCTGGCTTACCATTTAATGCATCTACCATAAGTCCTGTATCATCTGTTATTATTATTTCATTTATATTATTTTGTTCACAATATTTTTTTATGGCTTTTGCTTTTATCATAGAATTTTCTTCTACAGTCTCTCCATTTTCTTCTATTTCATCGCTAAATCCTATGTCTTTTAATGATAATATGTCTAAATCAACTGATTGTGTTTTAAAAAAATTTTTAACTTGTTCTAATTTTTTTAGATTTCCTGTTCCATATATTACTTTCATTTTTATTTTTTCCTTTCAAATTTCTTTAATTGCTTGATTATATTGCTCTTCATTTGGAGCTTTTCCATGCCATCCTACTTGATTTTCCATAAATGATATTCCTTTTCCTTTTATAGTTTTTGCTATAATACAAGTTGGCTTTCCTTTCACATTTTTTGCTACTTCAAATGCTTTTATAATTTCTTCTATATCATGCCCATCTATGTTGATTATTTGAAATCCAAAGCTTCTAAATTTTTCGTCAATTGGATACGAACTCATTACATCCTCTATTGTTCCATCTATCTGCAGATTATTATTATCAACAATAACACAAAGATTATCTAATTTGTACTTATTAGATGCCATGGCTGCTTCCCATATTTGTCCTTCTTCGATTTCTCCATCTCCTAGAATGCAATATACTCTATAGTCTTTTTTATCTAATTTACCACTAATCGCTATTCCGATTTGCTACTGATAGTCCTTGCCCTAATGAACCTGATGTCATATCAACTCCTGGAACTTTGTTCATATCTGGATGTCCTTGTAGATTACTTTTGATATTTCTAAATGTATTTAATTCTTTTGGGTCAAAATATCCTCTATGTGCTAAACAACTATATAAAGCTGGTGAACAATGTCCTTTTGATAATACTAATCTATCTCTATCTTCCCATTTTGGATTCTTAGAATCAATGTTCATTTCTTTAAAGTATAGTACTGTCAAAATATCAGCAATTGAAAGTGACCCTCCTGGATGTCCTGATTGTGCATTATATACTTGTTCTATAATTCCTCTTCTAATTTCTTTTGCTTTTTCTTCTAAGAATTTTATATCTTCGTTTTCCATCATCTTGCTCCTTTCACATTTTAGCTTATTCTATTTTTATTTTATCTGTTTTTTTATGTTTTTATTATATCTTTGATATTTATATTTGTCTATATTCTCTTATGAAATTTTATATAAACTTTATTATAACTTTTGTCATCAAGATGGAATTAAATGAATTTTAAAAATGCTCGTTCAAGCTAATTTTCAAAGAACTTCTAAATCAATTTTATGGCTCCCTTCCAAGACAAGCTTGAACTCTTTCCATAAAATTGATAAAGAATTTCTAATTAAAATTACTTTCAATTCGCTATATTTTTAAAATTCATTTAATTCCATCTTGATGCTAATAATATAAATAGCACCTAGAAAACCCTTTTTAGTTTTTCAAAAGTAGAATATTTAATTGTATTTCATTATACAATATATTATAATACTTTAGAAAGGACTGGTTATATGTTTGAAAAATATATTGAAAATAAAAAAGAAGAAATCATAACAGAAACACAAAAATTAATTCAAATACCAAGTGTTATTTCTAAATCTAACGATTCTTCTAAGCCATTTGGTGAAAATATCAACAAAGCTTTAGAATATATACTTGATTTAGGAAAAAGATTAGGCTTTAGAACAAAAAATATAGATGGATATTGTGGATATATAGAATTTGGTGAAGGAGACGAATTAGTTGGTATTATTGGACATCTTGATGTTGTCCCAGAAGGTGAAAACTGGACCTATCCTCCATTTAGTGCCACAATTGCAAACAATAACATCTATGGTAGAGGTGCAATTGATGACAAAGGACCTGTAATTAGCTCTTTATATGCTATGAAAACAGTAATGGAAAATTGTAAAGTAAATAAACGAGTACGACTTATTTTAGGATTAAATGAAGAAAATAATTGGAAATGCATTAATTATTACAAAGAACATGAAGAAATTCCTACTATTGGCTTTAGTCCAGATGCTGATTTTCCATGTATTTATGCAGAAAAATCAATTCTAACATCTTATTTGCAAATGGATTATACTAATTTTTTAAATGAACCAATCATTATAAATAATGTTGATTGCAATAATAATGCTTTAAATGTTGTTCCCAAGATTTGTAGTTGTATTTTAGAAATTGATATAAATAAAATTTTAATGTCTGATTTTATTAGTAATATTAAAAAAATAAAAAATAAATATGATTATGAAATAGATATTTATAAATTTGATGATAAACATGTAAAATTAACTTCTTATGGAAGTCAAGCACATAGTGCACATCCTGACTTAGGCATCAATGCTATTTCTAGATTAATAGTTATTCTTGATGAAATTTTTAAATTTTATAAAATCGAAATTGAGTTATTTGATTTCTTTACAAAATTTATCAATATTCAATATCATGGAGAAAATTTAGGAATTAATTTTGAAGATGAATCTGGAAAATTAACTTTAAATGTTGGAAATTTCTCTTTAGAAAATTCTATTTTAAAAATCGGTATGAATTTAAGAATTCCAATTCATACACCTATTGTTGATGTAGAAAATAAATTTTTAAGAACTTTAGAGCCATATATTAATGTAAATTTTGAAACTAAAAGTCATATGAATTCTTTATATATTTCTAAAGATGATTATTTAGTAAAAACTTTATGCAAAATTTATAATGAAGAAACAAACTCTGATTTAGAACCTATTGCAATAGGTGGAGCAACCTTTGCACGTGCTTTTCCAAATTGTGTTTCTTTTGGAGCGAATCTACCGGGGCATCAAGATATGTGCCATCAAACAAATGAATTCATTTCTATTGATAATTTGCTTTTATCTTGTAAGATTTATGCAAGAGCTATTTATGAGTTAAGTAAATAATATTAAATAGGCAGTAGAAAATTCTCTGCCTATTTATTAAATCTTAAAATTTCTCTTAATCGTTTATTTTGTTTTGTTAAATATAAATACCCGATTAAAGCTTCAAATGCAGTTGCATACATATATTCTTGTATATTAGAATTTTTAGGTAAATGATGGTTTTCTGCATTCCTTCCTCGCCTTACAATATCTTGCTCTTCCTCTGTTAAATTATCATATATTTCAAGTAGAAATTCTGCTTGTGATTTAGCTTTTACATATTTTATTGATTCTATGTGTAATTTATGTGGTTTCAAATTTGTTGTATTAATTAATTGCGTCCTTATATATAGTTCATATACACAATCTCCTATATAGGCCCATGTTAAAGGAGACATCAAATTAACATCTTCTACAGTTCTTTTTATTTCTATAAATTCTTCCACTTGGTATTTTCCTTCCTATTTACTTTTCTATTATATAAAAAATCCCCCGCCTTAGCCGTCAGATGTCTGAATTTTTAAGGACCTGCTCCTAAAAACAGGTGGGTGCCTACCTAAATATTCATGGGCTTCTCACTATATTGATGTGAGCTTGCACGCCATATTCAGAGATTTGGCCCC
>CANQNU010000059.1 GCA_947625295.1 uncultured Clostridia bacterium | reverse complement strand
TTAGCAGTATTGGGGTCATATGGAGCAGATGGAGAAATAGATAATAAATTACTAAAAGAGAATATAAATAAAATAGATGGAATCTATGATTTTGTGGGAGACGATGATATATCAAGCGACTTTTTTGAAATAATAGTAGATGGATATGCATTTAAGATACAGAAAAATGGAAAAGTAGAAGGAGATAAAGAACTAGCAACTCCTGAAGAACTGCCAGAAAACGAAAAAAATACAGAGGCAGGAACAAGAGTACAACTAGAAAAAGAATGGGAAGGAACAACACAAGCAAAAACAGCAGTATATGCAGTATCAGATGGAGAAGGAAACACGATACCAATTCCAAAAGGATTTTACTATGTAGGAGGAACTATAAAAACAGGAGTAGTAATATCAGATAGTTCAACAGATAAAAATAAAGGAAAAGATTCATCAAATGGAGATGTAACAAAAGACTTAGTAGGAAACCAATTTGTATGGATAACATGTGAAGAGAAAGATTACCAAAAATATGACTGGGGAGATAAATACAAAATTAGTGGTAGTACATGGGACACTGAAATTCCACAAAAAGAAAAAGCGAAAGTTACAAAATATGGCGGATTTTATGTAGCAAGATATGAAGCAGGAACAAGTGAAGTTACATTGACAAATGGAAAAAAGATAGGTCAAGAACAATTAGAAGCAAGTAACTGGCAAAATGATAGTTATATAATATCAAAAACAACTTCAAGTAGTAAACCAACAAGTAAAGCAGGAGAAATACCATATTTTCATACTGATTATAATACAGCAAAGCAAATGTCAGAAAGAATGTATAACAATTCAAATTATGTAAGTAGTGATTTAATAACAGGAGCTCAATGGGATGTAATGTTAAATTATATAAGTGATGAAACAGATAAAAATGTAGAAAATGCAAGTAATGATGAAAAATATGCCGACTTAAAAGCAAATTGTAATTGGGGAAATTATTATAATACAGACTTAACAAATTGCGATGGAAAGTATTGTACAATTAGTACAAGTGACGGTTCAATGACATCGCTATGGATAGATAATACAAAAAAATCTAATAAAATTGAAAATAGTGAAACATTACTAACAACAGGCTCAACAGAAGAAGTAAAGGAAAAAAATCTATATGATATAGCAGGAAACTTATGGGAATGGACAGAAGAAAAAACTCATGTTGAAAATAGGCCTGGTACATATTATACACGTCGAGGGGGGTCTTACCACACCACATCCGAGAACTACCCTGCTTGCTGCCGCATTTACGACGGGACTAACTCTACAGACGCGCGCGTCGGGTTCCGTGTCACACTTTATATTAAGTAGCTAAAAGTTTTAGTATAATATGTAAAAATTATAGTAAAAAAAAAGATATAAATTGTACAAAAAACTAAGTAAAAATTCTCAAGTAAATTGAGTAAATTTACTTAGTTTTTTTGTGTTTCCATTTTTGATTTATACTTAAGAAAGATTTTTTATAAAAAAGATTATGTAAAAAAGTTATTATCTAAAACCTTAGTAATTCTTGAACGTAAAAAAGTAATTAGATAGAATAAAAATATAGTTTTAATATACAAAAAAAGAAGCAAAAGAAAAATGGGGGAAAAAGAGAATGGAAAAAGTAGTAGAAAGAATAGAACAAAAATCAATAAAAGCTAAGTTAGAAAAAAGTAAAGGAATAACACTAATAGCACTAGTAATAACAATAATAGTATTATTAATATTGGCAGGAATAACAATAGCAAGTATAACAGGAGAAAATGGAATACTTCGGAAGAGCACAAAGTGCAGTAGAAAAAAATAGATATGCAGAAGCAGAGGAAAAGGTAAAATTAGCAGTATTAGGGTCATATGGAGCAGATGGAGAAATAGATAATAAATTACTAAAAGAGAATATAAATAAAATAGATGGAATCTATGATTTTGTGGGAGACGATGATATATCAAGCGACTTTTTTGAAATAATAGTAGATGGATATGCATTTAAAATACAGAAAAATGGAAAAGTAGAAGGAGATGAAGAACTAGCAACTCCAGAAGAATTACCAAAAAATGAAGAAGATACAGAAGCAGGAACAAGAGTAGAATTAGAAGAAAGTTGGAAAGGAACAACACAAGCAAATACAGCAGTATATGCAATATCAGATGGAGAAGGAAACACAATCCCAATCCCAAAAGGATTTTACTATGTAGGAGGAACATTAGAAACAGGAGTAGTAATATCAGATAATTCAGCAGATAAGAACAAAGATGCAAAATCATCAAATGGAGATGTAACAGCAAGTTTAGTAGGAAATCAATTTGTATGGATACCATGTAAATATAATAAGAAAAGCGATGAAGTAGATAATAATGTAGTATATTATAATGGTTCTGATGGTAATACAGATACAAGAGAAGAAGACTGGAAAAATAAACAATACTATTATAATGGTGGAACATGGTATGACTACCAACCACATCATGAAGGAAAGGCATGTGTAGAAAAATATGGTGGTTTTTATGTTGCAAGATATGAGGCAGGAGTACCAAGTAACGCACCGTTCTATGCAAGTAAACAAGGAGATATTTATTATAAAGATGAAAAAGAGGGAGAAAATATTAATAAAACAAAGAATACAGACAAATATACTCCAGTAAGTAAAAAAGGACAACAAGCTTGGAACTATATATCACAAACTAATGCAAAAAAAGTTGCAGAGAAAATGGTGGATAATGGAAAAGTAAAAAGTTATTTAATAGATTCACATGCATGGAATACTATTTGTAAAATTATAGAGAAAAAAGATACAAGTAAAAATATACTTGATTCATCTAATTGGGGGAACTATGATAATAATGCTATAACGAATTATGAAAATATCAACGGATTATGGGCACAACATATGTTAAAAAAGAAGTGGGAATTTGCTAATGTATATAATTACGGAGCAATTCCAAAAGGTAATCTTCCAAAAGAAAATAATAAAATAGAATTGGCGACAGGAAGCAGTGAAGATTTTAAAGCTTACAATATATATGACATGGCAGGAAATATGTGGGAGTGGACAACAGAGACTGGCAATAACAATAGTGCAAATAGTGGTAATCCTAGTTGCAGTGAAGATGAATGCCCTAGTGGGGAAGATATCCATGGTGTTGCTCGTGGTGGTACTCTTCTCGGTGCTGGTGCAGTCCGCCCGGTTATTTTTGCTTATGGTCCCTATGAGGTTGGATTTACCACGGCTGATTACGGATTCCGTGCTGTGCTTTATATGAAATAAATATATTATATATATATCAACAAATCTCTTATTATTAACTAAAAAATAAAAACCATAGTAATGTAATAACATTATTATGGTTTTTATTTAAAACTCTTTACATTTCTTTAAAAAATCTATAATTGCTACCAGATGTTGTTTTACCTCTATAAACATATCCATTATATATTCCGCCATTATCATCATCTAAATTAACATCAATAGACATATCATACACAAATTTTTGATTTAAATTATTTACAATATGAATTTTAAAGCTAACTGTATAGTTGATGTCATTTAAGTTTACATTTGCTTCTTTTAATACTTTTCCATTAAATGATACTGTACTAGAAGTATCAACAGCTGAATAATTAGTTAATAAATCTTTATTTAAATAACCTAATGTAATCGGATTTGAGCAATCTGTATAAAATGTAGGTGTAGAATAATCATGGTTTTCATTTTCAGAGTTTGTGCTAATAATATTAAAATCAATTCTATTATTTATAGGAGTTTCTATTTCAAGGTATTTACCAAAGTTTAAAGGATTTTTATAATTTAATATTTTTGTACCTATATCAGAATTTGATTTCATTACAATATTATCAATGTAAAGTTCTTTTACTGTATTTTCATTTGTAAGATCAGTTATATAACTAGTGTTATCGATGTATACTGATATATCTGAATATTGGGAAATACTCATATTTTTTAAAGATTGGTCATCTGAATGATCAATTGCTGTTGCGTTGCTGTATAGTAATATTTTTTGTACATTAAAAATTGAATTTTCATTTTCATCAGCTATTTCAATCATTTCATTAGCAAATTTATTCTTTGCGAATGAAGAGATTAGTATGAAATTATAATATAATAAAAATATAACAAACAATAAAATTAGTAATATAACAAATGCTAATTTTACATTTTTAATTCTAAAATCAAATTTTTTCATATTAACTCCTTTTTATTTGCTTTTTTCATATGTAAGTTTAAAGTCTATTATATAAAAGTTCCATGTATGAATATACTTTTTTATGCCAATCACTATCACTAGCATATCTAGTATTAACTCCTGATAGAGTAGGTCCATTATAGTACCAACCAGCTGCTGTTTCGCCATCATATATTTCTGTTCCAGATGGATTAAGATAATATTTTACTAAAGATTTAGCAACTGTTTCAATTCCCTCTGAATAATCTGAAAAATCAAAAGATGATTCATATGGAGTACTATCATAAGAGCCATATCCAAATAGATTTTTCTTTTCAGATGCAATTTGTGATGTTCCCCAACTGCTTTCATGGATTGCCATTGATGCTAAGAAAATACCGTTTATATTATATTTCTTTTCGACATTATAAAATACATTATAGTTATTTTCAAAGATTTTATTTTTGTCATTTGATAATCCTGTAAATATCTTTTTATAGTCATTTAAAGTTAATCCACTTGGTTTATTTAGTTGCATTTCAATATTTACTTTTGTAACGATTCTTGTTATTCTATTTTTTTCTACTATATTTGGTGTAGTAGTAGGTGATGTTAATTGTTCTGTTCTAACATATCCTTCGATAGTATCAAAAGAAACTTTGCACCATTCTTCACTTGGTAAGTCTAGTAGTTCAACATCTAAATTTGCTTTTACTTCTGCTACATCATTTGAAGAGTCATCTGCAGATTCTTTTAATTTGATATCATTTACCACATACATAGTATCTCCTATATGTACTTTATGCTTTGCAAGAAATTCAGAAGTACCATGTTGAATTATTTTTGGTGTAGGTTCAAGTGTTATTTCTTTGTTTAATATAATTTCTTCTACAAAATTACCGTTTTCATATGTTTTTACAGCTGTGACATTGGCTTTTCCAAGAGTTCCTTCTTGTACAACAATTTCTTCATCTTTTGGTAATGTTGCATTATTGTTATATGTTGTTTCAAATTCAACTTCTCTTTCTTCAGTAACTTGCTCTTTTACTCTATCCATTTCAGAATTTTCAGAGATTATATTTTGGATATTTAATCTATGTCTATTTAGTTCATATTCTTGTACTTCCTCAGGTTCTTCTACTTTTGCATAACTTGTACTAAAAGATGAATTTTTAGGAAATATAACAGCTATTGCAATTATTACAATAGAGCATCCTATTATAATGTGTGATAGCTTTAAATCAGTAGACTGATATGTACTATTAGTATGAGAAGAATGGTTAAAAGAAAGTTTTTTAAATGATGGTTTGAATTTCTTCTCATATGGTTGAGAATATGTAATGCTATTTTGTTTTTGCATTTCTTGTAATTCCTTAAAAACTTCTGATAAGTTTCTATTATCTTTGTTTAAGAAATTTTTATCATCTAACATAAGGTTACATCCTTTCATTCATTATTATACATGTTAATTATACAATAACTATTAAATTCTGTCCACAAATTTTTACAAAAAATATGAATATAGAAGAAATTTCTAATTTTTACAATTATCTAATCTGATTATTACAAATTACTTGCAAAATCTTCAAAATAATATATAATATAAGAGATTTTTATTAATCTAAAAAATATTCTAACTATTAGTAATAAGATTATAAAAAAAATCCTTTATAAAATTAAATAAATTACAAAAGGCGGTAAAAATATGGAATTACAAAGATTAGAGCAGAGTATAGGGTATACATTTAAAAACAAGGAATTATTAAAAAAAGCATTAACACATACATCATATGCATACGAAAATAAGATAGAAAGCAATGAAAAATTAGAATTTTTAGGAGATAGCATTTTAGAGTTTATTTCAAGTAAATATTTATATAATAATTATCCAAAATTAAGAGAAGGAGAAATGACCAAAGTTAGAGCAACAGTAGTATGTGAAGAAAGTTTATATAAAATAGCAAAATTGCATAATTTTGGTGATTTCTTATATTTAGGAAAATCAGAACAAAGAACAGGAGGAAAAAATAGGCCAGCAATTCTAGAAGATAGTATAGAAGCTATAATAGCTGCTATATACTTAGATGGAGGTATTTTAGAAGCAGAAAAATTTATTGTAGAAAATTTAAAAAATGAAATTGAAATAGCCACAAAACATGTAGGAGATAAAGATTATAAAACAGTTTTACAGGAAAAATTACAAATGCATGGAGAAGTAAAAATAGAATACGAAATAATTAAAGAATCTGGTCCTGATCACGACAAAAAATTTGAATCACAAGTAAAATGTGATGGGAAAATATTAGCACAAGGAGAAGGAAAAAGTAAAAAAGAGGCTCAAATGCAAGCTGCAAAAAAAGCATTAGAAAAATTAAAGTAAGAAAGAGGGAAATATATGAAAAAGCAATATATCATACCTATTTTTGTACCACATTTAGGTTGTCCAAATGATTGTATATTTTGTAACCAAAAATCAATAAGTGGTCAAAAAAATAGTATAACAAAAGAAGAAGCAAAAAAAATAATAGATAATCATTTAGAAAATATAAAAGAAAAAGAAGCGGAAATTGAAATAGCTTTTTTCGGAGGTAGTTTTACAGCAATAGAAGCAGAAAAGCAAGAAGAGTTATTGCAAGTAGCGTATGAATATATCAAGCAAGGAAAAGTATCTAGCATAAGAATTTCTACAAGGCCAGATTGTATAAATAAAGAAGTTTTAAAAAGATTAAAAAAATATAAAGTTAAAACTATTGAGTTAGGAGTGCAATCCGCAAATAATTATATTTTAAAAAGGACAAATAGAGGACATAGTTTTGAAGATGTAAAAAAAGCTTCAAAAATGATTAAATGGAATGGATTTGTATTAGGTCATCAAATGATGGTAGGACTTCCTGAAAGTACTAGAATAGATGAAATTAATACTGCAAGGGCTTTAGTTAAATTAAAACCTAAAATGGTAAGAATTTATCCTGTTTTAGTAGTAAAAAACACAAAATTAGAACAAGAATTTAAAGAGGGAAAATATGAACCACTACCATTGGTTCAAGCAGTAGAAATTTGTAAAGAGTTAGTTAATATATTTACAAAGAAGAAAATTGACATTATTAGAATTGGATTACAAAACACAGAAGAAATTTCATCACCAGAAAGTGAAAAAAGTGAAGTAGTAGCAGGGCCATATCATCCAGCATTTAGACAGC
Source organism: uncultured Clostridia bacterium (assembly GCA_947625295.1). Lineage (GTDB taxonomy): Bacteria > Bacillota > Clostridia > TANB77 > CAG-508 > CAG-269. The sequence continues at coordinate 1,345 of CANQNU010000059.1, read as the reverse complement.
TAGTAGAATCAGGACTTTGGTATGATGATATTGTATCAAAAATAAAAAAATTGAATGTTAAAGTAAAAGAAGTTGGAGTTACTGTTAATCCAATTGATATAAATAATGTAGTAGGACATAAAAAAGAAAATATATTAAAATTAAAAAATATCTATGATGTAGATTTAATTTTAAAACAAGATAACAAAATTAAACAAGGAAAATCTAAGATAGAAGTAATAAAAACATATGATGATATCATAGAAGAAAAAAGAAATAAGAATGCATAAAAATCACCTTTATTACAGATAATTGTAATAAAGGTGATTTTATGCAAATAGAAATGAAAAATAAAATAAAAAGGTGGATAAGAGATATTCTAGGAACAATACTAGGAGCATTTGTTATGGCATTTGGGATATCTTTATTTTTACTGCCAAATCAATTATCAACAGGTGGAGTTTCAGGTATTGCGACAATAATATATTATTTATTTCATGTACCTATGGGAACAACCATTTTATTAATTAATAGTCCGTTGTTTTTATTTTCTGCATTTAAAGTTGGCAAGCAATTTTTTATTAAATCACTTATAGGTACAATTAGTTTATCTGTATTTGTAGATTTATTAGACCAAATAAAACCGTTAACAAATGATAAATTTTTAGCTTGTATTTATGGAGGAATTATTATAGGAATGGGAACTGCCATTTTATTTAAGGTGTCATCATCAACAGGTGGTAGTGATTTAGTCAGCTATATTGCTAAAAAATATAGACCTAGCATGGAACAAGGAAATGTAGTAATTATGATAGATGCGGTTATCGTAGGTTTAAATATGATATTTTTAAAACAAATAGAAATAGGTTTATATTCTGCAATTGCAATTTATCTAATGGGAAAAGTAATAGACATTTTATTTGAAGGAATTTATTTTACAAAATTATTATTTATTATTTCAGATAAAAATGAAGAAATTTCAAAAGTGATAGAAGAAAAGATACAAAGAGGAGTAACAGGACTTTATGGAAAAGGAATGTTTATGAATAAAGACAGAATAATTTTAATGTGTGCTGCAACAAGGCGAGATATTTCTAGAATTAAACGAACAGCTAGAAAAATAGATCCACAAAGTTTTATTGTAATTACAAATTCTAGAGAAGTAGTGGGTCTTGGATTTAAAAAAATTGATACATGAGGCATATTCTCTGAATAAAAATAATTTTTGTAGAGCATTAGAAAGCTTGTCTTTCTACATGTTTTTAGGAAATGCTCTGCTTTCCTTATCCTGCCATTAAATTTTCTAAAAATTTAATGGCAACAAAAAAAGAGAAGTACTTTATAAAAAATACTTCTCAACTAAAAC
>CANQNU010000058.1 GCA_947625295.1 uncultured Clostridia bacterium | reverse complement strand
GGTATTGATAGACCAGCACTAGCTGGAATTTTACCAGCCTATAACAGTCAATTATTATTAATAGATGCAGGATCTAATACAAATTGTAAGCCAATCAATCTATTACAATTTGCACAAATGTCTACAATTTATTTAAGAAATACATATGGAATTGAAAATCCAGCAATAGGACTACTAAACATTGGTACAGAAGAAACAAAAGGAAATGAACTTGTAAAGGAAAGTTATAATCTTTTAAAAGAAAAATCAGAAGAGCTAAACATTAATTTTGTAGGAAATGTAGAAGGTAGAGATGCATTTTCAGGTAAAATACATGCAATAGTAGCAGACGGATTTACAGGTAATGTATTCCTAAAAACAACAGAAGGTTTAGGAAAATTTGTAAAGAGGACATTAACAGAAAGCCTAACAAAAAATCTATTAGCTAAAATATTATCTATACCAGCATTACCAGCTATAAAAAGATTTAGTAAAACAATGGATTATAAATCATATGGTGGAGCGTTATTCTTAGGAGTTAAAAAACCAGTTGTTAAAGCTCATGGAAGCAGTGATGCAAAATTATTTGAATATACTATTATACAAGCTGAAAAATTTGTAGAAAACAAAGCAGTAGAAAATATGATAGAAGAATTTGAAAAGCAAGAAACAATAGAAAAAAACTAAAAATAGATTGAAAAAAATATAAAATGTTGACTACAAAGTACAAAATAAAAATATTTTAGGAATTCACTTGACAAATATAGCAACATATAATATAAATGAAATATAAAAGTGAAAATAAAAATGAATAAATCATTTTAAACTTGAGAGGAGGTGAACTCGTAGGATGAGTTCAGAAGAAGTATTAGAAAAAGTAAAAGGAATTATTGTAGAACAATTAGGAGTTGCAGAAAGTTCAGTAACAATGGAAGCATCATTTATAGATGATTTAGGAGCAGATTCACTAGATATTGTAGAATTAGTAATGGCTCTAGAAGAAGAATTTGATATAGAAATTCCAGATAGTGATGCAGAAAAAGTAGTAACAGTAGAAGATGTAGTTGAATACATAAAAGAAAATGTAAAATAAAAAATAAGAACCTCAAATTTGAAGTGAACTCCAAACAGTTCAACTCAATTATGAGGTTTTTATTTTTTTATAATAGAAAAAATCATATAAAAAATGCTACATCAATTTATACATGAATTTTCTAACAAAAAGTTTGTATGCAAAATAAATTTACAAAAAGTTTGTATGCAAAATAAATTTACAAAGAGTTTGTATGCAAAATAAATTTACAAAGAGTTTGTATGTAAAACAAATTTACAAAGAGTTTGCATGTAAAGCAAATTTACAAAAAGTTTGCATACAAAACAAATTTATAAAAATTATACAGAATACACACAAAAGAAATATAACTATATAAAATTACTATAATTTGTAAGAATAGTGTAATAATCTTTAAAGAAAAGATATAAATAATCTAAATAATTTCTTTTTGATATATAATTGCTTACTATAATATTAGTATTAGCTATATTTATAGAGTTACAATAAGCATGTATATTGCCAATAATTTCTCCCTGGTTAATAGGAGCAGAAAGAGAGCAATTTGCATCAATTGAAAAATCTATATTATTAATAAGGTCTTTTTTAAAAGGTATAACAGGGTTTTCTAATTTAGAAATTGAAAGTTCAACAGTATTATTAAGAGCTTTAGAAATAGTAATAGAATTAATATTTTCCAACTTCCAATTTTCAAATTTTTCTGTTAATAATTGTTCAATATTAACATATTGAAAATTTTTAAAAGTATATTCAATTAATTTTTTACTATCTTGAGTCCTAAAATTTTTAGTATCACATCCTAATACGACACATATAATATCCATTTCTCCTCTTTTACAAGCTGTTACTAAACATCTATTAGCTCCATTAGTAAAACCAGTTTTAATGCCATATACACCATTTAAATTTCCTAGTAATTCATTTGTATTAGATAAATTTTTTGGAACTCCATTTATTGTAACAGTATGATTTTGAGTTCCTACAATTTGAGAAAACATTTTATTTTTAAGAGCATAATCAGATAGCTTTGCAAGTTCATATGCTGTTGTATAGTGCTCGTCGGAATCTAATCCATGAGGAGATTCAAAATGACTATTTGTAAGCCCCAATTCTAATGCTTTTTCATTCATTAAAGCCGAGAAATCTTGAACACTACCTGCTGTACATTCTGCAAGGGCAACAGCAGCGTCGTTTCCCGAACATAACATTAACCCATATAATAAATCAAGAATTGTGATTTTATCTCCAGTTTTTAGTCCTAATCTAGAGCCACCAGTATTAGCGGCTTTTTTTGATACTTCAATTGTTTCGTTTAAATTCATTTTTTCCAAAACAACAGTAGCAGTCATTATCTTAGTAGTAGAAGCCATTTTTACTTTATTATACTCATTTTTACCATAAATAACTTGTTTACTTAGTCTGTCAAAAACCACACAAGAACGAGCGTTTAAGTTCAAATTTTCTGAGTTTGTATTAGAAGATGTAGTTATTGACAAACTATCAAGTTGAGCAGAAGGATTTTGCTCAGGGTCTATATCATCTGCAAAAACACTAATATTAGATGATAGGAAAAGTATAATAAAAAGTAGAATAGAAATTTTATTACAAAATTTAAAAAAATTATATTTCATTAAAATCACCTATCAAAATATATGAAATGTACTAATAAAATATGATATACATGAAAATGCACAAAAAGCTACGGAGATAAGCGAAAAATGCAAATTAATTGCTAAAAATATTGATTTTAACACAAAAATGTAATATAATTGTAATAGAGGCATATTTTCTGTTAGACTAAAAATAAGATTACTTTCCGTAAGTGAAATAGACGACAAAAAAAATAGTAATAAAATAATAGAAAATAAGCGTATTGACTAAAAAATAAAAAAGAGTAAAATAATATACAGAAAAACTATTTTTATAAATAAGTAAGGAGAGAATTTTTATGAAGTTAAAAAGAATTCTAATAAGTAGTATTAGTGCAATAATATTTGCTACATTTTTATTTGCACAAAACATTACATATGCAACAAATGCTACAACACCATTATATTTGGGAATTACAGAATTAATGTCAGGTAATAAAGTAAAAACAGACGCTAATGGTACAGAAGGATATTTAGGATATGCAATTGGAAATCCAACTGCTAATAGTTCAACTGATATTAAAGCAGCAAAGATATGGAATATTGTAAAATATAGCAGTGAAACAAGTAGTGACCCAACAGATGCTAGCATATTCTGTTTGAAAGCAGGAGTTGGTTTTACTGACACTAAAAAAACAGAAAAATATGATGTGTTTTTCGATATGAAAACAGAAAAAGAAGCTATAAAAAGTAAAATTACAGCATTAAGTTCAATTATGGATAGTACGGTTACATCAGAAAATGGAGAAGTTAGTAGATATAATGCAATTTTAGCATTACTAGATATGTTTTATATTAAAGATCAATCAAAAGCAGAAGAAAAGCAAGCATTATTAGAAGCAGCAGAAATTGATGAAGATTACTGGGATGAAGTTTTAAATGAAGATGATGTAAAAGCAGTACAACAAGCAGCATTATGGTATTTTACTAACCCTGAAAAACCAGATGTATATAATAAAACAGAAAATACAAGTTGGTTAAATTATACAACAGATGGAAAAACATATAAAAGTTTATCAGATTATAATCCAACATCAACAATACCAAGTGAAAGTATTGGAAAACAAAAACAAGACCAAGCTGAAATGTTATATAATTATTTAATTGATACTGCAAAAGAAAAAGCAAAAAATTATTCAGATAATATAATTCAAGAACCTGCAAAAATTAATACAACAACTTTAAAATATGAAGACAAAGATAACAATTATATTGTAGGACCAATTAACATTAGTGAATCAGGAAATAACATACCATACACAATTAGTCTTGAAGTAAAAAATGGAGATAATGGTAATGTATCAGGTATAAGTTTATTAGATAAAAATAAACAATCAACAGATAAAACATTAAATAATATAAAAGAATTAGTAGGAGAAGATTTTTACTTATCTATACCTAAAAACAATGTTACAATTGCTAATATAAAAGTAGGAATAACAATTGGATATAGCAATACTAAACTAACATTATGGGGATCAAACACAAATAATAGTGCACAACCAGTAGTAATACCAGAAAAAGAAAATCAATCAAAAACTGTAACATTAACAACAGAAACAAAGAAATTTGACTTAGCTTTAAGAAAATACATTACAAAAGTAAATGGAAAAGAATTAACAGGAAAAGATTCAAGAGTACCAAAAATAGACAACAGTACTTTACAATCAGGAACGACAGCAACTTATAAACATAAAAAGAATCCTGTAACAGTTGAAACAGGAGATGTTGTTACATATGAAATAACAATATATAATGAAGGTGAGAAATTAGGAAGACCAACAAAAATTGTAGATCAACTACCAACAGGTTTGGAATTCAATAATAAAATTAAAGGAAACTTTGACTTAGGTTCATATGATAAAACAAATAATACATTAACTTTAATTAGAGAAGAAGATAATGAAGAAGATTTAGAGCCATACAAAGATGGAAAAATAGATTCAGAAACAATAGAAATAGAATGTAAAGTAACAGCTACACAAGATGCTACTAATAATAAAGTATTGACAAATGTAGCATGGATTTCAGAAGAAATAGACAGTGAAAGCAATGTTACAATAACAAATCAAGGTGGAGCAGATAGAGATTCTGAGCCATCAACAATACCAAGTGTAAATAAAGACAACATGTCAAATTATACAGGAAATAACAATAAATCAGATTTATCAGATTCAGAATTTTATTATAAAGGACAACAAGATGACGACGACTTTGAAAAATTAGTTTTAGTGCCAGAAACATTTGACTTAAAATTAATTAAACGAATTACAGCAGTTAATAATCAAAATGTACCAGAAAGAATACAAAAAGTAGATGTAAGTAAATTAAATACAACAGATGAAAATGGAAAATTAATAACAACAGGAGATTACCAATTAGATAAAAATCCAGTTCAAGTAAAAAAAGGAGATATTGTTACTTATACATTTAGAATTTATAATGAAGGAACAATAGATGGATATGCTTCAGAAATAACAGAAGATATTCCAAAAGGATTAGAATTTATATGGTCTGACAAAACAGGAGAAGAATTAAAGCAAGATACAACATTAACAGAAGCAGAAAAAGAAGCAATTGAATTTAACCAAAAATATTTATGGTCAAAATTTGTATATGATGATAAAAAAGAAAACATTATTCAAGTGTCAACAGACTATTTATCAAAAAAGAATGAAACAGCACAAAATTCAAATCTAATCAAAGCATTTGGAAAAAATGATGGAACAAAGACAGAAAAAGACATTTCATATAAAGAAGTATCTATAAAATTAAAAGTAGTAGCAGATAATGCAACTGGAACAATAATTAGAAACGAAGCTGAAATTTCAGAAGATACAGACAAAGATGAACATGAAATTGACGATAGAGATTCAGATACAGAAAATTGGAAAAAATACGAAGATGACGAAGATTATGACAATATTACATTAACATCATTTGACCTAGCACTAAGAAAATTCATAATAGCAGTAAGTAATGACACAAACATTGAAGAAAGCGAATATCTAAAAAATAGTGACGGAACATATAAAAGATCACCAGAAGTAGACACAACAAAACTAAACACACAAGATGAAAACGGAAATTTAATTACAACAGCTACTTATAATCACACAAAAGAACCAGTACAAGTAAAGAAAAATGATATTGTAGTTTATATGTTAAGAGTATATAATGAAGGCGATGTAGATGGATATGCAAGTGAAATTAAAGATCACTTACCACCATATTTAGAATTTGTTGAAGGTGAATTTAACGAAAAATATGGATGGACTGTATCAGAAAATGGAAGAACAGTTACAACAACATATTTAAAAGACAGCAAAATTACAAAAGCAACAAAAAATAGTTCAGGAAAATATGTATTAGCATATAAAGAAGTACCAATTATGTGTAAAGTAAAAGATACAGTTAATTCTAACGAAAAGATTACAAACATAGCAGATATAACTAAATATCAAGATGAAAATAAAAAAGACATAACAGATAGAGATTCACAAGCAAATAATGTTGAATTACCAAGTGATAATAATTTGCCATCATATAAAGATAATGAAACAGGAAGCTATATTCCAGGACAACAAGATGATGATGACTTCGAAAAGGTTTATGTAGAAATAGAACCAACAAACATTTTTGACTTAGCATTAAGAAAATTTATTACAAAAATCGACGACAAAGATGTAACTACAAGAGTACCACAAGTAAAATATGCTGATGGAAAAATCACATATGAACACAGCAAAGACCCTCTAATGGTAAAAACAGATGATGTTGTTATATACACAATTAGAGTATTTAATGAAGGTGAAATTGCAGGATATGCAAAAGAAATAACAGACGATATTCCTGAAGGATTAGAATTTTTACCAGACAACGAAGTAAATAAAAACATGAGATGGAAAATGATAGATAAAGATGGAAAAGAAACAACAAAAGTTTCAGAAGCAGTAAAAATAACAACAGACTATTTATCAAAAGAACAAGAAAAAACAGAAGGAGCAAATTTATTAAATGCATTTGATCCAAGTAAGGAAATTAGCAATACAAATCCAGCATATAAAGATGTTCAAGTAGCATTTAAAGTAACAGAACCAAATTCATCTAGTAAAATTATAGTAAACTCAGCACAAATATCTGACGATAGTGATAAAGACGGAAAAGATGTAGAAGATAAAGACTCTATACCAGATAAATGGAATGAAGGAGAAGACGACCAAGACAAAGAATATATCCAATTAAAAGAATTTGATTTAGCATTAAGAAAATGGGTAACACAAGCAATTGTAGTTGAAAACGGAAAACAAACTGTAACAAATACAGGACATAAACCATATGATGACCCAGAACAAGTTGTAAAAGTAGAATTGAATAGAAAGAAATTAGACCAAGTAACAGTTAAATTTAGATATTCAATAAGGGTAATTAATGAGGGAGATGTAGAAGGATATGCAAAAGAAGTAACAGATTATATTCCAGAAGGATTAAAATTTGTAGCTTCAGACAACCCAGGATGGACAGACGAAGGAAATAATGTAATTTCAACAAAACTATTAGAAAACAAACTATTAAAACCAGGAGAATATGCAGATATAGAAGTAGTACTTACATGGATTAATAATGCAGATAACATGGGAACAAAAACTAATATAGCAGAAATATCAAAAGATTATAATGAATATGGACTACCAGATAGAGATTCAACACCAGACAACAAAAAACAAGGAGAAGACGATATAGACGATGCACCAGTAGCATTATCAATAAGTACAGGTCAAGTAAGAATTTTCTTCACAATAGGATTTATTGTATTAATTACAATAGCAAGTGGAATTATATTAATTAAGAAATATGTATTATAATATAAAATAAGACAATGAGGCTAGACTTCATTGTCTTATTTTTGTAGCATCCCTTTTTACATTGCCAAATAGGAAAATATGTAGTAAAATAATAATGACCAATTATACAATTTAATTAAATTTGAGTATTGAAAGGAACGATAATAAAAATGATGCAAGAGTTATTAAATTTAGCACAAGATGTTGAAAATGAAGTAAAGCCAATATTTGATAATGTTCAAAATATATGTGAGGCAAATAGCAAGAAAGTATTAGAAGCATTTCAAAAATGTAATTTACAAGAAAGTCATTTAACTTCTTCTACTGGTTATGGTATAGATGAAGCGGGAAGAAACAAAATAGAAGAAATATATAGCCAAATATTTAAATCAGAAGATAGTTTAGTTAGAACTCAATTGATATCAGGTACACATGCACTATCTGTTACTTTATCAGCATTATTGCGTCCAAATGACACTATGCTAAGTATTACAGGAGCACCTTATGATACTCTTCAAACAATAATAGGTATAGGAAAAGAAGAAAGCAAGAGTTCTTTAAAATCTTTTGGAATAAAATATGAACAAATTGATTTAGTTAATAACGACTTTGATATAGAAAAAATACAAGAAAGGTTGAAAAAACAAGATGTTAAATTAGTAGAAATACAAAGATCAAGAGGATATTCTACAAGAAAAAGTTTAACAATTGAACAGATTGAAAAAGTAATTCACGCTATAAGAGAAGTAGATAGAAAAGTAATTATTATGGTTGATAATTGCTATGGAGAATTTGTTCAAGATAAAGAACCAATAGAAGTAGGAGCAGATATAGCAGTCCGGATCATTAATGAAAAACTTAGGAGCAGGAATTGCCACATCAGGTGCATATATTGTTGGAAAAAAAGATTTAATTGAATTATGTGCAGAAAGATTAACATCACCAGGAATAGGAAAAGAAATCGGACCATCGTTAAATCAAAATCCATTATTATTAAAAGGATTATTTTTTGCACCAAGTGTTGTAGCAAGTAGTGTAAAAACAGCAATATTCGCAAGTAGAATTTTAGAAAAACTAGGATACCAAGTAGACCCAACATATAACGAAAAAAGAGCTGATATTGTTCAAACAATAAAGCTTGGATCAGAAGAATTATTAGTAAAATTCTGCCAAGGAATCCAAAAAGGGTCTCCAATTGATTCAAATG
>CANQNU010000057.1 GCA_947625295.1 uncultured Clostridia bacterium | reverse complement strand
ATAATAAACTAAATATATTACATAAGGAGAAGAGAAAATGTTTAATTTAGTAAAAGACGACTTTGATGAAAATTCAGACGATATTTTAAAAACAATTAATAAAATGTTAGAAAATAATAAAAAAAAGGATAATGAAGCAGATAAAGAAGATAAAAAAGATTAGGGTGAAGATATGAATATAATTTATATTATGGGGAAAAGTTCATCAGGAAAAGATACAATATTCAATATACTAAAAGATAAATTAGATGTAAATATTTATGTGATGTACACAACAAGACCAATTAGAGAAGGCGAGATACAAGGACAAACATATAACTACATTTCAAATAAAGAAATGGAAGAATATATACAAGGGAAAAATAGCAAAAAGTTAATAGAATCAAGAACATATCAAACTATACATGGACCTTGGACATATGCAACAATTGAAGATGACCAATTTTATACTGAAAAAGATTTACTTATGTCAGGAACGTTAGAATCATACAGTAAAATAAAAAAATACTTTAAAGAAAAATTAATTCCTATATATATAGAAGTGGAAGATGGATTAAGGTTAGAAAGAGCATTAGAAAGAGAACGTAAACAAAAAGAACCTAAATATGAAGAACTATGTAGAAGATTTATTGCTGATAGTAAAGATTTTTCAGAAGAAAACATTATAAAAGCAGGAATAAAAAAAAGGTTTGAAAATATCGATTTAGATAAATGTGTTAATGAAATCATTGAATATATAAATAAATAAGAAAAATAAAGAATATAAAAGAAAAATAAAGAAAATGTTAAGTATAGTACAAAACCATAATGCTTAGAATAATAATTAAGATAAAAATTAACTTAAATTAAATTGGAATATTTAGCCAAAATGTTATATAATATATATCGATGGTGCATTATTCTAGTCATACTGACTTTACGAGGGTGGGGCTAAAAATCCACTAAAGGGCACATCGTTGAAGTTTCTTAAGATTGCGCGAAATGCCAGTTTTGTGTGGTCTTAGGGAGTAAAGAATCTAGGGTATTATATAATGGCATATATAAGACTCCCTATTTTCGTTGAGGCTTAAAACAAAGTTTTAAGTGAAACCTATGTTGAGTGCCAAGACACAAAATACATAGAGTAGCCTGTCTTGAGTGAATGTATTGGGACTAATTTTAACAAGAGTAAAATATAATTATGGCCAAATTAATTTTACTATATAAATTATGAAATTGCATTTGCAAAAGAGACTAGTAAAGAATACCAGTATGTTAAGGAAAACTTCTAGAATGTTTGCTAAATTTATAGCATAAAAGTCTAGGGATTAAGGTACAGATTTTAGTGGCGATCTGGTGTCTACATCTTAAAAGTAGATATTTTCCTTAAACGGAAACGACTCTAACAGTAATGTTAAGTGGAAAATAGAGAAATTCGACCAGACCTAAACTGTAAAATTTACTTAGGCTTTTACCATCTAAAAACAAAATAAACAATAGGCAGATATTTATCTGCCTAAAATTATTATATTGAGAGTAACAAATATAGAAATAATTATAATTAAATTTGTTCTCAGAAAGGACCATATTAAATATGAAAAACAAACAAGGAAATAAGGAAAATCAAAAAGAACACTCGGATATAAAATGGTTTGTTAAGATTTTTATACTCACTTTCGTACTATCTATAATATTCTCATATATATCAGCAAATGGAGTATCTAACTTAAGCTTAATACCAGCTATTTTTATTTTAATATTAGTCATAGTAATAGGAATATTCTTTGACATTATTGGTGTTGCAGTAACAGTAGCAAATGAACATGAATTCCATGCAAAAGCAACTAAAAAAGTGAAAGGCTCTAAGGATTCTATACAATTAATTAGAAATGCACCAAAAGTTGCTAATATTTGTGCAGATGTTATAGGTGATATATGTGGAGTATTGAGTGGTGCAATTAGTGCATTAATTTCAATGAAAATAACAGAAACATTTGGATTAAACTTTAATATTCAATTTATTTTAAGTGCAACTGTTGCAGCACTTACAGTAGGAGGAAAAGCTTTAGGAAAGACAATTGCAAATAATAATTCAACACAAATTGTTCATGCAGTTGGAATTGTATTAAATAAATTTAGAAAATAAAGATATTTAATTTATAATACAAAGAAAGTTTGAGATATAGAGGGTGAGAAAATGAAAGCTTTAATAACTGGTGCATCTTCAGGAATTGGAAGAGATATGGCAAGAACGCTAAGTAAAAAAGGTTATGACTTAGTATTAGTTGCAAGAGATGGTCAAAAATTAGAAAAAGTAAAAAAAGAACTAGAAAGAAATAATGTAAATATAGAAACAATTGTAACTGACTTATCAATAGAAGAAAATTGTATAGATATCCACAAAAAAGTAAAAAATGTGGATATCTTAATAAATAATGCTGGATTTGGAGATTGTGGAGATTTTACAAAAACAAGTCTAGAAAAAGAAATAAAAATGATAGAAACAAATATCATAGCATATCATATTTTAACAAAATTATACTTGATTGATATGAAAGAAAAGGGAAGCGGAAAGATACTAAATGTTGCATCAATTGCAGGATTTATGCCAGGACCTTTAATGGCTACTTATTATGCAACAAAAGCATATATTGTTAGATTATCAGAGGGAATTAGAGAAGAATTGAAAAAAGAAAAATCTAATGTACAAATTAGCATTTTATGTCCAGGACCTGTAAGTACAAATTTTAGTAAAGTGGCAAATGTAAAGTTTCATATAAGAGAAGCAAATAGCCAAAAAGTAGCAGATTATGCAATAAAAAATATGGAAAAAGGAAAATTTTATATTGTTCCAGGGCTTGATGTAAAGTTAGCTAAGTTAGGAGCAAAATTAGCTCCTTCTCCTTTAATTAGTAAAATTACTTATATGGTTCAGAAAAGAAAAATTGGTTAAAATGTGCAATTGGCAGGAATTTAAACAATTAAAGATTTATAAAGAAAAGAGGAATTTATATGGTAGTAAGAGAAGCACAAGACAGAGATGTAGATGAAATAATCGATATTTATATGCAAATAAACGAACTACATGAGAATAATAGACCAGACGTATTTAAAATTAAAGACATACAGAAAAATAGAAATGAAATTTTAGAAATATTAGAAGATGAAAAATTTAATGTTTATGTTGCTGCTAATGAAAAGGAAATAATTTATGGAATAATTATTATAAATATAAAAAATGTTAAAGAACATAGAAATTTAAAAGATACGAAAATTTTATGGGTCGAAGATATTGGAGTAAAAGAAGAATATAGAAGAAACGGTATAGGAAAAGTTCTAATGGATAAGGCAAAAGAAATTGCAAAATATGAAAATTGTTCTAGAATAGAATTAAATTGTTGGGAATTTAATAAAAATGCAATTGAATTTTATAATAAAGTTGGTATGAGTACTCAGAGAAGAATTATGGAAATAGTTTTATAATAAATAATGAAATATAATATTTAAAACAAAAGTTATAATTCTAATTTGAGTTTAAAACAGATGGAATATATTTGTAGAAGGAATATAGGCATAATAGGAGTGGTATTATGGAAAAACAAATATTACACATAGATGTAAATAATGCCTTTTTAAGTTGGACAGCCGTAAATATGTTAGAAAAGGGCTCTGATATTGATATACGAGAAATTCCATCAATTATTGGTGGAGATGAGACAAAAAGATCAGGTATTGTATTAGCAAAAAGTATGAAAGCAAAAGAGTTTGGTATAAAAACAGCAGATACAATTTATGAAGCAAGAAGAAAATGTCCTAATATAAAAATATTTTCTTCTGATTTTAAAATATATAGAAAGTATTCAGATATGTTATATCAACTATTATTACAATATACAGATAAAATCGAAAGATTTAGTATAGATGAATGCTTTTTAGATATGACAGAATATTTAATGAAATCTACTCTAATAGAAAAAGCAAATGAAATTAGTAAAAGAGTAAAACAAGAACTAGGATTTACCGTAAATATTGGTGTAGCACACAATAAGTTATTAGCAAAAATGGCTTCTGATTTTACAAAACCAGACAGAGTGCATACTTTATTTGAAGAAGAAATTAAAACTAAAATGTGGCCTTTACCTATATCAGATTTGTTTATGTTAGGAAAAAAGACAGTTCCAAAATTAAATAATATGCAAATTAAAACAATAGGAGATTTAGCAACTTCGGACAAAAATTTATTAAATAAAAAATTTGGAAAACATGGAATACAAATGTGGGAATATGCTAATGGAATTGACAATTCAGAGGTACAATATAAAAAAGAAAAACCTAAAGGAGTAGGAAATTCTATTACACTATCACAAAATGTTACAGATATCGAAAAACTAGAAGAAATATTATTAGCTTTAACAGAACAAGTCACATATAGATTAAGAAAATATGAGTTATTAGCAAACACAGTAAATGTCCAATTAAGGACAAGCAATTTTCAAGACACATCACATCAAGGGAAATTAACAGTTGCTACATCTTCTACAAAGGAAATATATGCAAAGGCAAAACAATTATTAATACAGATGTATCATGAATCAATGGAAATTAGATTAATAGGTGTAAGGGTTGACAACTTAATTGGTAAAGAAGAAATCCAATTATCATTATTTCAAGATAAAATAAACGAAAAACAAGAAAAATTAGATGATGCAGTTGATAAAATAAAAGAAAAATATGGTTATAATTCTATCACAAGAGCAGGAAAGATGGAACTTAATAATACTTTGAAATTAAAAGATATAAAAGAATAAAAAGTTGTTAAAAGTGTCAAAAAGGTATGCTCCTTTTTGCATTTTTTAATAAGAAATGAAGGAATATAAAAATGTATGAAATAGAGTATAATGGAGAGAAAATACCTTATCAAATAATAAACTCAAAAATAAAAAATATGTATATTTATATAAAAGATGGAAATGTAATTGTAAAGGTTCCAAATAAATTAAAAGAAAGATATGCAATAGATTTTGTTAACCAAAAATCAAAGTGGATTTATAAAAAAATAAAAGAATCAGAAAGTCAAAAAGGTAAAAACACTACTGTTGAACAAAAAGATATAGATAAGCTTGAAACAATTGTAATGCAAAGTGTAGAGGAATATTCAAATATGATAGGAGTAAGACCTAATAAGGTAAAATTAAAAAATATAAAATATGCATGGGGAAGTTGCTCTTCAAAAAAGAATATTTCAATTAATGTACAATTAGCTAAAAAGAGTGAAATGGAAATTAAATATGTTGTTTTACACGAAATGTGTCATTTAAAGCATATGAACCATTCAAAGGCTTTTTGGGATTTAGTAGAAACATATATGCCTAATTATAAAATTTATAGAAAAAGCCTAAAACAAGTATAAAATAAAAGAATAGAAAATAATAAATTATTTTTAGAAGAATGTTAAAATTTGTAAAATTTTGCTTGAAATATAACAGGTAAAATAGAGAAAGAAGTAATATTATAGAATAAAATGACAAAAAATGTAAAAAGATAAGAAATTATGATAAAAATTGCGATGAAAAATCCTTGCAAACCCCTCATAATAGTTGTATTATAGAACAGTGCGAAACAAAAAGAGAGAGGAGAGACAAATGAAAACATTTTTCGGAAGTACATTTATAAATAAACAAGAATTAGAAAAGGAAAATACCAATTATCCCATAAAAATAGAATATTATAAAATAATTAATGAAGAAGACCTAAATCATAAAAAAGGAACAAAATATGGAATACAAGTAATTAAAACAGAATATAAAGAAAATAATGAAGCAAACATGGAAGAAGATTCAATTAGATATTTATCAAATGATGAAAAGAAAGTAAATGAAATATTGGAAATTTTAAAAAGTCATAAAGTAACTCCAATATCGTTGCAAGATATTATCCTAGATTTTTCAAGAGAAATATTGCTTTTATAAATTGGTTAATTTAATATCTATTGTTAAACTATTTAATTAAAATAAGAATATGGTTGATTATTAATATTTTATATAAATCCTTATAAATCTTAGTAATACAAAACAATATTAATTTTTATAAAAAGCTTGCAAAATATATTATTTTATTCTAAAATACTAACAGAAAAAGATAATTATGGAATAAATCAACCATTAAGGAGGAATACATGGCTGACAAATTAATCATAGTAGAATCACCAGCAAAGGCAAATACAATCAAAAAGTTTTTAGGAGGCAGCACTAAAGTAGTAGCTTCTATGGGACATATAAGAGATTTACCAAAGTCAAAATTAGGAGTTGATGTAGAACATGATTTTGAGCCTGAATACATCAATATCAGAGGAAAAGGGGACTTAATAAAATCATTAAAAAAAGAAGCTAAACAAGCAAAAAAAGTATATATTGCAACTGACCCTGACCGTGAAGGAGAAGCAATTGCATGGCATTTAGCTACTATTTTACAAGAAGAAAAGGAAAAAATAACAAGAGTTACGTTTAATGAAATTACAAAAGGAGCAGTACAAAAAGCGATAAAAGAGCCAAGAGACATAGATATTAATTTAGTAGATGCACAACAAGCGAGGAGAGTACTAGATAGAATAGTTGGTTATAAAATAAGCCCAGTGTTATGGAAAAAAGTAAGAAGAGGATTATCTGCTGGACGTGTTCAATCCGTTGCAGTTAAGTTGGTTGTAGAAAGAGAAGAAGAAATAGAAAAATTTATTCCTGAAGAATATTGGAACATTTATGCTAATCTTGAAGATAAAAATAGTAAAAAACAATTTGAAGCAAAATTTTATGGAACAGAAGGAAAAAAACAAGAAATTCATTCACAAGAAGAAGTTGACAATATATTAAAAACAATTAAACAAGCAAAATATATTGTTGATGAAATTAAAAAAAGTGAGAAAAAAAGAAACCCTGCACCACCATTTACAACAAGTACAATGCAACAAGAAGCTTCTAGAAAGCTAGGATTCACATTGAAGAAAACTATGTCAATTGCACAAGGATTATATGAAGGAATTAATATATCAGGTAGAGGAACAATAGGATTAATTACATATATGAGAACAGATTCTACAAGACTTTCAGAAGAAGCAAGAAGTGCGGCCAAAAAATATATCACAGAAACATATGGCGAAAATTATTATGAAAATAGATTTTACAAAACAAAAAAAGATTCACAAGACGCACATGAAGCCATTAGACCTACTTATATAGAATTAGAACCAGATAGTATAAAAGATTCATTAACAAAAGATCAATATAAATTATATAGATTAATTTATAATAGATTTATGGCAAGTCAAATGGCATCAGCAACTTATGATACAATGTCTGTAACAATAAATGCAGATAAATACACATTTAAAGCAAATGGTCAAGCAATTAAATTTAAAGGTTTCATGACTTTGTATGTAGAAGGAACAGATGAAAAAACAGAAGAACAAGAAGGAATGTTACCAGAATTAAAAGAAAAACAAGAATTAAAATTAGATAAACTAGATCCAAAACAAAGCTTTACAGAACCACCACCAAGATATACAGAAGCAAGTTTAGTAAAGGCATTAGAAGAAAAAGGAATAGGGAGACCAAGTACATATTCTCCAACGATTACAACAATTTTAGAAAGAAGATATATTGAAAAAGAACAAAAACAGCTAATACCAACAGAATTAGGGAAAATAGTAAATAAATTGTTAACAGAGAATTTTACAGACGTGATAAACGTAGAATTTACTGCAGACATAGAAAATGAATTTGATGAAATTGCAGAAGGAAAAGAACATTGGAAAAAAATGATAAGAGAATTCTATGGACCATTCCAAAAAGAAGTAGAAAAAGTAGAAAAAGAATTAGAACATGTTGAATTAGTTGATGAAGTATCAGATGTACCATGTGAAAAATGTGGTAGAATGATGGTATACAAATATGGTAGATATGGAAAATTCTTAGCTTGTCCAGGGTATCCGGAATGTAAAAATGCAAAACCTATTATAGAAACAATAGAAGAACCATGTCCAAAATGTGGTGGAACAGTTCAGGTTAGAAAAACAAAGAAAAAAAGAAAATATTACATCTGTGAAAATAATCCTAATTCTTGTGATTATATTTCTTGGAACAAACCTAAAAAAGGTGAAAAGATTGAAGACGCAGATATAGCAAAAGAAATAAAAGAAGAAAATGAGTCTAAATCAAAATCTAAAAAAGTAGAAAAAACTAAAATTAAAACAAAGAAAAGAAAAACTACTTAAAAATAAAAAAGCTAATAATAAAGTACAGATATAATTAGTAATTTATATTGTAAGGATAATAAAAATGCGTTATATTACTTGACAATATAACGCATTTTTGGTATTATTTTAATGCTCAAGCATATAATTTATATATAAGGATATGACAATAGTAAAATTTCTAGTAGAACATATCAATTATAAAAATTTATTTCTATGTCTTATTTTTGCAGGTATAATTTAATGGTAAAATACTTCCTTGCCAAGGAAGATTTGCGGGTTCGATTCCCACTACCTGCTCCATTTAATATATGAAATAAGATGAGTTCATATTAATTTATTTTATATGGCGACATAGCCAAGAGGCTAAGGCACGAGTCTGCAAAACTCTGATCCCCGGTTCGAATCCGGGTGTCGCCTCCAAACGACAAAAAATGACAAAATTTTAACATTAAGTTAAAATTTTGTCATTTTTTTATTCTCTTAGAGCTATCTGTATTTTACATTAAAACTAACTTTTTATTTTTCATTGTAATTTTTTGTATTTTTATATAATCTTCCAATAGTTACATTAAAATTACATTAAAAATTTAAATTTATTACAT